>DATJOB010000116.1:0-10804 GCA_035507475.1 Allostellaceae bacterium | reverse complement strand
GTGAACACCGAGTGCAGATATTTGAACCCGGCGCCGACCTGCGGGTCCTCGAATGTGTGATGGATGCCGATCGGCATCGCGACGACAAGGAACAGCGCGAAGGAAATCCGCCCCATCGTGTCGCTGAACAACCGCCCGCCGATCGCCCGCGGAACGATCGTGTAATAGGCGATATAAGCCGGCATCAGCCAGAAATAAACGATCGCGTGCAGCGTCCAGGAAAAGAAGATGCGCGCGAGCCCGGCATCGATCGTGTCGCGCCAGCCGAGCGCGACGGGGATGATCTGGAAGAGCAATTCGAGCGCCGCGCCGACTGCCGTCCAGCCCCAGAGATACGAGCCGGCGACCGTCGCGAACATCGGAAACGGCACCGGCGCGCCGGGGTTGTCGCGTTTCCAGCGGTACAGATTGACCGACATCAGCGCGACCCACACCCATGAGCCGACGACCACGAGAACGAAGCCGATGTAGTAGAGGGCGTTGCCGATCAGCGGCGGGTAGAAGGTGTAAAGCACCGAAGCCCGGCCGAGCGCGACGGGGACGATCGCCATGACCGTCCCGATGACCGCGAGCGCCCATCCGAACCACGCCCAGTGCAGCCCCACTATCGGGCGCTTCAGCGATTGCTCGGTCACGAAATAGCCAAAGCCCATCGCGACCAAGGTCGGAAAGACATAGGCCATCGTCGTCCCGTGCGCGGTGACGGAGCGGTAATAGAGCTCCGGATCGCCGATCCAATGGGCGAGCGGGCTGCGGGTGTACATCTGCCATTCGCCGAGCAGCAGCGCGCCGCCGAACCCGACAAAGGCGAACCAGAGATGGGCGAGGACGAGGCGCCTGCTATTCCACACAGCCGAACCGCCGGTGAGAAGGGTGACGAGGAGTGTTCTGGTGCTACGGAACACAGCTCAGCCTCACATGTTGGGCCGCCAGCGCCGCGAACGCGGCCTTGTCGACGATCTTTACCCTGGCCCACATCCCCTCATGCCCGAAGCCGCAAAATTCGTGGCAGGGCATCAGCCGCTCGCCCGGCGCGTCGAACCGCGCGCGAAGACTGGAGATATAGCCGGGCACCAGCATCAGGTTGATGTTGGTTCCAGCGATCAGCAAGCCGTGCACCACATCGGCGCTCGTCATGCGGAACGTGACCGGTGTGTCGGTGGGGACGAGCAGACAGGACGGGGTGAACGAATATTGCTGGCCGATCACGCGGACCGTCACCGAGCCGTCGGGTTCGAGCGCGCTGCCGAGATTGCTTTCGATGAACTCGCCGCCGAGATGAAGCGTGCGCGGGTCGACCGTCTCGATGCGAGCCTGGGGCACCGCCGCATGAAAAAGCCCCGCGAACGTCGCGATTGCGACCAGCAGTACCATGAGCATAACCATGATCGCCGCCCAGCGGTGCTCGATCCGCTCGGCATGCTCGGCGGCGGGATCGGGTGTCGGGGCCACATCGCTCATGACGCGATCGCACGTGGCAGGAAGACGGCCAGGTAGAATGCAAACCAGATCGCCACGACGATCGCAGTTGCCAGTCCAGCGAGCACGATCGCGCCGATCGCACCCGACCGCAGGATCGCGTTTACCGCCGCCTCGTCCTGCGGAGAGGCGACGACATCCGGAACGGGATCCGAGTTCAGCATCGGGTTCAATCCAAAGGCGCTTTGCGCAGGTCGTTGGCCTGGCTCGCCGAGACCGCGGCGCCCTGGTTGCCCCAGGCGGCGCGGATATAGGTGACCACCGCGGCGACCTCGTCATCCGACAGGCGCTGCGCGAAAGGCGGCATGCCGTAGGGTTCTGGATTGCCCGCTGTCCCCGGCGGGAAGCCGCCGTTGAGCACCATGCGGATCGGGTTCACCGCCGACTCCATCTGGATCGACGGGTTGCCGGCGAGCGGCGGGTAGTCGGGCGGCATGCCACGCCCGTCCGAGCCGTGACAAACCGCGCACTGTGCCTGGTACACCGTCTGGCCCAGGCTCATCAGCAGGCTGCTTTCCGACGACGAGACACCGGACCTTTCGGGTCCCGGCGGGCTGCCCGCGGCCAGGCTCTTCAGGTAGACCGCCACGGCGTGCACATCAGCGTCGCTGAGATATTGCAGGCTGTTGGATGTCACCTCCGCCATCGGCCCGTAGACCGCGCCGCGCTGTGACACGCCGTTGCGCAGCAAACCGACGATCTCGTCGATATCCCATTCGCCAAGCCCGGCCTCCTTGTTCGAGGTCAGCGAGGGCGCGTACCAGTTCTGCATCGGGATGAGACCGCCCTGGAACGCCTTCGATTCCGGCGTACCCCCGAGCGCATTGATCGGCGAGTGGCACATCGCGCAATGCCCCAGCCCTCCGACGAGATAGGCGCCCCGGTTCCACTCGGCCGACTTGGTCGTGTCCGGCTGGTATTCCCCTTCGTCGAAGTACAACGTGCGCCAACCCAGGATAAGCTGGCGGTTGTCGTAAGGAAATCGCAGGTCATTCGGCCGGTTCGGGTGGTTCACCGCCGGAACCGAGCGCAAATACGCGAAAATGGCATCGGAATCGGCGCGCGTCACCTTGGTGTATGAGGCATAGGGCATGACGGGATAAATGAGGCCGCCATCCGGGAAGCGGCCCTCGTGCATCGTCTTGTAGAAATCGTCAGCGCTCCATTTGCCGATCCCGGTCGCCGGATCGGGCGTGATGTTCGACGAATAGATCGTCCCGAACGGCGTCGCCAATGCGCGCCCGCCAGCGAACAGCTTGCCACCGGGGTTCGTGTGGCAGGCAACGCAGTCGCCGGCCTGGGCAAGATATTCGCCCTTGACGATAAGGGCATGGTCATCGGCCGCTGCTGTGGCGCCCACGAAGCCAAAGCCGGCGAAAAACACGCCGACGACGGGCAGCCATGAGATGAGCCAGGCGATCCGCATGGTCGCCTCCTCAATGAGGTTCGCTGCCGCAGGCGAATGGCATCGCCAGGGCGCCCCGGGAGACAGGCGAGGGATCGGTCGGCACCGGCTGCGAGGCAAGATACGCGGCGACCGCGGTGACATCCCTTTCGGTGAGGCTGGCAGCGACGAGCTGCATGCAATCGGGCGCCGCAGCGGTGCGCGTGCCGTAGCGGAACGCGCCAAGCTGCGCGCTGATATAATTCGCTCGGAGCCCGACAAGACCGGGGATGCCCGGTTCCATTCCGGTGAGTTTGGGACCGTGGCAGCCAGCGCAAGCCGGCACGCCGTGCGCTTGGTCGCCGTCGGTAACCAGCGTTTTGCCGCGGGCGAGCACAGTGGCGCTGGCGTCGGCCACCGCCGGCGGCATCGGTGGTGGGCGCAAAGCGGAAAAATACGCACCGATTTTTTGCAGATACGCGTCGGTTTGATATTCGAGCAAATAGTTCATCGGCGCATAGCGGCGGCGCCCATCGCGAAACGCGACCAGCTGATTTTTTAGGTAGCCCGCGGGCTTACCGGCGAGACGCGGGAAATAGTCGTTGTCGGTGCCCTCGCCCTGCGCGCCGTGACATGGCGTGCAGGCGCGAACACGCGCCTCGATCGTGTCGGGGGCTGTCGGCGTTGGCGGTGTTTGAGCAAACGCCGCCGACCCAAAATTCGGCAGAGCGACCACCGCTAGAACCGCGAAAACCGCACGACCGACCACCGGCCGCGAAACTTTGCCGGTTGTGGGAGTCGAGCCGATTGGCGGGCGACTTTGTCTCGGTCGCACAACACTCCCCAACATTCCGAGCACGTGACAAACCACGCTGCGGCAACCCGGTCTTTCGGAAAGCACTGAAATTAGTTGATTAGCACGGAGAGCGCACGCACCGGTTGATTATGGACCATCGATTGACCGGCCCCCATTCGGTGGTCCGAGTTGCTATGTGGTTGTTAGCCACGGGATAGGTGGCTAAAAATGGAGCGGGCGAAGGGATTCGAACCCTCGACCCCAACCTTGGCAAGGTTGTGCTCTACCCCTGAGCTACGCCCGCATCCGGTCCGGGAGGCGATCCATATCATATCGGGGGGAGGGGCGCGCAAGCTCTTGCGGCAAGCTCTTGCTCGGGTGCGGGCGCGGCGGCATCGTGCGGCAATGACCACCGCGCTGCGCCCCGAGGACCTGTTCGCCCGGCTCGACGCGCTTGGCATCGCGCATCGCACCTACTCGCACCCGCCGGTCTTCACCGTCGAGGAGGCGAAGGCGCTGCGCGGCGCGCTGCCGGGCGGCCATTGCAAGAGCCTCTTCCTCAAGGACAAGAAGGGCGGCCTGTGGCTCGTCGTGGCGCTCGAGGAATGCCGCGTCGACCTCAAGGCGCTCGCCGACCGGCTCGGCGCCCCGCGCTTCTCGTTCGGCTCGGCGGAGCTGCTCGGCGCGGTGCTCGGCGTGCGGCCGGGCAGCGTCACGCCCTTCGCCGCGGTCAACGACCGCGACGGCCGCGTCAGGGTGGTGCTGCAGCGGGCGATGCTGGCGCACGACCCGCTCAACTACCACCCGCTCGAAAACGACCGCACCACCGCAATCGCCCCCGGCGACCTCGTGCGCTTTCTCGACGCGGTCGGCCATCCGGCCGTGATCGCCGACATCCCCGAACGGGAGGGTTGAGCGGCTTGTCATCGCCTGTCGCTGCGGCCATGTTTTGCGCAGGGCAACAACGCCGCGGGCGGCGCTCGCGCGCCGTCGCGGACGGCGGGGTCGGAAGAGGCGACAGGAATGGCGGATCAAGGGATGATCGGCGGCGGGCTCGGCGCCGGCGCCGCACCGGTCAAGGACGTGACGACGGCCGATTTCATGACCGAGGTGGTCGACGCCTCGTTCGAGCAGCCGGTCGTCGTCGATTTCTGGGCGCCGTGGTGCGGCCCCTGCAAGCAGCTCGGGCCGCTGCTCGAAAAGGCGGTGCGCGCGACCAACGGCGCGGTGCGCATGGTCAAGCTCAACATCGACGACAACCCCGAGATCGCGCAGCAGATGCGCATCCAGTCGAT
The DNA here is from genome assembly GCA_035507475.1 of Allostellaceae bacterium. GTDB lineage: Bacteria > Pseudomonadota > Alphaproteobacteria > ATCC43930 > CGMCC-115725 > DATARH01. Next base: position 5,850 of record DATJOB010000116.1, on the reverse strand, counting down.
CCCGGCGGTCTATGCGTTCAAGGATGGCCGGCCGGTCGACGCCTTTGTCGGCGCGGTGCCGGAATCGCAGGTCAAGCAGTTCGTCCAGCGCCTCGGCGGCCCCTCCGGTCCCTCGCCGCTCGAAGAGGCGATGACGATGGCCAAGGAGGCGCTGCAGGCCGGCGACTACGACAGCGCGGGCGGCATCTTCTCGCAGGTGCTGCAGCGCGAGCCCGACAATATCGAGGCGCTCGCCGGGCTCGCCCGGGTGCTGATCGCCAAGGGCGAGCATGCCCGCGCCCGCGAGCTCTTGTCGCGCGTGCCGAAGGAGCAGCTCAATCACGCCGAGATCGCGGCCGCGCATTCGGCGCTCGACCTTGCCGAGGAGGCGCAGAGTGCGATGGCCGAGGCCGACCAGCTGCGCGCCCGGCTGATCGCCGACCCCAACGACCACGACGCGCGCTTCACGCTGGCGACGGCGCTGTTCGGCGCCGGCGAGCGCGAAGCCGGGATCGACGAGCTCTTGACGCTCTACCGCAAGGACCGCACCTGGAACGAGGAGGCGGCGCGCAAGCAGCTGGTCAAGTTCTTCGAGGTGATGGGCCCCACCGACCCGCTCACCCTGTCGTCGCGCCGCCGGCTCTCGTCGCTGATGTTCTCCTGACGATGGCCGACCCCGCCGCCCTGCCCGACACGCTGCCGGTCTTTCCGCTGACCGGCGTGTTGTTGCTGCCGCGCGGGCGGCTGCCGCTCAACATCTTCGAGCCGCGCTATCTGGCGATGACCCGCGACGCGCTGGCCGCCGAGCGGCTCATCGGCATGGTGCAGCCCGCCAACCCGCCGATCCGCGAGACCAACCCGGCGATCTACCCGATCGGCTGCGCCGGCCGCATCACCAGCTTTTCCGAGACCGATGACGGCCGCTTCCTGATCACGCTGACCGGCGTCTCGCGCTTCCGCATCAGGGAAGAACTGCCGCTGCTCTCGGGCTACCGCCGGGCGGTTGCCGACTGGGACGATTTCGCCGCCGACCTGGCGCCCGACGAAGCCCGCTTCGACCGGGCGCGGCTGGTCCGTGCGCTCAAGGCGTTCTTTGCGCAGCGCCGGGTCGAGGCCGATTGGAGCGCGGTCGAGCAGGCGCCGGCCGAGCATCTCGTCACCTCGATCGCGATGATGTGCCCGTTCGCGCCGAACGAGAAGCAGGCGCTGCTCGAGGCGCGCGACCTCGGCGAACGTGCGCGGCTGCTGACCGCGCTCGTCGAGATGAACGCCGGCGGCCCGGCGCCCGACCCCGAGGCCGGCGTGACCCGCCATTGACGGAGAGCGGCGATGGAAGGCTCGTTCGAGATCGACCCCAAGCTCCTCGAAATCCTCGTCTGTCCGCTGACCAAGGCGCCGCTGCGCTACGACCGTGCGGCGCAGGAACTGATCAGCGACGAGGCGGGGCTCGCCTACCCGATCCGCGACGGCATCCCGATCATGCTGGTCGACGAAGCGCGCCGGCTCGACGACGGCGAGAAGCCAAAGCCTTGATGAGCGTCACCGACAGACGCTCCCCGGCGAAGGCCGGGATCCGCTTCCCCGCTTTTCGAGCGGTTGCGGGGTGGGCCCCGGCTCGCGCCGGGGAGCGCAAGACCTTGCCGGGCCAATAAATGGCCGGCGCCGCGCCCTGGCCGGTGCAGCTCCGCCTGATCCGGGCGGAAAAGCGGCTCGCCATCGAATTCGACGACGGCAAGACGTTCAGCCTGCCGGCCGAATACCTGCGGGTCGAGAGCCCGTCAGCCGAGGTGCAAGGACACGACCCGAGCCAGAAGATCACCGTCCCGGGCCGCATGCATGTCGGGATCATGGAATTGGAACCGGTCGGCAACTACGCAATCAGGATCAAGTTCGACGATTTACACGACACCGGCATCTATTCCTGGGACTATCTCTACCAGCTCGGCGTCGAGCAGCCGAAGCGCTGGCGCGACTACCTCCAGGCGCTGCACGACAAGGGGCTCAGCCGCGAGCCCGGCCGCTAGCCGCGCTGGCGTAAGGCCGCACCGCGTCGAGCAGCGTTGCGGTCGGCGCGAGGCGCGGGCCGGTGCCGTCATCGACCTGCGGGACGATCGTCACCCCCCATTCCGGCAGGGTTGCGAGCGAGGCCTGCGCCTGCGGGTGGGCCAGCAGCGGCGCGTTCAATGACGGCGCGACGATGACCGGCGTGCCGCGCCCGATCGCCTCGGCGGTGAGCGACAACGCCAGGTTGTCGGCAATGCCGTGCGCCAGCTTGTTGAGCGAATTGAAGCTGCACGGCGCGAACAGCACCACGCCATGGGGCGGACGCGGCCGGATCGCCAGGTCGAGATAGGATTCGACGAGCTGCGCGCCCGCGACGTCGGCTAGCTCGCGTCCGGCGACGACGCGCGCCGCGTTCGGCGTCGGCAAGGCGATGACGCTGCGAAAGCCCAGCCCCAGCAGGCCGCGCAGGATTTCCGGGCCGCGCGCAGCGGTCGTCGAGCCGCTCAGCACCAGATAGGCGACATCGTAGGTTTCGCCGCCGGTCATGCCGCGCCCTTTACAGATAGCCGCAGCATTTGAATTCGAAGGTGAACGCGAACAGCAGCGCGACGAGGCTCAGCGCGAAATTGCCCGCGAAGCCGACCCACGCGACGACCGTCGCCGCCATCCTGCCGCGCAAGGCGAGCAGCGAGGCGACGAAGCTGGCCGCCTCGAAGCCCGTCAGGATGGTGCTCTTGTAGTCGAACCAGCCGCTGTCGGGGTCCGACCAGGCGAAGCTGACCTCGCTCGGCGCATATGGCGCGACCGACCACAGCATCCCGGCGGCAAAGACGAAATTGACGAGCAGCGCCGGCCATGGGCCGCGCCGGCGGATCGCCACCCAGGCCAGGACGCCGATCTGCCCGGCGACGACGGCGCATAGCGTCAGCTGCAGCTGGAGATTGGACATCAGAGCGGCTCGCCGCGCGCGAGACGCGGCCGATCGCCGAGCGTGCCCATCGCGTGCCGCATCAGGAGGCGCTTCAACGGCGGCACGCGGTTGACCGCCGCGAGCCCGAGGCCGCGCGCCAGCTTCACCGGCGGAGCCGCGTTCGAGAACAGCCGGTTGAGCCCGTCGGTCACCGCCGCCAGCAGCACCGCGTCGAGCCGGCGCCAGCGCTGGTAGCGTTCGAGCACGTCGTCGTCGCCGATGTCGCGGCCGAGCCGTCGCGCGTCGATCACCGCCTCGGCGAGCGCCGCCACGTCGCGGATGCCGACATTGAGCCCCTGCCCGGCGATCGGGTGGATCACGTGCGCCGCCTCGCCGACCAGGGCCAGCCGCGGCGCGACGTAGCGCTCGGCCTGCATCAGCGACAACGGATAGGCCCAGCGCGGCCCGACCGGTTCGAGCGTGCCGAGGAAATCGCCGAACCTGGCGGCGAGCTCGTCGGCGAACGCGGCATCGGGCAGCGCCAGCAGCCGCGGCGCCAGACCCGAATCCTCGGTCCACACGATGGACGATCGGTTCCCCGTCATCGGCAGGATCGCGAAGGGGCCGGCCGGCAGGAAATGCTCGACCGCGATGCCGCCATGCGCGCGCTCGTGCGCCACCGTGGTGACGATGCCGGTCTGCCGGTAGCGCCATTCGACGGTGCCGATCCCGGCGGCGCGGCGCAGCGGCGACTCCTTGCCGTCTGCCGCCGCGACGAGCCGGCAATGCAGCCGCGCGCCGTCGGCGAGCGTCACGACCGCGCTCTCGGGCGCGGCGGTCATCGGGCCGAGCGTGCGCGGCGCCAGAAGCCGCAGCCCGGGAAGCGCGCGCGCCCGCTCGTAGAGTGCGCGGCGCAGCACCCGGTTCTCGACGATGTAGCCGAGCGGCGTCACCTCGCATTCCGCCGGGCCGAGCTCGCGGTGATCGTAGTGCAGGAAGAGCGGCGAATCGTCGTCGGCGACGCGGATCTCGCGGATCGGCTCGGCAGCGGCGGCGATCAGCGGCCACAGCCCGACCGCCTCGAACACCAGCTTCGAGCCGTAGGCGATCGCCGAGGTGCGGCCGTCGAAGCCTTCGTCGAGCGTCGCCGCGGGATCCAGCCGGTCGACGATCGCAACCGCGAGCCCGGCGCCGGCGCAGGCGATGCCGAGCAGGAGCCCGTTGAGCCCGCCGCCCGCAACCAGCAGCTCGACATCGTCCGCCATCGCCGAAACATGGGCGCGCCGAAGGGGCCTGTCCACTCGATCCGGGCGCGGCGCGCGGATCGCGCCTTCTCGCCGGCCGCCGGCGGTCGTATCGTCGCGGCCCTGGCGTCTCCCTGGCGTCTTTGCCCTGGCGTCATTCGCTCTTTGGAGGATCCGCCCCGTTGTTGACCGACCGATATGACCTGCCGCTGTCGACGGAGTCGGCCGCGGCGCGCGACGCCTATGTCGCGGGCTGCGAGGCCAAGCTGACGATGTATCCCGGCGCAATCGAGGCGTTCGACCGCGCCATCGCCGCCGATCCCGGGTTCGCGCTCGCCTATGTGGCGAAGGGGCACGCGCTGCTCGAACGCGGCGATGCGGCCGGCGCTCGCGCCGCGCTGGCGAGGGCCGGGGCGCTCGCCGCCGGTCTGAGCGAGCGCGAAGCCGCGCATGTCGCGTTCTTCGCCACGCTCGTCGCCGGCGACGCCGCGGCGACGCTCGCCGCGCTTTATGCGCATCTGGAGCGCTGGCCGCGCGACGTCATGGTGCTCGCCACCACCGCCTTCACCAACGGGCTGATCGGCAATTCCGGCCGTGCCGGGCAGAAGCGCATGCTCCTCGACCTGCTCGACCGGCTCGCCGCGAGCTATGGCGACGACGACTGGTGGTTCGCCGCACATCACGGCATGGCGCTGTCGGAGAATGGCGAGCGCGACCGGGCGCGTCCGAAGATCGACCGCGCGCTGGCGCAGAACCCGAAGAACCCGTGGGCGGCGCATGCCCGCGCCCATCTCTCGTACGAGGAGGGCGACGCCGACGCCGCCCGCACCTTCCTCGCCGCGTGGCTGCCCGGCTATCCGCGCGAGGGGGCGCTCAACAGCCATCTCAACTGGCACCTCGCGCTCGCCCATCTCGAAGCCGGCGACGCCGGCGCGGCGCAGCGCCTGTTCCGCGAGGCCTTCGCGCCCGACGTCCATAGCGGACCGCCGCGCGGCAAGTTGAACGACGGCGCCGCCTTCCTGTGGCGCTGGGAGCTGGCCGGCCAGCCACGCGACCCGGCCGCCTGGCGCGCGGTTCAGGATGTCGCGGCGAGCGCCTTCCCCAATGCCGGCCTTGCCTTTTCCGACATGCATGTCGCGTTGGTCGAGGCGGTCGCCGGCGCCGCGACGGCACTGGAGGCGCGGCTGGAACAGGTCGCCGCGCTCGATGCCGAAGGACGCTATCCCTCGGGCCCGCTGGTTCCGGCGACGGCGCGCGGGTTCGCGGCGTTCGAGGGCAGCGACTTCGCGGGCGCGATCGCCGCGCTCGAACCGATCGTCGACGAGCTCGAACGGATCGGCGGCAGCCGCGCTCAGCTCGACCTCGTCGAGTTCACGCTGTTCGCGGCCTATGCCAGGGCCGGCCGGCTCGCCGACGCGCAGCGGATGCTGGGCCGGCGGCGGCGCGGCGCCGCGCTCCTCCCGGTCGCCGGACTGGCGGCCGGGTGAACCCGTCGCGCGCGAATTCCGTGCTAATGTCGGAACAACCGATCGCCTCAAGGTGAAGACGTGCCGCTCAACCCCGCTCTCGACAGCCTCAGCGACTATCCCTTCGAGGCGCTGCGCGCGCTCTTGAACCCGGTGACGCCGCGGGTCAACGATCAGCCGATCCTGATGTCGGTCGGCGAGCCGCAGCACCAGCCGCCGGCGCTCCTCACCGAGACGCTCGCCGCGC
>DATJOB010000115.1:0-4401 GCA_035507475.1 Allostellaceae bacterium | reverse complement strand
TAGGCGCGGCCGTAACCGGTGCTGCCGCCGTAATCGACATCGACCACCGCGATGCCGCGGCTCGTCCAGTACTGGATGCCGAGGCTGAGGCTGGAGGAGGCCGATGCGGTCGGGCCGCCGTGGCATTTGACGACGAGCGGCGGTTTCTCGCCGGCCGGCGCGGCGTGGTCGGGATTGTGCGGCGCATAGTAATTGGCGAAGGCGGTGAGCCCGTTCGCGGTCGGGAATTCGACGTGGCGCCCGATGCTGAAATAGCGCTGCAGCTCGGGGTCGGCGGCTACCTTCGACGATTGGCGCAGCACCTCGGTCGCGCCGCTGTCGGGGTCGATGACGAGGATCGCGCCGGGACCGGTCGGCGTCCCCGCGGCGCAGGCGATCTTGCCGCCGCAGACCTTGAGCGAGCCGAATTCGCTGTAGGGCAGGGCGAGCGGGGTCAGCATGCCGCCGCCGGCGTCGAGCCGCGCCAGCGCCATGCGCCCTCCCTCGCCATAGGCGCAGACGAGCTGCGCGTCGGACAGGAAGGCATAGTTCGACTGGCCGAACGCCCATTGCGCGGGGCAGAACTCGGCGGCGCGCGGACACAGCGCGCGGATCGCCCCGTCCTCGCCCAGCCGGTAGAGGTTCCACCAGCCGCTGCGGTCGGAGATGAAATGCAGCGCGCCCTGCGGCGACCATCGCGGCTGGGCGACCGACTCGGCCGCACCGCCGGCGACGCGACGCGGATTCGCCAGTCCGCCATCGGTGGTAATCTCGGCGAGCCACAGCTCGGTCCCGACCCACGGCATGTTCGGGTGAGCCCAACCGAGCCAGGCGAGCCGGCTGCCGTCCGGCGAGAGCCGTGGTGCGGCATAGAAGTCGTTGCCTTCGACCAGGATGCGGCCGGCGCCGATCGCCCCGAAATGGACCGCGACGATCGCATTGTCGACCTGGCCGCCGGCGGTGTGCGCCTCGCGCACGCCGACCCAGCGCTGACGGGGCAGGTCGATCACGCCGTCGGCATAGCGATGGCCCGCCCCGTCGCGCGGCTCGGGGGTCAACGGTTGGGGTGCGTCGCCAGGCGCCAACCGGTAGAGGCGCTGGTCGGCGAAGTTGCTGAAATAGGCGATGCCTTGATGCACCGCGGCGGCGCCGCCGCCATATTCGTGCACCCGGGTGCGGACGTTGAACGGCGCCGGCGTCACGTCGCCCGCGCCGCGCTTGACCAGCACATTGCGGCCGCCCTCGCCGGGCCGGCTCTCGGTCCAGTAGATGTCGGCGCCGTCGACGATGACGCCGCCGAGCCCGATCGTCTCGGCGACGATCAGGTCCGAGGTGATCGGCGAGCGCCAGGCGCCGTAGGGCAGCGTCTCGGGCATGGCGGCTCTCCCTTTCTCGTCATTGCCGCGCAAGCGGGATTCAGCGCGGCGAAGGATGGCCGGGACCCCCGCCGTCGCGAGGGTGACGACCCGAACTACACTTCCTGCGTCAGGACCCCGGTCCTGGCCGCCTCGGCGATCGCGACGAAGGCGTTGGTCGAAGCGGCGATCTCGTCGGGCGGGATCGGATAGGCCGCGACCCCGGCGGCCGCGTCGGCGAAGGCCTCGAGGTTGTGGCGCACCGAGTCCACCGCCGGGAACTTGAGCCGCAGCGGCTCGGCGCCGCTCTTGCGGATCACGACGTCGAGACGGCTCACCGCCTCGGCTGAGCCGTTGCGTCCGAAGACGTGGAGCCGCAGGAACAGCGGCGTCGAGCGCACCGCGGCGAGCGTACCGCCGACGCCCGAGGCGAAATCGAGGAGGATCGCGATGCTGTCCCACGGATCGGGACCGGGCTTCTGCGACAGCAGTCGCGCATGCACCCGGGCGATGGGACCGGCGGCGGCGACCATCGCGTCGAGCACGTGGATACCGGTGCCGGTCATCCCGCCGGCCGGGCTTTCGTCGGCCGACGCGCGCCACGGGCTGAAATGCTGTGCCGCCACCTCGTTCGAGAAATTGCCCTCGATATGCAGGAGCGGCCCCAGCTCGCCGCTGCGCGCGAGCCGGATCACCTCGGCGATCGCCGGGAAATAGCGCTTGTCGGTGCCGACGCCGAGCACCACGCCGGCCGCTCGGCAGGCGTCGATGGCGCGCGCCGTCCCCGCGCGGGTCAGCGCCAGCGGCTTCTCGCAGAAGACATGCTTGCCGGCGGCCGCCGCGGCGACGACCTCGTCGACATGCTGGGAATGCGGCGTCGCCAGCGCCACTGCCGCGATCGAGCGGTCGGCCAGCACCTCGGCGAGGCTCGTTCCGGCGAGGAGGCGGTGGGTCTCGAGAAACTCGCGGTGTTTGGCCGGCTCGCGGCTGACCGCGCGGGTGAAGCGGAGCTTGTCGCTCTTGCCCTGCACCGCTTCGACCAGCGTCTTGCCCCAGCGGCCGAGCCCGACGATCGCCGCGTCGATCATCGGCCTGCGCTGTCCTTCCAGCGGCGCATCCGGGTGTTCGACGGGAGCGTCTTGTCGAGCACCTTCTTGGCCTGCTCGGCGCCGACCACCGGCAGGCTCCTGTCGTCGATGAGCCCGATCTGCGCCAGCACCGAGGCCTGGTCCCAGTAGATGTGCTCGTGGACCAGCTTGTCGCCCGCGAAATGGATGATCGCGACCAGCGGCACCTCGACATATTTTCCGGTCGGCGCGATGCCCGGCAGCATCCAGTCGATCTCGACATCGTGGGTGAAGCAGAAGATCACCTCGTCGACGACCCGGTCGGCGCCGACCGTGCGCGACACCGGGATCATCTTGGTGTCCTTCGGGTTCGAATTGACAAAATGATGCTGGTAGAAGCGCGACAGCTCGGTTTGGCCGACCCCGCCGGTCATCGTCGGCACATGGTTGACGTAGGGCTCGGGGACCATCGTCGCCATGGTCTTCGGCACGTTGCGCTCGCCGAATTCGAACAGGCAATGCTGTTCCCACAGCGCCTCGAGGTCGTGGCCCGATCCGGCTTCTTCCGCCATGGTCGCCTCCCTGCTTCGCAGCGGCCGAAACGATGCGTGTCATGCTGGCCTATCGGCCGTCAACATGCGACTTTATCGGATATCGCGCTTTCGCGGAGGCTTGGTGTCATGGGCTATCGCACCATCTCGGTCAAACGGATCGCCGGGGCGCTCGGCGGCGAAATCTCCGGGGTCGATCTCTCGCGCGACCTCGATGACGAGGTGATCGGGGAAATCCGCCAGGCGCTGCGCGACAATCAGGTCATTTTCTTTCGCGACCAGCGGCTGACCCCCGATCAGCACCTCGCTTTCGGCCGCCGCTTCGGCGAGCTGCAGGTCCACGAATTCGTCGCCGGGATGGAGGACAACGCGGAGATCCTCGAGGTCCGCAAGGAGGAATACGAGACCCGCAATTTCGGCGGCGGCTGGCACACCGATGTCAGCTATCTCGAACGCCCGGCGCTCGGCTCGGTGCTCTATGCGCACGAGGTGCCGGCGGTCGGCGGCGACACGATGTTCGCCAGCCAATATCTCGCCTATGACGCGCTGTCCGACGGAATGAAGGACATGCTCGGCAAGATGACCGCGGTGCACAGCGCCCGCCGGCCCTACGGGCTCGGCTCGGCCTACCGCGAGCAGGACCGTTCGATGAAGATCCTGTTCAGCGAGAACGCGCATGGCGAGGTGGAGCATCCGGTCATCCGCACGCATGTCGAGACCGGACGCAAATGCCTCTACGTCAACGGCGCGTTCACCGTGCGCTTCAAGGACATGACCGAGGAAGAGAGCGCGCCGCTCCTCGCCTATCTATACCAGCACGCGGTGCGCCCCGAGTTCACCTGCCGCTTCCGCTGGGAGAAGAACTCGATCGCGTTCTGGGACAATCGCTGCGTCCAGCACAACGCGATCAACGATTACCACGGCCAGCGCCGCGTCATGCATCGCGTGACGATCGAGGGCGAGCGCCCGGTCTAGGCAAGGCGTATGCTGTTGCCATTCCCGCGAATGCGGGAATCCAGGAGGCCGGCGGCGAGACTCGTTCCTGGACCGGCGCCCGCGCGGGGATGACGAACGGGGCGAGCCAATGACGCTTTCCTTCCGCGCCGCGGTGCTGCATGCGCCGCGCACGCCGCTGGCGATCGAGACCGTCGCCGGCGGCCCGCTGCAGCCCGGCGACGCGCTGGTGCGGATGAAGGCGGCGGGGCTCTGCCACACCGATCTCGAAGTGATCGAGGGCTCGCTGCGCTACCCGATGCCGATCGTGCTCGGCCACGAGGCGGCCGGGATCGTCGAGGCGGTCGGGCCGTCGGCGCGAGGGGTCAAGCCGGGCGACCATGTCATCCTCTCGTGGAACCCGCATTGCGGGCATTGCTTCTATTGCGACCGCGACCTGCCGATCCTCTGCGAGACCTACCTCGCGCACGGACCGCAGGCAGTGGCGTTCGACGG
>DATJOB010000114.1:0-15338 GCA_035507475.1 Allostellaceae bacterium | reverse complement strand
CGCGGCAAATGGTGGAAGCAGATCGAGGCGTGGCGGGGGCGCGACTGCCTGCGTTACGACAGGAGCCGCAGCGGCGTCATCAAGCCGCAATATGCCCTCGAGCGGCTCTATGCGCTGACCCACGACCGCGACCCCTACATCACCACCGAGGTCGGCCAGCACCAGATGTGGGCGGCGCAATTCTTCAAGTTCGAGAAGCCCTACCACTGGATGACCTCGGGCGGGCTCGGCACGATGGGCTACGGCCTGCCGGCCGCGGTCGGCGTGCAGGTCGCGCATCCCGACGCGCTGGTCATCGACGTCGCCGGCGAAGCCTCGATCCTGATGAACATCCAGGAGATGTCGACGATCGCCCAGTACCGCCTGCCCGTGAAGGCGTTCATCCTCAACAACCAGTACATGGGCATGGTGCGGCAGTGGCAGGAGCTGCTGCACGGCGGGCGCTATTCCGAAAGCTACACCGCGGCGCTGCCCGACTTCGTCAAGCTCGCCGAGGCGTTCGGTGCCAAGGGGCTGCGCGTCACCGAGCCGGATGCGCTCGACGAGGCGATCCGCACGATGATCGAGACGCCCGGCGCGGTGATCGTCGACGTCGCGGTCGACGAGTTCGAGAACTGCTTCCCGATGATCCCGTCGGGCGCGGCGCATAACGAGATGCTGCTCGGGCCCGAGGACGAGGCGCAAAAGCCGGTCTCGGAAGAGGGCATGGTGCTGGTGTGACCCTCGCCCGCCTCGCGCCTTCGGGTCTCGGCCGCCCCTCCCGCGACGCGGGGGAGGGGATTGTCGCGGTCGCCGTTCAGCGCCTCTTCCGCAAGCGGGAGAGCGGGGGCCCCACGCCCAGCGCGGGAGGCTGAGGGTGGCCGAGACCGAGCGGCACACGGTCGCGGTCCTCGTCGACAACGAGCCGGGCATCCTCGCGCGCGTCGTCGGCCTCTTCTCGGGCCGCGGCTACAACATCGAGAGCCTGACCGTGGCCGAAGTCGACCCCGCCAACAATCTGTCGCGGATCACCCTCGTCACCTCGGGCACGCGGATGATCATCGAGCAGATCAAGGCGCAGCTGTCGCGCCTCGTGCCGGTCCACAAGGTGCATGACCTGACCGACGAGGGGCCGTTCGTCGAGCGCGAGATGGCGCTGGTCAAGGTCGCCGGCCGCGGCGAGCCGCGCATCGAGGCGCTGCGCGTCGCCGACATCTTCCGCGCCAGCGTCGTCGACACGACCACCGAAAGCTTCGTCTTCGAGCTGACCGGCTCGGCCGACAAGCTCAACGCCTTTATCGCCTTGATGGAACCTTTGGGGCTTGTCGAAGTGTCGCGCACCGGCGCGGTGGCGATCGCCCGCGGCCCCGGGCGGTTCTAGGATTTTCGCACGAAGGAGAGCGAGATGCGCGTTTACTACGACCGCGACGCCGATGTGAACCTGATCAAGGCCAAGAAGGTCGCGGTCATCGGCTATGGCAGCCAGGGCAACGCCCACGCCAACAATCTGCGCGACAGCGGCGTCAAGGACGTGGTCGTGGCGCTGCGGCCGGGCTCGGCCTCGGCGCAGAAGGCCGAAGCCGCGGGCATCAAGGTGCTCACCCCGGCGGACGCGGCGAAATGGGCCGATGTCGTGATGGTGCTGGCGCCCGACGAGTTGCAGGCCGCGCTCTATAATTCCGACCTCAAGCCCAACATGCGCGAGGGCACCGCGCTCGCCTTCGCGCACGGGCTCAGCATCCATTTCCGCCTGATCGAGCCCCGCTCCGACATGGATGTGTTCATGATCGCGCCGAAGGGCCCCGGCCACACCGTGCGTTCCGAATACCAGCGCGGCGGCGGCGTGCCGTGCCTCGTCGCGGTCGAGCAGAACCCGAGCGGCAACGCGCTGGAGATCGCGCTCAGCTACGCCAGCGCGATCGGCGGCGGGCGCGCCGGGGTCATCGAGACGACGTTCCGCGAGGAATGCGAGACCGACCTGTTCGGCGAGCAGTCGGTGCTGTGCGGCGGGCTCACCAGCCTCATCGTCGCCGGCTACGAGACGCTGGTCGAGGCCGGCTACGCGCCGGAGATGGCCTATTTCGAGTGCCTGCACGAGGTCAAGCTGATCGTCGACCTGATCTACGAGGGCGGCATCGCCAACATGCGCTACTCGATCTCCAACACCGCCGAATACGGCGACTACACGCGCGGATCGCGGATCATCGGCGACGAGGTGCGCGCCGAGATGAAGCGCATCCTCGGCGACATCCAGTCCGGCCGCTTCGCGCGCGAGTGGGTCCTCGAAAACAATGCCGGGCAGCCGAGCTTCAAGGCGATGCGCCGGCGCGCCGCCGAGCACGATATCGAGAAGGTCGGCGAGCGGCTGCGCGCGATGATGCCGTGGATCAAGCAGAACGCCCTCGTCGACCGGACGAAGAACTGAGCCGGGCGGGCGCGGCGTGAGGGGACGCCGACGCTCGCTGCGGGCGCTGCACGTCGCCGCCGAGCTTTACCCCTGGGTCAAGACCGGGGGGCTCGGCGACGTTATGGCGGCGCTGCCGCCGGCGCTGCTCGAAGAGGGCGTCGATGCGCGGCTATGCCTGCCGGGGTTTCCGCAGTTGCTCGACGCGTTCTCGCTGAGCGACGCGGTGCGCCTTGCGACGCCGTTCGCGGCCGAGCGGGTGCGGGTCGCGATCGCCGCGCTGCCGGGCAGCAATGTCGGTGCCTACCTCGTCGACCATCCCGCATTCTACGACCGGCCGGGCGGGCCCTATGGCGGCCCCGACGGCCGCGACTGGCCGGACAACCACCGGCGCTTCGGGCTGCTCTCATGGGTCGCGGCGGCATTGGGCCAGGGCGCCGACCCGTCCTGGCGGCCCGACGTGGTCCAGGCGCATGATTGGCATGCCGGTCTCGCGCCGGCCTATCTGCGCGCCGCCGGGTCGCCGACGCCGAGCATCTTCACCATCCACAATCTCGCCTACCAGGGCTATTTCGCGGCGGGCATCTTTCCCGAGCTGTCGCTGCCCGGCAGTTTTTTCTCGATCGACGGGGTCGAGTTTTTCGGCGGCCTGTCATTCCTCAAGGCGGGGCTGTTCTACGCCGATCGCCTCACCACGGTCAGCCCGACCTATGCGCGGGAAATCCAGACGCCGGAATTCGGCGAAGGGCTCGAGGGCCTGCTGCGCGCGCGCGGCGAAAGCCTCACCGGGATCCTCAACGGCGTCGACCCGCGCTACTGGGACCCCGAGCATGACGACGCGATCCCCGTCGCCTACGGCGTCGACGGCGCCGAGGCCGGCAAGGCGGCGGCCAAGGCCGAGCTGCGGCGGCGGCTCGGTCTCGACGACCGGCCCGGCCCGCTCTTCGGCGTGGTGAGCCGGCTGACGCCGCAGAAGGGCCTCGACCTGCTGCTCGCGGCGCTCCCCGACCTGGTTGCGAGCGGTGGCCAGCTGGCGCTGCTCGGCGGCGGCGACCACGACCTCGAAGCCGGCTTCCGCGACGCCGCCACGGCGCAGCGCGGCGCGATCGGCGCCGAGATCGGCTATGACGAGCGCCTGTCGCGGCTCGTCATCGCCGGCGCCGATTGCGTCGTCGTCCCGTCGCGCTTCGAGCCGTGCGGCCTCACGCAGCTCTATGCGCTGCGTTACGGCGCGCTGCCGCTGGTGCGCCGCACCGGCGGACTCGCCGACACGGTGGTCGAGGCGACGCCGGCGCGGCTCGCCGACGGCACGGCGACCGGCTTCACCTTCGATGCGCCGACCCCCGAGGCGCTGGCCGCAACGCTCGAATGGGCCGCGGCGGTCTACGCCAACCGGCCGCACTGGCGGCAGATGATGCGCCAGGCGATGACGCGCGACTTCAGCTGGGCGCAATCGGCGCGACGCTACGTGTCGCTCTACCGCGAGCTGGCGGCGGCGTGGCGCCCCGAGCTTGACGGCAACCCCCGCCCATAGTAGCGCTCGGGCATGACGGCTTCCGGAACCCGCGCCCGCCGCCGACGCCGCCCGTTCGGCGGGTTGCGCGCGCGCGTCCAGACGGGCCTACCGGAGCGAAGTTAGCGCTCTGAGACCGGCATCGGACCGCAACCGCCCGCCCACGAAAGTCGGCGGGCTTTTTCGTCTTTGCTGGAAGGAGGGCTTGGAATGTCTGCTGTCGAGCTACCCATCAGGGTCGCGACGCCGGCCGAGGCGCCAGCGGTCGCGGCACTCGTCGAGCGCGCCTACCGGCATTACGTCGCGCGCATCGGCAGACCCCCGGGGCCGATGCTCGACGATTACGCCGATCTCGCGTCGCGCGGCGCCGTGTGGGTGATCGAGGATGGCGCCAGCATCGCCGGCGTCCTCGTTCTGCTGCCGCGGCCGGATCACCTGTTGCTCGACAACATCGCCGTGGCGCCGGAGCGGCAGAAGGGCGGGTTGGGCCGCAAGCTGCTGGCCTTCGCGGAAGCCGAGGCGGTCCGCCGCGGCTATGCCGAGATACGCCTCTACACCCATGTGAAGATGGTGGAGAACCAGCGCCTTTACGCCGCGATTGGCTATGAGGAGACCGAGCGCCGGCGCGACGCCGGTTTTATGCGGGTCTTTATGCGCAAGCGGCTTTTCGCCGACCCGGAGACGGTCGTGCACCGGCAGCTCGACGCCTATAACGCCCGCGATATCGACGCCTTCATGGCATGCTGGGCCGACGAAGCGCAGCTCTTCGAGCACCCGTCGACCGTGCTCGCGCGCGGCGCCGCGGAAATCCGCGAGCGCCATATCGCGCGGTTCACCGAGCCCGATTTGCGCGGGCATCTCGTGCGCCGCATCGTCCTCGGCGACAAGGTCGTCGATCACGAGCTCGTCACGCGGAATTTTCCGGACGGGCCAGGCCGGATCGAGGTCGTGGCGATCTACCAGGTCGAGCGCGGCAGGATCACGGCGGCCTGGTTCGTCGTCGGCACCAGGCAGCCGGTTTCCGCGGCGCCGCCGCGCTGAGCGGCCCTAAAGCGCTATCCGTTTTCGTTGAATCGTTTTCTTATGGCCGGGTTTGACCCGGGGGAAGCGAGAAGAATGAGTTGGTCAACCCGAATGGACCGCGCGCTGGTGCTCAGCTCCCGAGGATCGTGCCGACCTCGAGCCCGGCCTCGCTCGCCTTGACCTTGGCGCCGTCGTCGAGCCGCAGCCGCGAGCAGGCGATGAACCCGCCCTGGCAATGGATGCGGATGCCGTCGGGACCGGACGCGACGATCTCGCCCAGCTTCTTGCCGCGCACCGCGCCGAAGGTCGGCGCCATCACCTTTTTCGCGTCGAACAGATATAGCTTCTTGTCGCCGCCCTCGGACTTCAGCGTCGTCCAGGCGCCCGGCGCCGGGTTGCAGCCGCGGATCAGGTCGTAGACGAAATCGACGTGGTTGGCCCAGTTGATGCGGCTTTCCGCCTCGCGCACCCAGCCCTCGTAGGTCGCCTCGTTCTCGTCCTGGGTCCATTCGGTGGCGCGGCCGCCGACCACCAGATCGGCCGCCTGCACCAGCGCCTCGACGCCGAGCGGGAAGATCTTGTCGAAATAGAGCGAGGCCGCGGTGTCGTCGGTGCCGATCGGCAGCCGCTTCTGCAGGATCACCGGCCCCTCGTCGAGCCCCGGCGTCGGGCGGAAGATCGTCAGGCCCGTCTCCTTGCGGCCGCGGATGATCGCCCACGGGATCGCCGCCGGCCCGCGATGCAGCGGCAGCAGCGAGGGATGGAACTGGATCATCCCGTGCTTCGGGATGGCGCAGAACTCGGGCGGCGCGAACAGCAGCACATAGGCCATCACGCCGATATCGGCATCGAGGCCCTTGAGCGTCTCCTGCGCCTGGGCGTCGGAGTATTTGGCGAAGCGGAAGAGCGGCAGCTTCTTCTCCTCGGCCGCCTGGACCAGCGGATCGGGCCGCGCGCCGGGGCGCTCGGGCGCCGCGAAGACGCCGGCGATCGTGTCGCCGCGCGCCTGGAAGGCTTCGAGCACCGATTTGCCAAAGGCCTGCTGGCCGACGATGACGACGCGCATCGTTGCGTTTCCTCTCGGAACTGCTGAGCTTCGTAGCGACAGAGTTCCACGGCGATGCGCGTCACGGCAAGAAAATCGCGACGATGGCTGTACCGCGGCACCCTCGTCGTTATGATGCCGCGAACTTAACCGATATGGTGATCTTGCCGTGCGCTTCCGTCACCGAACCCTTCGCGCGGCGGGCGCCGCCCTCCTCATGCTCGTCGCGGGTTGCGCGCCAATGCCCGCGCCGACCAGCACCGAGGACAGCCGCTATCTGGTCTACTTCAACGAGTTCAGCGCCAACCTCTCGCCCGATGCGCTCAACGTCATCGCCACCGCGTCGCAGCGCGCCAGGGAAGTCGGGGCCAAGTCGGTGCTCGTCCAGGGCCGCGCCAGCGCCACCGGATCGCCCGTCGCCAACCAGCGCCTGACCGAGACCCGTACCCAGGTCGTCTACGACGCGCTGCAGAAGGACGGCGTCAACCCGGCGATCATCCAGCAGCAGCCGCTCGGCCAGACCACCACGACGGACACCTCGGTAATGGACCGGCGGGTGGACATCGTGCTGTACAAGTAACCGCGCTCACGAAGCCGTCGCGGTCCGCAGATCGAACGCCGCGCTCATCAGCGCGCGGGTATAGGGGTGGCGCGGCGCGTCGAGGACCGCCTCGGCGGCGCCGGCCTCTACGATCGCGCCGTCCTTCATCACCAGGATCTCGTGCGCCAACGCGCGCACCACCTTGAGGTCGTGGCTGATGAACAGGTAGGTGAGGTCGTGGCGCTGCTGCAAATCGCGCAACAGCTCGACGATCTGCGCCTGGACCGACATGTCGAGCGCCGAAGTCGGCTCGTCGAGCACGACAAATTTCGGTTTCAGCACCAGCGCCCGGGCGATCGCGACGCGCTGCCGCTGGCCGCCCGAGAATTCGTGCGGATAACGATCGGCGACCACGGGGTCCAGCCCGACCTCGACGAGCGCCTCGTCGATCCGTCGGCGCGCCTCGGCGGGGTCGGCCGCCAGATGATGGACGCGCAGCCCCTCGCCGACGATCTGGGCGATCGACAGGCGCGGCGAGAGGCTGGAATAGGGGTCCTGGAAAACCACCTGCATCTCGCGCCGCAGCGGGCGCAGGCGCTTCTGCCGCACCCCGTCGATGGCGCGCCCGGCAAAGCGGATGCGGCCGTCGGCCTCGACAAGGCGCAACAGGGCGAGGCCGAGGGTCGTCTTGCCGGAGCCGCTCTCGCCGACGACCCCGAGGGTGGTGCCGGCACGCAGCTTGAGCGAGACGCCGTCGACCGCCTTGACGTAGCCGCGGGTGCGGCGCAGCACGCCGCCGCGGATCGGGAACCACACCTTGAGCCCATCGCCTTCGACCAGCACCGGCGCGTCGGCCGGCGGCGCGCGCGGCCGGCCCTTCGGCTCGGCCGCCAGGAGCTGCCGGGTATAGGGGTGCTGCGGCCGCGCGAAGAGCGTCTCGCCGTCGGCCGCTTCGACGATCTCGCCGTGCGACATGACGCAGACGCGGTCGGCCATCTTCTTGACGATCGACAGGTCGTGGGTGATCAGCAGCAGCGCCATCCCGAACCGGTCGCGCAGATCGCGCATCAGTTCGAGGATCTGCGCCTGGATCGTCACGTCGAGCGCGGTGGTCGGCTCGTCGGCGATCAGGATGTCGGGCTCGTTGGCGATCGCCATCGCGATCATCACCCGCTGGCGCTGGCCGCCCGAAAGCTGGTGCGGATAGGCGCCGAGCCGGCTCTCCGCGTCACGCAGCCCGACCAGGCGCAGCAGTTCGAGGGTGCGCGCGCGTACGGCATTTGCCGGCAGGTGGTGATGGATCCACAGCGTCTCGGCGATCTGCTTCTCGACCGTGTGCAGCGGGTTGAGCGAGGTCATCGGCTCCTGGAAGATGATGCCGATGCGGTTGCCGCGAATGTCGCGCAGCCGCGCATGGGGCGCGCCGACCAGCTCCTCGCCGGCAAAGCGGATGCTGCTGCCCGGGCTGTGCGAGGCCGCCGGGTACGGCAAGAGCTGCATGATCGACAGCGCGGTCACCGACTTGCCCGACCCGCTTTCGCCGACCAGCGCCAGCGTCTCGCCCTTGTCGAGCGCAAACGACACGCCCTTCACCGCATGGACCGGCGCGGCACCGCGCCAGCCGCTGAAGGTGACGCCGAGGTCAGTGACCTCCAGCAGACTCATGCGAGGAGGCTCATCCGCCGGACCTCATCCAAACGCCTTGCGCGGATCGAACGCGTCGCGCACGGCCTCGCCGACAAAGGTGAGCAGGCTCAGCATCAGCGCCAGCACCACGAAGGCGGTGATGCCGAGCCACGGCGCTTGCAGGTTGGCCTTGCCCTGCGCGAGCAGCTCGCCGAGCGAGGGCGAGCCCGGCGGCAGCCCGAAGCCGAGAAAATCGAGCGACGTCAGCGTGGTGATCGAGGCGTTGAGGATGAAGGGCATGAAGGTGATCGTCGCCACCGTCGCGTTCGGCAGCACGTGGCGCAGGATGATCTGCCGGTCCGGCATGCCGAGTGCGCGCGCCGCGCGCACGTAGTCGAAATTGCGCGCGCGCAGGAACTCGGCGCGCACGACGTCGACGAGACTGGTCCATGAGAACAGCAGCATCAGCCCGAGCAGCCACCAGAAATTGGGCTGGACGAGGCTGGCGAGGATGATCAGCAGATAGAGCACCGGCAGCCCCGACCACACCTCGATAAAGCGCTGGAAGCCGAGATCGACGAGGCCGCCGAAATAGCCCTGCGCCGCCCCGGCCGCGACGCCGATCAGCGACGACGACACGGTCAGCGCCAGACCGAACAGCACCGAGATGCGGAACCCGTAGATGAGCCGCGCGAGCACGTCGCGGCCCTGGTCGTCGGTGCCGAGCCAGTCGCTCGCCGAGGGCGCGGCCGGATAGGGCCCCGGCGCGTTGGTGATCGTGTCGTAGCGATAGGGAACCAGCGGCCAGACGATCCAGCCCTTGGCGTCGATGAGCTTGACCACCGCCGGGTCGTGATAGTCGGCCTCGGTCGGAAAGACGCCACCGAACTCGGTCTCGGGATAGGCGTGCAGCACCGGCACGTAGAGGCTGCCGTCGAAGCGGATCAGCAGCGGCCGGTCGTTGGCGATGAACTCGGCGGGCAGCGTGAAGGCGAAGAGCGCGAGGAACACCCACAGCGACCAGAAGCCGCGCTTGTTGGCGCGGAAATTGTCGAGCCGGCGCCGGGTAAGCGGCGTCACCCGGCGGCCGAGGAAGATCAGCGCCGCAGGGGTCGCCTCGAGCGGAGGAAGGGCCGCCGCCCCGGTCGTGGTGAGCGGGGCGGGACCCGGCACCTGGAGATCGGGCGGGGCCATTCCCGCTAAACGCGGCGCAAGGCCCGAACGTGCCCCCTCGCCCCGCGCCAGCCGCTACGATACCGCGGAAGCGGGCGCTCGCGTCGCCGCGACCCGACCCTTGCCGGCCAGATAGCGGCCGGCCAGGATCTCGGCGATCTGCACCGCGTTGGTCGCCGCACCCTTGCGCAGGTTGTCGGAGACGACCCACATCGCGAGCCCGTTGGCGACGGTCGGGTCCTTGCGGATACGGCTGACATAGACGAGGTCCTCGCCGGCGGCCTCGACCGGAGTCACATAGCCCTGGTCGACGCGGTGGTCGACGACGCTGATCCCGGGGAACGCGCGCAGCGCCTTGCGGGCCGCCTCCTCGCCGATCGGCCGGGCGAACTCGACATTGACCGCCTCGGCATGGCCGATAAAGACCGGCACGCGCACGCAGGTGGCGCAGACCGCGATGTCGGGGTCGAGAATCTTGCGGGTCTCGACCGCCATCTTCCATTCCTCCTTGGTCGACCCCTCCGGCATGAAGACGTCGATATGGGGAATGACGTTGAACGCGATCTGCTTGGTCAGCAGCTCGGGCTTGATCGGGTCGTTGACGTAGACCGCGCGCGTCTGGCTGAACAACTCATCCATCGGGCCGCGCCCGGCGCCCGAGACCGACTGGTAGGTCGCGACCACCACCCGCTTGATCTTGGCCAGGTCGTGCAGCGGCTTCAGCGCGACCACCATCTGGATCGTCGAGCAGTTCGGGTTGGCGATGATGCCGCGCTTCGTGTAGCCGGCGATCGCCTGGGGATTGACCTCGGGCACGACGAGCGGCACGTCCGGCTCCATCCGCCAGTGCGAGGTGTTGTCGATGACGACGGCGCCGGCCTTGGCGGCGCGCGGCGCAAAGACCGCCGACACCTTGGAGCCCGGCGACGACAGCACGATGTCGATGCCCTTGAAGTCGAAATGCTCGAGATCCTGAACGTCGAGGACGTCGTCCTCGCCGAACGACACCTGGCGCCCGATCGAGCGCGAGGAGGCGAGCGCGACCACCTCGTCGCACGGAAACTCGCGCTCGGCGAGCGCCGACAGCATCTCGCGCCCGACATTGCCGGTCGCGCCGACGACCGCTACCTTGAAGCCCATGAGCCTACTCCCTCCGGGAGCTCAACATGCCGACGGATAAGGGGTTGCGCAGTGACTTACGCTGCCGGCCGCCGGTTTACAATATCCCAGATCGACGCTGGGCGAATGTCGTGCGTCCCCTCCTTCCGCCAGCCCAGGCTTGGGAAACGCCATCATGCGCGCCGCATCGCGAACCCCGTCATCCCGAGGCGCCTGCGAAGCAGGCGTACCGAAGGACGCCAGCGGTCAAAACGCCATGACCTATGCCGAATTCTGGCCGCGCTATCTCGCGGCGCACCGCGACCCGCGCACCAGGGCGCTGCATTTCCTCGGCACCGGCGGCGCGCTGCTGCTGCTGGCTGCGTTCCTCTGCCTGCGCGACTGGCGCCTGCTGGTCGCGGCGCCCATCCTCGGCTATGGCTGCGCCTGGACCGGCCATGTCGTCTTCGAGCACAACCGGCCGGAGACCTTCGGCCACCCGCTGTGGTCGCTCTACAGCGACCTGCGCATGCTGGGGCTGTTCGTCGCGGGCCGGCTGGCGCACGAACCGGATGACAGGGAGGCGAGATGACGAGCGCATTGCCGCCGATCGACGAGGCCGCCGCGGGCGCCGCGGTGCGGGCGGTGTTCGACGACATCAAGAAGACGCGGGACACCGACTACATCAACAATTTCTGGCGGATACTGGCGAACGACCCGCCGAGTTTGGCGCGCGTCTGGCGCGGGCTGAAGGAAGTGATGGCGCCCGGCGCGCTCGATCCGCTGACCAAGGAGATGATCTATCTGGCGATCAGCATCTCCAACGGCTGCGCCTATTGCAGCGCCTCGCACGGCGCGGCGGCGAAAGGCAAGGGCATGACCAGGGAGATGTTCGCCGAGCTGCTGGCCGTCGTCGCCATGGCGAACCAGACCAACAAGCTCGCCGACGGTTACCGCGTGCCGGTAGACGAGCGCTTCGAAAATTTGTTCTGATGGCCGGATCATCTTGTTAGCGGGCTAACGGGCGGGCTGGCGCCCCCTGGATCAGCCGAACGTCAAGCCAATCGACCGGGCCGCAAGCCGTCGAACCACCGGAGGAAGAAATGGCCGCACAATTCGATCGCGCCGCCGAGGATCTCGGCAACTTCACGGCGCTGGAACACGTCAACGTCGAAATCCCCGACCAGTCGCTCGCCACCAATTTCTACCTGATGGGCATGGGGTTCACCCGCGACCCGTACCTCTTCCCCGGGACCAACAACATGTGGGTCAATGTCGGCAAGAGCCAGTTCCACCTGCCGACCGGCGACGCGCTGGTGCTGCGCGGGCATATCGGCATCGTGACGCCGAGCCGGCGCGAGCTTCTCGACCGGCTGCAGGGCGTCAAGTCGCTGCTCGCCGACACCCGGTTCAGCTTCAAGGAATACAACGACCACGTCCTCGCGACCTGCCCGTGGGGCAACGAATTCCGCGTCTACGAGCCGGACGAGACCCGCTTCGGCAAGATCAATCTCGGCATCCCCTATGTCGAGTTCCCGGTGCCGGCGAAGACCGCCAAGAAGATCGCGAAGTTCTACCGCAAGATCCTCGGCGCCCGGACCTGCCTCGAGCAGAACGGCCACGGCAAGGCGGCGCACATCAAGTGCGGCGCGAACCAGGAGCTGATCTTCCGCGAGACCGACCGGCCGCTGCCCGAATATGACGGCCACCACCTCCAGGTCTATGTCGAGGATTTCGGTGGCCCGCACGAGAAGCTGCAGAAGCTCGACCTGATCACCGAGGAGAGCGACCGCTGCCAGTACCGTTTCGAGGACATCGTCGATCTCGACAGCGGCAAGGTGCTGTTCACCATCGAGCACGAGATCCGCAGCATGACCCACCCGCTCTATGCGCGGCCGCTGGTCAACCGCAACCCGGCGCAGACCAACCGCAACTACATCATGGGCGGCGACAGCTGGGTCTATAACCTGCCCGACACGGTCGGCCCGAGCGGCCGGATGCCCGATCCGCTGAAGGCGGCGAAGGCGCCGACCATCGCCAAGCGGCGGGCGATGCGCGCGCAGGCGATGGCGTAGCGGCGACAACCGCACGGCGCTCGCCCCTCGTCCTGGCGGCAGGGCGAGGGGCGAGTTGTTTCGAGGGAGGGTGACGATGCTGAGCGGCGCCTACCGCTTCCCGGCGATGGAGAGCGTCATCTACGGCCGGGCTTTCGCCGAGGCGCTCAAGGACGAGGTCGAGCGCGCCGGCGCGCACGCGGTCTTCGTGCTGGCGAGCGGCACGCTCGCGCGCGAGACCGGCATGGTCGACGCAGTCCGCGCGGCGCTCGGCAACCGCTTCGCCGGGCTCTGCGCCAAGATCGGCTCGCACACGCCGCGCGTCGATTGCGTCGCCGCGGCGAACGAGGCGCGCGCCGCCGGCGCCGATCTCCTCGTCACCTTGGGCGGCGGCTCGGTCACCGATGCCGCCAAGATGGTGGCGCTGTGCCTCGCCAACGGCGTCACCGAGGCGGCGCAGCTCGACGATTACCGCGCCCGGATCGATGCCGACGGCAAGACTTTCCGGCCGCCGGTCGCGGCCCCGACGGTGCGCACGATCTGCATCCCGACGACGCTATCGGCCGGCGAATACACCGCCTCGGCCGGCTGCACCGACACCGAGCGGAACGTCAAGGAGAGCTTCAGCCATCCGCTGATGATGGCGAAGAGCGTCGTGCTCGACCCCGCGGCGACCGTGGCGACGCCGGATTGGCTGTTCCTCTCCACCGGCATCCGCGCCGTCGACCATGCGGTCGAGGATATCTGCTCGCCGTTCTGCCAGCCGCTTTCCGAGGGCGCCTCATTCCAGGCGCTGAAGCTGCTCGGCCGAGGGCTGCGCGGGGTCAAGGCCGACCCGCGCGACCACGCGGCGCGGCTCGATTGCCAGCTCGGCGCCTGGATGTCGATGATCGGCTCGCAGACCGGCGTGCCGAAGGGCGCCAGCCACGGCATCGGCCATGTGCTCGGCGGCACCGCGCATGTCCCGCACGGCTACACTTCCTGCGTGATGCTGCCGCCAGTGCTGCGCTTCAACCATGCCGAGAATGCCGAGCGTCAGGCACTCGTCAGCGAGGCGCTCGGCGACCGCAGCGCCGCGGCGGCCGATCTCGTCGCCGGGCTGATCGCGGAACTCGGCCTGCCGGCGCGGCTGCGCGATGTCGGCGTCGCGCCGGGGCAGCTCGACCTGATCGCCGAGCTGTCGATGCACGACCGCTGGATCCACACCAACCCGCGCAAGATCGCCGGTCCCGCAGTGGTGCGCGAGCTGCTCGACGCCGCCTGGTAGACGCGGGCCCCGATTGGCCGGGCGTCAGAAGGTGATCAGCGTGCGCAGCCCGAATATCGCGGCGTTGCCGATCCGCTCGCCGGGCGCGTTCGGGTTGACGATGCCGCCGCCCGGGTTGGCGATGTACTGGAAATCGGGCTGCAGCTGTAGCCACGGCGCGACCGACCACTGATAGGTCAGCTCGACCACGCTCTCGCTCGAGCGGATCGGGTGGAAGACGCCTTCGGCCGCGACCTCCGTGTCGTAGAGCCGCGCCGGATTGCCGATCCGCGCATAGCCGAAGGCGAGGCCGATCTGGTCGTCCTTGCGGCCGAACGGGCCTTTGTAGGCGAGCCCGGCATCGGCGTAGAAATCGACCAGGTTGCGGTCGCCCGGCGCGCCCATCGCGCGGGCGAACGCGACGAGGCCGTGCCCGTCCTTGTCGGCGTTGTAGAGCGGCTGGTCGACAATGCCGTAGACGCTGTAATCGTTGTCGAGGAGCTGCGGCATGCCGCTCGACAGCGGGCTTGCCAGCGGCAGGCCGTTGCTCGCCAGGTCGGGGCTCGGAAACCGCTCGGAATTGAACCAGGCGCCGAAACGGTAGGTGCCGTTCTGCACCGAGTTGCCGGGGTTGTAGCGCGTCTCGACGATCGCGAAGGCGCCGTCGTCGGTATGGAACGCGGTTCCCGACAGGTCGTGCGACTGCGGGTCGGGGGAGCCGACCGGCGCGCCGGTCGGATTGCCGTTGAACAGCCCGGCGAAGAAGGTCAGCTCGTCGCTGGCGTCGATGCGAAAGCGCACCGCCGGCGTGCCGACCGGGTAGTTCGGCCCGCCCGACGGCAGGTCGGTTCCGGGCAGGGTCGGCCAGCCGAAGGTGCTGTTGACGAAGAGCTTGGCGGTCGTCGAGATGATGAACTCCTGCCCGGCGCTCTGCTGGCCGACGCGGATGCGCAGCCAATCGCCGATATGCTGCTCGTACCACAGCTCGTAGAGCCGCGTGGTGCGGTCGGCCTCGATGCCGCTGGCGACGTTGAGGTTGTCGAGGTCGTTGGCGCTCAGCCCGCGGCCATGGATCTGGTAGGCGCGGGCGAAAAACACGCCGCGCCAGCCGAAATAGGTGCGCAGGTCCCAGCCGAGGTTGAGGTCGGTGACGCCCTCGTAGACCGCGCCGCGGCGGATGCCGCCGGTCGGATTGTCGAGCAGTTCGCTGGTCTCGGTGATGTTGAGCTGAAAGCCGTAGCGCTGGATCGCCGGCTTCAGCCCGAAGACGTCGCCGAGCAGGTTGGCGCGGCTCCACAGGTCGCCCGGCAACACCGGCGGCACCGCCGGCAGCGGTATCTCGCCGAACAGGATACCGGGCGGCCCGCTCGCCGCCCCGGCGCCGCCGGCGAACGCCGCGAGCCCGCCGACCAGCCAGCTCCCGGCGGCGAGCCACCGCCCTACCCTGCCGGCCGCGCCTCTCATGCGCACCGTTGCGTCGCGCCGGCCGGACCGCTCAGCCCGCGGTGAGCTGCAGCGTCCAGCGGTAGAGCGCGGCCATCATGTCGCGGATCAGCCCGAGCGCGATGTCGTCGGTGAGCTTGCCGTCGGCGTCGAACTTGGTATGCGCCTGGAAGATCAGCACCTCGGGCTTGTT
>DATJOB010000113.1:0-17759 GCA_035507475.1 Allostellaceae bacterium | reverse complement strand
TCGAACACGCCGTCGCCGATTTCCAGCACGGAAATATCGAACGTGCCGCCGCCGAGGTCGTAGACCGCGATGGTGCCGGTCTTCTGCTTGTCGAGACCGTAGGCGAGAGCCGCCGCGGTCGGCTCGTTGATGATGCGCAGGACCTCGAGGCCGGCGATGCGACCGGCGTCCTTGGTCGCCTGGCGCTGCGAATCGTTGAAGTAGGCTGGAACGGTAATAACCGCCTGGGTGACCGTCTCGCCAAGATAGGCTTCGGCGGTCTCCTTCATCTTCTGCAGGATGAAGGCGCTGATCTGCGACGGCGCGTATTTCTTGCCGCGGCTCTCGACCCAGGCATCGCCGTTCTCGCCGGAGATGATCTTGTAGGGGACGAGGTCGATGTCCTTCGCCACCATCGGGTCGGCGAAGCGCCGGCCGATGAGGCGCTTGATCGCGAAAAACGTGCTTTCCGGGTTGGTCACCGCCTGGCGCTTCGCCGCCTGGCCGACCAGCCGCTCGCCCGATTCGGTGAACGCGACCATCGACGGCGTCGTGCGCGCGCCTTCGCTGTTCTCGATGACCTTGGCGGACTTCCCCTCCATCACGGCGACGCACGAATTCGTGGTGCCGAGATCGATACCGATAACTTTGCTCATCGAAACCTCATGTCAAAAGCAGGACCGCACGGCCCAGAAGGCACCGCCCCGGTCCCCCGGGAAATGACAGATCGGCCGGGTTCGGCCGACACGAGGTATATAGGGCGCGCGTCGCGCGGCACAACGGGTGGCGGCGCCGCCTTCGAGGCAATCTTCGAGCGAAACGGGAGCCTCCTCGCATGATCGTTTCGGCGAGCTATCGCACCGACATCCCCGCCTTCTACGCGGGCTGGTTCCTCGCCCGGCTGGCCGCCGGCGAGGCGCAGGTCGCCAGCCCCTATGGCGGCGGCGGCTACCGCGTCTCGCTGCGCCCGGGCGCGGTCGACGGCTTTGTCTTCTGGACGCGCAACATGGCGCCGCTCCTGCCGCATCTCGACCGGGTGCGCGCACTCGCGCCGTTCGTCGTGCAGTTCACCGTGACCGGCTATCCGCGGGCGCTGGAGAACTCGGTGATCGGCGCGGCCGACGCGGTGGCGCAGCTCGCCGAGCTGCGCCGGCGCTTCGGGCCGCGGGTCGCGGTCTGGCGCTACGATCCGATCGTCCTGACGAGCGCCCGCGACGCCGACGCGCATGCCGCCGGCTTCGCCGCGCTGGCCGAGGCGCTGGCCGGCACGGTCGACGAGGTCGTGCTGTCCTTTGTGCATCCCTACCGCAAGACGAGCCGCAATCTCGACCGCGCCGCGGCGCGCCACGGCTTTGCCTGGCGCGACCCGCCGCCGGACGAGAAGCGCGCGCTCGCCGCGCGGCTCGCCGCGATCGCCGCCTCGCATCGCATCGCGGCGACGCTGTGCACCCAGCCCGACCTCGCCGCGCCCGGCCTCCGCGAGGCGCGGTGCATCGACGCGGCACGCCTCTCCGACGTCGCCCAGGCGCCGGTCGCGGCGCGCGAAAGCGGCAACCGGCCGGGCTGCCGCTGCGCGCTGTCGCGCGACATCGGTGCCTACGACACCTGCCCGCATGGCTGCGTCTATTGCTATGCGGTCGCCGACCGCGACCGCGCGCTCGCACGCTACAAGGCGCACGATCCGGCGGCGCCGGCGCTCGGCGCGCTTATTCGATCACGTCGTCGGCCCGCTCCAGCAGCTCCGGCGGCACCGTCAGGCCCAGCGCATCCGCTGTCTTCAGGTTGATCACCAGTTCGAACTTGGTGGGCTGCTGAACCGGAAGTTCGCCCGGCTTCGCGCCCTTGACGATCCGCTCGACATAGTCGGCCGCGGCGGCGCCGAGATGGTGGTAGTCGGTCGCATAGGACAAGAGCCCGCCGCGCGTCACGAAACCGGGGTCGGCGACGGCGGAGGGCAGCCGGTTCTTCGCGAGGAAGCCGAGGACCCGGTCGTACTGGTTGTAGAGCGCCAGGTTGCTGAGACCGAAAAGCGCCTGCGGCTTGGCCGCGAGCACGGCGGCGAAGTCGATCTGGCCGCCCGCCCCGAGATCGACGACGGCGATGCTGACCCCGTGAGCGGCGGCCGCGGTCTGCAGGTAGTCGACGCCGCTTCCCGGGTTGACCGGGTCGCGCAGCGTGGCGACGCGGTTCAGCCCGGGCACGATCTCCTTGAGGAGCTCGAGGCGTTTCGGTTCGAGCTCGGCGTTGGCGTTGACGAAACCGGTGATGTTGCCGCCGGGGTGCTCGAGGCTGGCGACGAGGCCCTCGCCGACCGGGTCGCCGACCAGCATCATGACGATCGGCCTGTCGCGCGTCGCGTGCTGCAGCGCGATCGCCGCCGGAGTGCCGATCGCGAGCAGCACGTCCGGGTGGCGGGCGACGAGCTCCTTTGCGAGCGGCGGGTACTGGTCGGGCTGGCCCCGCGCGAAGCGGGTTTCGAGTTTGATGTTCCGCCCCTCGACATAGCCGAGCCGGTCGAGCCCATCGCGCAGCCCGGCGAGCAGCGGTCCCGGCGCCTCGCCGAGGAGCCCGAGATGGACGACGTTGGCCGCCGCCTCCTGGCCCGGCGCGGCGCGCGCGCCGCAGAGGACCAACAGGACGACGAGCAGCAGGCGGCCGGCGGCTTGTCGCATCGCGCCGCCTAACCCGGTTGCCGGCGGTAGTGGTAGCGGTGCAGCTCCTGCGTCATGCCGATCGCATGGTAGAGCGTGCGCGCCGGCGTGTTGCTCGCCTCGACCTGAAGCGTCGCGAGGCCGAGGCCGCGCCGTTGCGCCCAGGCTGCGAGCGCGCCGAGCACGCGCCGCGAATACCCCTTGCGGCGGTGGTTCGCCGCGGTGACCACCGATTCGAAGCACAGCATGCCGCGATGGACGATGCCGTAGGCGAGCGCCGCCGGCTCGCCCTCGGCCGCCAGTTCGGCGAAGGCCGCGGGCACCGCCAGCGAGCCGACGATCCGCGCATAGACCGCGGCGAAGGCGGGCGCCTGCCCCTGCAGCCGCGCCATCGCCGCCAGCCAGGCCGCGCCGGGCTGCGGTTCGAGGCGCACGCCGTCGATGCCGCCGAACGGCGTCGCGGCGGCGATCACCGGATCGAGCGGACCGGCGATGATGCAGCTCTCGCCCTCGGCGGTATAGCCGCGCGCCGCCAGGGCTGCGTCGATCGCGGCGTCGCAAAACGACGGGATGCGGAAGATCGCCGGCAGCCGCTGCGCCGGGTAGAGCGCCTCTGCGGCGCCGATCGCCTCTTCGAGGGCGTCGCCCGCCGCCTCGCAGAGCGGCGTCACCGAGTTCGCGGTGCGCCGCACCCCTTCGCTGAAGCGCAGCAGCCAACCGCCGAGCACGACCTTGCGCAGCGGCGGGAAGCCGTTGACCGCGGCTTCTTCCGCCGGCCAGGTCAGCGCCGAGATCATGCCGGGTTTTCGCCCTCACCGGTCGCGGCCGGTCCGCCTTTGGCGACGCCGACCATCGCCGGGCGCAGCAGGCGGTCGTGCACGACATAGCCGGGCTGCAGAACCTCGACGACGGTGCCGGCCGGGCAGCCCTTGTTCTCGACCTCGAACACCGCCTGGTGGACATTGTGGTCGAAGCGCGCGCCCTTGGGGTCGATGCGCTTGATCCCGTGGCGCTCGAAAGCGGCGATGAGTTCGCGCTCGGTCGCGGCGACCCCGGCGAGCAGGCTGCGGGTCCGGTCGTCCTTCGCCTCGCTCTCGGGCAGGCTGTCAAGCGCGCGGCGCAAATTGTCGGCGACCGACAGCAGGTCCCCGGCGAAGCGGGCAAAGCCGTATTTCTCGGCATCGGCGCGCTCGCGCTGCGCGCGGCGCCGCACGTTCTCGGTCTCGGCCAGCGCCCGGAGCAGCTTGTCCTGGACCTCGCCGAGCTCGCCTTCGAGCGCGGCGATGCGCTCCTCGGCGGTCGGCGTCGCCGCCTCGGCGTTGACCGCTTCGGCCTCGTCTCCGGCGTCGTTGGCGGGATTTTTCGCGTCGTCGTTCATTCCAGCTATCCGATGAGCCGCCCGATCATCTTGGCGGTATAGTCCACCATCGGGATGATCCGGGCATAGTTGATCCGCGTCGGGCCGATCACGCCGATCGCGCCGACGATCTCCTCGCGGCTGTTCTGGTAGGGCGCGATGATCACCGAACACCCGGCGAGGCCGAACAGCCGGCTCTGCGCGCCGATGAAGATCTGCACCCCGTCGCCGCGCTTGCTGGCGTCGAGTAGGCGCAGCATCGTCTCGCGCGTTTCGAGCATCTCGAACAGCGTGCGCAGCCGCTCGAGATCGGTGACCGCGGTGACGTCGTCGAGCAGGTTGGCCTGGCCGCGCACGATCAGCGTGCGCTCGCCGTCGCCGCCCGACCAGCTGGCGAGCCCGGTGGCGACTACCCGGCCGGTCAGCTCATCGAGCTGCGCCTTGTTGGAGGCGATCTCCGCCTCGATCTCGGTGCGCGCCTCTTCGATGGTGCGGCCGACCAGCCGCGCGCTGAGAAAATTGGTGGCGCTGACGAGCGCGGCGGAGGGCAGCCCGAGCGGCACCTCGACCACGCGATTCTCGACCAGCCCGTCCTCCGTGACCAGCACGACGAGGGCCCGCCCGGCAGTCAGCGGCACGAACTCGATATGTTTGAGCGGGCGGTCGCGTTTCGGCACGACGACGAGGCCGGCGCAATGCGACAGCCCGGAGAGCGCCATCGTCGCCTCTTCGAGCGCCTGGGGCAGGCTCTTGCCGCGCGCCGCGCAGAGGCTTTCGATGCTGACCCGCTCCTCCTCGGCGAGGTGGCCGACTTCGAGCAGCCCGTCGACGAAGAACCTGAGCCCGGCTTCGGTCGGCAGGCGCCCGGCCGAGGTGTGCGGCGCGTAGAGCAGCCCGGCCTCCTCGAGGTCGGACATCACATTGCGGATCGTTGCCGGCGACAGGCTGTCGGCGAGCAGGCGCGACAGGGTGCGCGACCCCATCGGCTCGCCGGTATGCACGTAGCTGTCGACGATCATGCGGAAGATGTCGCGGCTGCGCGCGTTCAACTCGACGATCGGTGAGGGGCTGGGCGGTGATGCCGCCGCGGGGTTCGCCATGGGGGCTGCCATGGAACTTGATGGTCTCGACATTACCTGAGTTTGTCGCACTGACACGTGCGCGGAAATCTAGGAAGGCGATCCCACAGCGTCAACTCGCCGGCCCCCGGCCCCGGGACTGGTCGCAGGGTCGGCGGCAGGGTGGGCGGCACGGGCGATGGCCAGGTCGACGGCCAGGTCGACGGCCAGGTCGATGGCGGGCTCAATAGGTCCTCTTGAAGATCGCCTGATAGGTTTGCCCCTGCGGCGTCGTCCAGCGGCCGGCGAGATCGACGTAGTACGGCTTGAACGCATATTGGCTGCCGTCGGAATTCTGGAACAGCAGCGACCCGTCCTTGACGATGCCGGTGCCGTGCAGCACCCCGCCGGGAGTGCGGCTGCCGGCGCCGAGCGGCCCGAAAACATAGGTGATCGTGGCCGTGTTGTCGGGCGCAATCGCCTCGACGACGAGCGCCGCGCAGGTCTGCGGGTTCCAGTCGGCATCGCTGAAGATGCCGGCGAAGGCGCGGTCGTCTTGCGGCACCGAGGCCGGGTCGGCAGGCTGCGCGGTCACCGTCTGGTCGCAGAACACCCGCCCGGCGGCAGCCGGCGCAGGCGCTGCGGCCGGCGCGCCGAGCGCGCCCGATGCGGCTGGCGGCGCGGCCGGGGACAGCGGATTTGACGGCGCCGCCGGCAACAGCGAGGCCGGTGCCGAGGGCGCTCCGGCGGCCGGCGCGCCCGGGCCCGGCGACACGACCGGCGGGGTTCCCGGTGCGGCGTCGGGCGCCGGCAGCGGCGCGACGCTGATCGGCGGCGTCTGCTGCGCCGCCGCGCCGGTCGCCGTGGCGGCCGCCAGTGACGCCGCGGCGGCAAGCTGTCGGATCATCGCGGGCTCGCTGCGATGGAAGCGCTGTGCGGCTCGTACGGAATCAAAGCGGCTTTTGCAAGCGCCGCGCCGCGCCCGCCGAACCCGTCGCAGGGCGCCATCCGGCGACGCGGTAATGCGGCTCGGCGGTGCCGGCGGGCGGCAGGCTCAGCGACGCCGTGCGGGTGCCGCGCTCCGCGAGCCGGCGGCAGCCTTCGGCGAGCAGCGCGCGCCCGATGCCCTGGCCGCGCGCGGCGCTGTCGACGAGCAGGTGCAGCGTCGCGCCGTCGACCGCGACAAAGCCGCAGACGGCGCCGTCCTCCTGCCACACCGCGACATCGCCGGTGCCGAGCCGCCGGCGCAGCATCGGCTCGCCGATCCGCCGCGGGTCGCTCAGCGCGTCCGCGCCCGCCGCATCGCGAATCGCCAGCAGCCGCGGCAGGTCGGCCGGCAGCCCGGCGCGCAAGGTCAATCGAGCTTCAACTCGCGCAGCTGCTTCACGTCGGCGCGGCCGGCGGCAAGGATGTAGCCGACGTCGCTGCCGCCGGTCAGGTAGCGCACGCCGAGCTGCAACAGCCAGCTCTGGAACGCGAAATCCTGGCGCACCCCGCCGACGCCCATCGCCTTGCCGTGCGCCTTCGCGGCGCGCGCCACGGTCTCGAACGCGGCGCGCATCCGCTCGTGCGTGTATTGCCCGGGGATGCCCATCTCGGTCGACAGGTCGCTGGCGCCGATATGCAGCGCGTCGATGCCCTCGACCGCGGCGATCGCATCGGCGTTCGCGACCGCCTCCGGCGTCTCGATCATCGCCATCAGCACGGTCTCCTCGTTGAGGATCGCACACACCTCGGCCTGCGGGATCGCCGCGTAGCCGAGCTGCGGGCCGCTGCCGAAGGCGGAGCGGTGCCCCTTGGGGGCGTAGAGGCAGGCCTCGACGATCGCCCGCGCCTCGGCGGCGTTCTGGACATGCGGCACCATCACCCCCTGCGCGCCGCAATCGAGGATGCGCGTCGCATCGTGCGGGTCGTGCGAGGTGACACGCGCGATCGGGGTGACGCCGAGGCCGAGCGCGGCGACGCAGATCCCGGCGGCGGTCTCGAGCGAAGTGGGGTTGTGCTCGAGGTCGATATAGATCGCGTCGAACCCGCAGGCCGCGGCGATCATCGCCGCGTTCGGCGTGCGCAGCTGGTTGATGCCCATGCACAGCACCAGCTCGTTCGCCTTGAGCATCTTCTTCGCCCGATTCTCCCGGATCTGCGTCGGCATGGCAGCGGTCCCTTCCCCAAACGGTCACTTTGTGCCGCTACCATCATCCCCTTCGCCGGACGGCGCAACGCACCTATATTTGGGGGATGCCGATAAACCAGAATCCGCAGCCGCTCTCGGGTATGGTCGTGCCGCGCTTCGGCGAGGTGGCGACCTTTATGCGCCTGCCGATCGAGCGCGACCCGGCAAAGCTTGACATCGCGCTGGTCGGCGTGCCGTTCGACGGCGGCACCACCAACCGCCCGGGCGCGCGGCACGGCCCGCGCGAGATCCGCAACATGTCGACGCTGATGCGTCGCGTGCATCACGTCAGCCGTGTCGCGCCCTACGAATTGTGCCGCGTCGGCGACCACGGCGACACGCCGGTCAACCCGATCGACGTGATGGATTCGCTGAACCGCATCGAGGCGGTGTTCAGCCGCCTGCACGCGGCCGGCGCGGCGCCGCTGACCGCCGGCGGCGACCACCTGATCACGCTGCCCATCTTGCGCGGCATCGCTCGCGACGAGCCGGTCGGCCTCGTCCATTTCGACGCGCATTCCGACACCTCGGATTCGTATTTCGGCGGCGAGCGCTATACCCACGGCACGCCGTTTCGCCGGGCGATCGAGGAGGGCCTCGTCGACCCCCGGCGGATGATCCAGATCGGCATCCGCGGCTCGATGTATTCGCCCGACGAGAAGGACTGGGCCGAGAGCGTCGGGGTGCGCATCGTCCATATCGAGGAGTATTTCGCGCTCGGCCCCGACCGGGTGGTCGCCGAGGCGCGGCGCATCGTCGGCGACGGGCCGACCTATGTCAGCTTTGACGTCGACGGGCTCGATCCGGTCTACGCACCCGGCACCGGCACCCCGGAAGTGGGCGGCTATTCGACCGCCGAGGCGCAGCGGATGATCCGCGGCCTCGCCGGGCTCGACCTCGTCGGCGCCGATGTCGTCGAGGTGGCGCCGCCCTTCGATCCCTCCGGCAACACCGCGCTCGTCGGCGCGACGATGATGTTCGAGCTGCTCTGCGTGCTCGCGCCGGCGGTGCACCGCCGCAAAACGCGAGCCGTCCGTCCCGCGACCGTCGCAGCCAACTAGGCGGACCGCGCCGGTTCCGTCGTCGGTCGGGCCGATCGCCGGCGACCCTTCACGGGACACCGCGCAAGCCAGAGGCCTCCGCCGTGGCGCGCGCACCGGACATTACGACGAAAGAAGATCGCATCGGCTCTCGGAGCCGCGCTACGCTCGCGAGAGGGAAGCAACCACGCGAGGGAGAACCGCCATGGCCAATGATGTGCCGACCGCCGCGCTGTCACCGATCGTCGAGACCGGCGCCGGCAAGCTGCGCGGCGCAGTCGCCGGCGGCATCCATGCCTTCAAGGGCATTCCCTACGGCGCGCCGACCGGCGGCGCCGACCGCTTCCGCCCGCCGCGGCCGGTCGCGCCGTGGAGCGGCGTGCGCGACGCGCTCGCCTATCGCGGGCGCGCCCCACAAGGCGCGCAGGCGAAGCGCCGCGCCGAGATGGACAACATCCTCGGCCCGGCCGACACGACGCCGGAAACCGAGGATTGCCTGACGCTCAACGTCTGGACCCCGGGCCTCGACGCGGCAAAGCGGCCGGTGATGGTGTGGCTGCATGGCGGTGCCTTCGCCTATGGCTCGGCGAACCGGGCGGTGACCGAGGGCGCCAATCTGGCGCGGCGCGGCGATGTCGTGGTGGTCAGCGTCAACCACCGGCTCAACATTTGCGGCTATCTGCATCTCGAGGACATCGGCGGCGAGCGTTACGCCGGCTCGGGCAATGCCGGCTCGCTCGACATGGTCCTGGCGCTCGAATGGGTGCGCGACAATATCGCCGCGTTCGGCGGCGACCCCGGTTGCGTGACGGTGTTCGGCGAATCGGGCGGCGGCGGGAAGGTCAGCGCGCTCCTGGCGATGCCGGCGGCGCAGGGCCTCTTCCACCGCGCCATCATCCAGTCGGGCGCGGCGGTGCGCTTCACCACGCGCGAGCGCGCCAATGCGCTCGCGGAGTCGGTCGTCGCGCAGCTCGGCGGCGTCGACAGGCTCGCCGCCGCGCCGCTCGCTGCGCTGCTCGGCGCGATCCCCGCGGCGTCGCGGGCCGCCGGTGCGCGCGCCTATCCGCTGCTCGACCGCTACGATTTCGGCCCGGTCGTCGACGGCAAGGTGGTCGCGCAGCACCCGGCCGAGCCGAGCACCTCGCCGCTCGGCGACGCCGTGCCGCTGATGATCGGCGGCACCGCGCGCGAGGCGAGCCTGTTTCTCGACGACGATGCGGTGTGGCACCGCACGCTGACCGAAGACCAGTTGCGCGAACGGCTAGTGGCGATCGCCGGCCCCGATACCGACGCGGCGCTCAGCCTCTACCGCGACCTGCTGCCGGGCGCCACCGCGGCCGAGCGGCTGATCGCGGCGCTCACCGGCGCGAATTTTTCGGTGCGCACCTGGCTCTACGCCGATCGCCGGGCGGCCCGATCAAACGAAAACGCGGGCGGCGCCGCGGTCTACCATTATTCGCTCGACTGGCCGTCGCCCTTCGCCGGCGGGCGGATGGGCGCGCACCACGCGATGGACCTGCCGTTCGTGTTCGATACGACCGACATCCCGCTCACCACCAGGGGCGCCGACGGCGCGCCCGAGCTGGCGGCGGCGATCTCGGCGAGCTGGGCCGCCTTCGCCCGCACCGGCCGGCCCGACAATGCGGCGATCCCGGCCTGGCCGGCCTATACGGCCGCGACGCGGGCGACGATGCTGTTCGACACGCGCTGCCGCGTCGCCGAGAACCCGCTGCGCGACGCGCGGGCGCTGTGGAGCCGGGTCGCCCTCGCCTCCGGCTAGACCGGCGGGCGCCGGCCGCGGGCGATCGCGTCGGCGACCGTCGCGTCGAGCCGCATCACGCAGACCTCGCGCAGGAAGCAGCGGGCGACTTCGGTCGCGCGCTCGCCGAGCTGTCGGCGCAGCGCGGGATCGTCCTTGAGCCGTTTGATGCAGCGGGCGAGCGCGGCGACGTCGCCGACCGGGTGGATGAGCGCGTTCGACCCGTCGGTCCACACGTAACGGTAGGTCGGCAGGTCCGACAGGACGACCGGCAGCCCGGCCTGTCCCGCCTCGACCGGCGACATCGCAAAGGCCTCGTCCGACGACGGCAGCGAGAACATGTCGGATTGGGCGTACAAGCCCCGCAGCGCCTGGTTCGACGGTGAATGCACGAAAGCGAATTGCGCCGGATTGGCGAAGGCCTCGGCGAGATACTGGTCGGTGAGCGGGTATCGGTCGCCGACCAGCGTGCAGCGGATCGTCGGGTCGTTCAGCGCGAGAACGGCTCGGACAAGGTCGATCTGCCGTTTGCGCGGATAGAGCGAGCCGACGCAGAGGATGCGAAAGAGGCCGTCGCCGCGCGGCTGCCGCGGCGGGTAGTCGACCGTCTCGAAGCCGTTCGGCACCACGTCCGCGAGGTAGGGCGACGAGACCGCGAGGATGTCGGAATACTCGAAATAGAGCCGGTAGCTGGGGAACGCGATTTTCGTCGCGCGGCTGAACAGATGGCGCAGCCGCCCGGGCGGATCGTCCCATCCCGGCTGCCGCGTCTCGTGGATCCACCAGACGACCGGGAGCGCCGGCGCGAGCTGCTCGACCGCCTGGCCGTTGATGATCGTGCTGACGATGGCGACGTCGAAATCGGGAGGATCGAGGCGTACCTGGTCGACGAGCGCGACGCCGGCATCGACGAATTGCGCGCGCACCGCGGGATCGCTGTCGGCGGGAGCGAGCAGCGTCGCGCGGTGGCCCGCCGCCCTCAGGTGCTGCGCGTAATGCAGCAGCGTGTAGACCGCGCCGTTGTTTCTGAGCTCGTGAATCTGCAGCAGGACGCGGAGCGAGCCGGCCGCCACGTCACCGCGCCTGGAACTGCGTCTTGCCGAAATAGACCTCGCGCTCGGCCTCGGTGATGGCGCGCTGGTCGCGGCCCTCGGCCAGCACCTGGACGCCGCGCTGCACCGCCGGCCGGGCGGCGACCGCCTCGAACCAGCGCTTCACCGCCGGGAATTCGCCGAGGTCGAGGTAGCCGCGCTTGTCGAAACGCGGCGACGGCAGCGTCGCGGTGCGCAGCCACGGGAAGGTGATGATGTCGGCCATGCTGTATTCGTCGCCGGCGAGCCAGGGCGTTTCCGACAGCCGGTTGTTGAGCACGCGGGTCAGCCGCTTCGCCTCGTTGCCGTAGCGCTCGATCGCGTAGGGGATCGTCTCCGGCGCATAGGCGCCGAAATGGTTCCACTGGCCGAACATCGGGCCGACGCCGCCCATCTGGAACATGATCCATTCGAGGCATTTGAAGCGGGCGGCCGGGTCTTTCGGCATCAGCTTCCCGGTCTTTTCCGACAGATAGATGAGGATCGCGCCCGACTCGAACAGCGTGAACGGCTCGCCGCCCGGCCCGTCGGGATCGACGATCGCCGGGATGCGGTGGTTCGGCGTGATCTTGAGGAATTCGGGCTTGAACTGGTCGCCGGCGCCGATATTGACCGGAATCACCTTGTAGTCGAGGCCGAGTTCCTCCAGGGCGATGTGCACCTTGTGCCCGTTCGGGGTCGGCCAGCTCCACAGTTCGATCATCGGCGGCTCCTCGGCGTTTCGGATGGCGGTTGCGGCCCGGTTCCGACCGGCGTCGTGCCGCGGCGCCCTTGGGCGTAGCGCGGCAGGTCGTCGTGCACCTCGAACCAGGCGACCCGCTCCGCGGTGAAGACATGCGCGCTCGGCAACAGCCGGTCGGGATCGTCGAGCGTGCCGTGAAACAGGTGGACCTCGCCCGGCAGCCGCGCGGTCCGGTAGGCGATCGGCGAGCCGCAGGCGGCGCAGAAGCTGCGCACGACGCCGGGCGAGGAGGCATAGCCCTGCGGGGCGCCGGCGGTGAAGCGGAAATTCCGGTCGAGCACGCCGACAAAGGTTGCGACCGGCGACGAGACCTGGCGCCGGCAGCTCTCGCAATGGCAATGCACCACCCATTCGGGCGGCCCCTCGAATGCGTAGCGGATCGCGCCGCACAGGCAGCGGCCGGTCGTCGTTGCCGCCGCGTCAGCCATCGCCGCCCTCGCGGTTCCATTCGGCGAGACGCCGCAGCCAGGTTTCGCCGGCGCCGTAGCGCAGCCATTCCTCGAGATGCTCGAAGCCGAGCCCGCGATAGAAATCGCGCGCCGGGTTCCAGTCGAGCACGTGGAAGTCGATGCGGCCCCAGCCGCGCTCCAGCGCGATCGCCGCGAGCCGCGCCATCAGCCGGCGCCCGACGCCGCGGCCGCGCGCCGCCTCGCGCACCACGATGTCTTCGAGGTAGAGCGTCGGCCGGCCGAGCCAGGTCGAGAAGCGCGAATGGAACAGCGCCATCCCGGCGGGCGCGCCGTCGAGCTCGGCGATCAGCGCCTCGAAAGCCGGTTTCCGGCCAAAGCCGTGCTCGCGCAGCTGCGCCTCGGTGGCGACCACCGCCTCTGGCGCGCGCTCATAGGCGGCGAGCTCGCGGATGAAATCGAGGATGAGGCCGCAATCGGCCTCGCGCGCCGGGCGGATCGCGATCCTGTTCCGCTTGGGGCTCACCGCTCGCGCCACGGCCGTCCGCCGCTGCCCGGCGGGCCGAAATCGCGCGGCGCGAGGCCGGCGTGGAACCAGGTCACGAAGGTGTAGATGCTGTAGACCGGCAGCAGCAGGTGGTCGGCAAGCGCGCGGGCATAGGGCACCATGTTGGTGCATTCGAGCACGATCGCGCCGATCCCGGGATGTGCCGCGACGAGCGCCTCGCCGGCGTCGAGGATGTCGCGCTCGGCCAGCGCCGCATCGAGCGTGTGCTTCTCGTCGAGCATGACACGGGTGAACTCGCGCCCGTTATCGGTGCCGACGACCGGCGTCGCCGGGTCGGCGCCGGCGGCGATGAAATGCTCGGGCGTCAGGCTCGCCGCGCTCACCGTCAGCACGCCGACCCGCTTGCCGGGCGGCAGGATGCGCTCGATGAACGGGATCTGCATCAGGCTCGAGGTCGCGACCGGCACGCCGACATGCGCGGCGATCTCGCGCTGGTAGAGCGAGAGGAAGCCGCAGGTCGTGGTGATCCCGTCGGCGCCGAGCTGCACCAGCTCGGCCGCCGCGTCGAGAAAGGCGTTGATGAGCCCCTGCGACTTGTGGCGCACGACCCGGTCGGGGGTGGCGCCCGGCACCACCTTGTAGAGCACCGGAAACGGCCAGGTATGGCCGTTGCCGGGATCGCCCGGGATGCGCGGGAAGCGGGTCTCCAGCATCAGGATGCCGACCCGGGAGCCGTACAGCCCCTTGCCGCCATGCGCGATGCGGGATGGATCGGAGGAAATCGGCGTATCGTTCATCGGCGCAACTTAATCGCCGCGCTTTTTGCCGACAACGCCGATCGCGGGTCGGCGGCGTTCGCCGGTCGGGCGCAGGCCGTGCGAGGAACCATGCCGAAGATCGCCAGGCTTTGCTGCCTGATCGCCACGCTCCTCATGCTCGCCGCCTGTGCCGGCGGCGGCGCGGTTCCCGCGAATTATTATGAGAACGAGCTGCACCACGGCTATCCGGGCCCGGCGGTCGCCGATCCCAGCGCGATATGAGCTGGCGCCAATGAAAAAGCGCGCTCCCCGCGGAGCGCGCTTTCTCGCTGGACCCCGACCGGCGCCGGGATGACCCGATCGCCGCGGCGAACCGCGTCAGTTCATCAGCCCGTAGAACTTGCCGGCGTTCTCGCAGGTCATCTTGTAGGTGACGTCGGCCGGCAGGTGCTTGAACTGCTCGTCGATATACTTCGCCGATTCCGGCCACACGCCGTCCGGGTGCGGGTAGTCCGAGCCCCACATCAGCGTCTCGACGCCCATGTCCTCGATCAGCTTGGTGCCGACGCGGTCGTACTGGAAGGTCGCCTTGCACTGGCGGCGCCAGTATTCGGTCGGCAGCATCTTGAGCTTGAGGTCCTGGTACTGGTCCTTGTACTCGAAATCCATGCGGTCGAGCACGTAGGGGATCCAGCCGATGCCGCTTTCGCCGAAGACGACGCGGATGTTCGGGAAGCGCTCGAACACCGCGGCGCCCATCAGCGCGGTCAGGATGTTGCCGAGCGTCATCTGGAAGAGGCAGAGCCCGGCATAGGTCATGCGCCGCTGGATCGGCAGCTCGTACTGCTTCCTGAGCTCGGGATCGACCGAGGGGAAGGTGTGGAAATGCAGCGGCAGCTGCGTCTCGTTGATCGCCTCCCACAGCGGGTCCCACATCGGGTGCCACATCGGCGTCATATGCCACGAGCAGCTGAGCTCGACGCCCCTCATCCCCAGCTTGGCGACGCGCCGGACCTCGGCCGCGGCGGCCTCGATGTCGCTATAGGGCAAGCAGGCCAGCCCGATCATCCGGTTGGGATAGTGGCTGCAGAAATCCTTCATGAAATTGTTGTAGATGCGCAGCATCTCGTTGGCCGCCTCGCGGTCCTGCATCTTCGCGCAGGCGGCGAGGATGCCGTAGATGACCTCGGCGTCCATGCCGTCGCGGTCGAGCTCCTTGACCCGCAGATGCGGGTCGCCGGGGCGGCGCAGGCCCTTGTTCTTGAAGTCGTCGTAGAGCCCGGCCTCGTGCATCTTGTCGACCCGCAGCTGCTTGCCGGGGACATAGGGCGTGCCCGAGGCGCCGACGCCGCCCGCCATGCCGTAATCGGCGCCGTTGTTGTCGACCCAGCGCTTCGTCCCGTCGGCCTGGTCGGCGACGAACGGCATCAGCTCCTTGAGCGCCTTCGGCGCCTGCGAGGTGAACAGGTCCGGCGGCAGCCAGATCATGTCGAGATGGCAATCGGCCGAGATTCGCTTGTACTGCATCGGGTCGAGCTCCCTGCGGCGATTGGGTGCGGCGGCGGATGATAAGCAACCGACAGCTTAGGGCCACTCTATCGCAGGTTTTCCGCGCTGTCGCGGCGCGAGGCCGCGCGATTTTGCCGGGCGGTCATGCGCCGGCGGCACTATATTGCGGAGCATGAACGATCTCGCCAAGCCGGCCGACGACGCCGACCGCCTCGTCCGCTTCGAGGCGCGGGTGGCGCGCGAGGACAAGGTCGAGCCCAACGACTGGATGCCCGAGGGGTATCGCCGCACGCTTATTCGCCAGATCTCGCAGCACGCGCATTCCGAGGTGGTCGGGATGCTGCCCGAGGGCAACTGGCTGACCCGCGCGCCGAGCCTGCGGCGCAAGGCGATCCTCCTCGCCAAGGTGCAGGACGAGGCGGGGCACGGGCTCTACCTCTACGGCGCCGCCGAGACGCTCGGCATCGCGCGCGAGGAAATGGTCGAGCAGCTGCTCACCGGAGCGGCGAAATACTCGTCGATCTTCAATTACCCGACGCCGAGCTGGGCCGATGTCGGGGCGATCGGCTGGCTGGTCGACGGCGCCGCGATCATGAACCAGATCCCGCTCTGCCGCTGCTCCTACGGGCCTTACGCGCGGGCGATGATCCGCATCTGCCGCGAGGAGAGCTTCCATCAGCGCCAGGGCTACGAGATCATGCTGACCCTGGCGCGCGGCAGCGCCGCGCAGCGGGCGATGGCGCAGGACGCGCTCGACCGCTGGTGGTGGCCGAGCCTGATGATGTTCGGCCCGCACGACGCGCAGTCGGCGCATTCCGACCAGTCGACGCGCTGGCGCATCAAGCGCGTGTCGAACGACGAGCTGCGCCAGCGTTTTGTCGACGCGACGGTGCCCCAGGCGAAGTATCTCGGGCTGGTGATCCCCGACCCGGCGCTGCGCTTCGACGCGGCGAGCGGGCACTGGGCGACCGGCGCGATCGACTGGGAGGAGTTCCGCCGCGTCGTCGCCGGCGACGGCCCGTGCAACCGCGAGCGCCTCGCCGCGCGGCGCGCCGCCCACGAGGCGGGCGAATGGGTGCGCGAGGCGGCGCTCGCCCACGCCGAGAAACGGAAGCGAAGAGCGGCGGCATGACCCCGCTCTGGGAAGTCTTTATCCGCGCCAAGGCGGGGCTTGCGCACCGCCATGTCGGCAGCGTCCATGCCGCCGATGCCGAGATGGCGCTGCAGGCGGCGCGCGACGTCTACACGCGGCGCGGCGAGGGCGTCTCGATCTGGGTCGTGCCGTCGGCGGCGATCGTCGCCTCCGACCCGGCCGATGCCGAACCGCTCTTCGCGCCGGCGACGACCAAGCCCTACCGCCACCCGACCTTTTACGCGGTGCCGAAGGAGGTCGGCGACATGTGACGGCCGCCGACGGCTCGTTCGACTACGTGCTGGGCCTCGCCGACGACGCGCTCGTCCTCGGCCACCGCCTCTCGGAATGGTGCGGTCACGCGCCGTTCCTCGAAGAGGAGCTCGCGCTTGCCAATATCGGGCTCGACCTGATCGGCACCGCGCGGCGGCTCTACGACCATGCCGGCGCGATCGAGGGCCGCGGGCGCGACCAGGACGCGCTCGCCTACCTGCGCGACGCGCCCGATTACCGCAACCTGCTGCTGGTCGAGCAGCCGAACGGCGATTTCGCGGCGACCATGGTCCGCCAGCTGCTCTATTCGGCCTATGCCGCGCCGTTCTGGCGGGCGATGCGGGAGTCGCGCGACGCGACGCTCGCCGCGATCGCCGCCGACGCGGCGCCCGAGGCCGCCTATCACCTGCGCCACGCGTCGGAGTGGCTGGTGCGGCTCGGCGACGGCACCGCGGAGAGCCAACGCCGCACCGAGCAGGCGCTCGACGCGCTGTGGCCCTATGGCGGCGAGCTGTTCGAGGCGGGCGACAGTCTCGCCGGGCTGATCGGCGCGGGGATCGCCGCCGATCCGGCGGCGCTGCGGCCGGCCTGGGAGGCGCAGGTCGGCGCGGTGCTCGCCGAGGCGCGGCTGCGGCGGCCGGCCGATGGCTGGATGCAGTCGGGCGGGCGGCGCGGTCGCCACTCGGAGCATCTCGGCTACCTGCTCGCCGAGCTGCAATTCCTGCAGCGCGCCTATCCCGGCGCGCAATGGTAGTCGGCATCGGCTGAATGGCGGCGCCGCGCTTCCACAAGCTGACGGTCGCCGACATCCGGCGCGAGACGCCGGACGCGCTGTCGCTCGCCTTTGCCGTGCCGCAGCGGCTGCGCGGCGCGTACCGGTTCCGCCCCGGCCAGTACCTGACGCTGCGCGCCGCGATCGACGGCGAGGAGCTGCGCCGCTCCTATTCGATCTGCTCGGGTCCGGGCGACGGCGAGCTGCGCGTCGTCGTCAAGCGGGTCGCCGGCGGCGCGTTCTCGCATTTCGTGCACGAGCGGCTGGCGCCCGGCGACGCGCTCGACGTGATGACCCCGGCCGGGCAGTTCACGCTGCCGCCGGACGCGGCGCCGCGCGTCGTCGCGGCGATCGCCTGCGGCTCGGGTATCACGCCGATCATGGCGCTCGCGAAGAGCGTGCTGGCCGGCGAGCCGGAGAGCCGCTTCGTCCTGCTCTACGGCAACCGGACCGGGCGCGACATCATCTTCGCCGAGGCGCTGGCGGCGCTGAAGGACCGCTACCTCGACCGGCTCTCCA
The DNA here is from genome assembly GCA_035507475.1 of Allostellaceae bacterium. GTDB lineage: Bacteria > Pseudomonadota > Alphaproteobacteria > ATCC43930 > CGMCC-115725 > DATARH01. Next base: position 31 of record DATJOB010000113.1, on the reverse strand, counting down.
TCGTCCATGTGCTGAGCCGCGAGCCGCAAGA
>DATJOB010000112.1:0-22883 GCA_035507475.1 Allostellaceae bacterium | reverse complement strand
CTCGATCTGTTGCGGCGCGATGAAGTGGATATGCACGTCGATGCCGCCGGCTGTGACGATCCTGCCTTCGCCTGCAATGATCTCGGTGCCCGGCCCGATGACGATGTCGACACCGGGCTGCACGTCGGGATTGCCGGCCTTGCCGATCCCGGCGATGCGCCCGTCCTTGATCGCGATGTCGGCCTTGACGATACCCCAATGGTCGAGGATCACCGCGTTGGTGATCACGGTATCGACCGCCCCTGCGGCGCGCGTGACCTGGCTCTGCCCCATGCCGTCGCGGATCACCTTGCCGCCGCCGAACTTGACCTCCTCGCCATAGATCGTGCGGTCGCTCTCGACCTCGATGACGAGCTCGGTATCGGCGAGGCGGATGCGGTCGCCGGTGGTTGGGCCGAACATCGCGGCATAGGCGCCGCGGGAGATCGCGTTGGCCATCTACAGGGTCCCGTTGACCTTGCCGTTGAAGCCGGTGATACGGCGCGCCCCGGCATAGGCGACGAGCCGCACCTCGCGGCTCTGACCCGGCTCGAACCGGGTCGCGGTGCCGGCCGGGATGTCGAGCCGGCAGCCGCGCGCCTTCGCGCGATCGAACGACAGCGCCGCGTTGGTCTCGTAAAAATGGTAGTGCGAGCCGACCTGGATCGGCCGGTCGCCGGTATTCGCGACGGTGAGGGTCACGGTCGGCCGCCCGGCGTTGAGCTCGATCTCGCCGTCGGCGACAAAAATCTCGCCGGGGATCATCTTATCGGCTCGTGCACGGTGACGAGTTTCGTCCCATCGGGGAAGGTCGCCTCGACCTGGATCTCGTGGATCATCTCGGGGACGCCGTCCATGACCTCGGCGCGGCTGAGAACGCTCGCCCCGTCGCGCATCAATTCGGCGACGCTGCGGCCGTCGCGCGCGCCTTCGAGCACGTAATCGGTGATCAGCGCGACCGCCTCCGGGTAGTTGAGCTTGACGCCGCGCTTCAGGCGACGCTCGGCGACCATCGCGGCCACCGCGACGATAAGCTTGTCCTTCTCGCGTGGGGTCAGGTTCATGCCCTTTTCCTAGGCATCAAACGTGCCAAAGCGGTCCGTCAAACGTGCCAGAGCCGGGGCAGCCGGGCGGGCAATCCCATCGCGGCTTCGCGCAAATGGCAAGCGAGTTCGGCATAGCCGCGCCGCACCGCCATTGCGCCGCCGAGCCAGCGCGCCACGAGGACGCCGTTGACTGCGGTGACCCCGGCGCGGAGTTGCGCTCCCGGCTGCGCTTGCTGCACGGCGCGGGCCGGATCGACAAAGCGCTGCGGATCGCCGTGCGGCGGCACGAGGATCAGCGTGGCGCAGGCCTCGGCCCCGGCAAAGCACGCCGGGTCGGCCATGATCGCCGACACGTCATCGGCGACGTCCAGCGCGTCGCCCCAGACGAGCCGGCCGCCGCGGCGCACCTCCCAGCGCTCGTGCAGCAGCCCGTCGCGGAAGCGCTCGCCCATCGCGATCCGCCCGAAGACCAGGATGCCGCCGCCGAGAAAACCGGCGCCCGCCGCAAGGTCCACCTGCGTCGCCCGGCGCAGCCGTGCGCGGTCGAAGACGATCGTCTCGGGCGCGAGCAATTCGAGCCAGCCGCGCGCGCCGATCTCCAGGCGCTGCTCGATTTCGGTCGTGGCGCCGGTCGAGCGATAGATCTTCTCGGCGGCCGAGGCAGTGACATGCGCCGCGGCGCCGACGCCGACCGCCAGCGCGATCGTCAGGCGGTCGCCGGCGACGAGGCCGCCCGACGTCGTCACCAGCACCGCGACCGGCACATCGCCCGCGGCCGGCGCCGGGAACAGCGCGCGCAGCGGGTTGCGCTCGTAGAGATGCGCGAGCCGCGTCGCGCCGTCCTTCAGCGCGAAGCGGATCTCGGCGGCGCCCTCCACGCGCGTCGTTGCCGGGCGCTGCGACGCAGCGAGCCCGGAAGCCATGAACGCAGGCGTGGAACGCGCGATTTCCGGCGCGGACGCCCGGCTGTCGTCAATGTCCGCGGGTTCCGCGCCCGGCCCCGGCGGGCCGTCCCGGAATGACGCCCGGACGATCAATAGCCGAGCGCCATCCCGTCCTTGCGCGGGTCGGAGCCGCCGACCAGCACGCCGCGCTCGCGGTCCACCCAGATCGCCTGGCAACCGCCGATCGGCACGTTGCGGCGGTCGATGTCGTGGCCGCGCCGCGCCAGCTCGGCGACGATCGGCTCGGGGTTGGCGCGCTCGACCTGCAGCCTGCCGCGGAACGCGAAGCTGCGCGGCGCCTCGGCTGCCTGCTGCGGGTCGAGCCCGCGATCGAGCATGCGGTGCACGAAATGCGCGTGGCCGACCGCCTGGTACTGGCCGCCCATCACGCCGAACGGCATCACGCTGCGCCCATCCTTGACCAGCATCGCCGGGATGATCGTGTGGAACGGCCGCTTGCCCGGGGCGATCGCGTTGGGATGGCCGGGGGTGGTGCGGAAGCCGCTGCCGCGATTCTGCAGGATGACGCCCGATTTCGGCGCGACGATGCCGCTGCCCCAGTTCGAGAACAGCGAATTGATGAATGAGCAGGCGTTGCCGTCGCGATCGACCGCGCAGAGATAGACCGTGTCGGCGTGCAGCGTGCCGCCGTGCCACTCATTGCCGGGGAGCACCGCATCGAGCCGGATCTGCCGGCGCGCCTGCGCGGCCCATTCGTCCGACAGGAAGCCGGCGACATCGACCTCCGCCTGCGCCGGGTCGGCGAAGAAATCGTCGCGCGCGCGGTAGGCCGATTTGGTGGCCTCGGCGAGGAGATGCAGCCGGTCGGCCTCGCCGAGGCTGTCGTCGCCGAGGGCGAAGCCTTCGAGCTGGCGCAGGATCATCAGCGCCGCCAGGCCCTGGCCGTTGGGCGGGATCTCGTAGACGTCGTAGCCGCGGTAGGGTGCGTGGATCGGCGGGACCCATTCCGCGCGCTGCGCCGCGAAATCCGCCTCCTCGTGCAGGCCGCCGAGCTCCTGCAGGCGGGTGACGATGTCCTGCGCCACCTCGCCCTCGTAGAACGCCGCGCGGCCGTCGCGGCCGATCTGCCGCAGCGTGTTGGCGAGCGGCGGGTTGCGCATCGTATCGCCGGCCGCGGGCGGCTTGCCGTTCTTGAGGAACAGCGCGGCGGTGACCGGATCCTGCAGCTTGTGAGCGTTGCGCATCCAGTCCCAGGCGACGCGCGGCGTCACCACATAGCCGTCCGCCGCCGCTTGCGCCGCCGGCTCCAGCAGCTCGCCCAGCGGCTTCGAGCCGTATTCGCGGTTGAGCTCGCACCAGGCGTCGACCGCGCCGGGGATGGTCACGGCATGCGGCGTCTGTACCTCGATGTCGCGCATCTGGCGCTCGGCGTACCATTCGACGGTCGCCTTGCGCGGCGCGCGTCCCGAGCCGTTGAGCGCCACCGGCAGCGCACCCTTCTCGGAATAAAGGCAGAAGCAGTCGCCGCCGATGCCGGTGCTCTGCGGCTCGACGACGCACTGCATCGCCACCGCGGCGATCGCCGCGTCCATCGCGTTGCCGCCGGCACGCAGCACGTCGAGCCCGGCCAGCGTCGCGCGCGGATGCGAGGTCGCGACCATGCCGCTCGCCGCCATCGCCGCCGAGCGGCCGGGACTGTTGAAATCGCGCATCTATCCTCGCCTCGCCAAAACCAACCCCGCCGGCGCAATCCAGCCCGGCGGGCTTATCGCTTGTCGCCTTGTCTTGCAACGTCTTAGGTTGCAGGGCAGCCCGCAGCGCCGAAGGGACCATGGACGGCAGCCTGATATTCCCCGTCGCGACGCCGCCCGCCCCGGGCAAGACCGTGCCGATCGCGCCCGGCATCCTGTGGCTGCGGATGCGGCTGCCGTTCGCGCTCAACCACATCAATCTGTGGCTGCTCGACGACGGGCCCGGCTGGACCATCGTCGATTGCGGCTATGCGCTCGACGAGACCCGCCAGGCCTGGGAGCAGATCTTCGCCGAGGGCCTCGGCGGCCGGCCGGTGCGGCGGATCGTCGTCACCCACTACCACCCCGATCATATCGGGCTCGCGGCGTGGCTCGGCGAGCGCTGGGAGGCGCCGCTGTGGACCACCGAGAAGGAGTGGCTGCACGCCCGGATGCATGCGCAGCTGTCAGGCCCGGAGACCGAGGCCTCGCGCCGCGCCTTCGCCCGACGCGCCGGGCTCGACGACGAGGCGAGCGGCGTCTTCGCCGAGCGCCAGGGCGGCTACCGGCATGGCGTGCCGGCGGTGCCGCCGAGCTACCACCGCATCGCCGAGGGCAGCGCCATCGAGATCGGCGGGCGGGAATGGCGGGTGATGGTCGGCGAGGGCCATGCCCCGGAGCATGCCTGCCTCTATTGCGCCGAGGCCGGGGTGCTGATCGCCGGCGACCAGATCCTGCCGCGGATTTCGCCCAACATCAGCGTGCAGACGCAGGAGCCCGACGGCGACCCGCTGGCGCGCTACCTCGCCTCGCTCGACCGGTTGCGCGCGGCGCTGCCGCCCGACATCCTGGTGCTGCCGTCACACAACCTGCCGTTCTACGGGGTTCGCGAGCGGATCGACGAGCTGGCGGCGCATCACCGCGCACGCTGCGCCGAGGTGATCGAGGCCTGCGTCCGCCCGGCGAGCGCCGCCGACCTGTTGCCGGTGCTGTTCCGCCGCACCCTCGATCGCCATCAGATGGGCTTCGCGCTCGGCGAGGCGTTGGCGCATCTGCATTTTCTCGAACGGCAGGGGGCGCTCGCCCGCACCGCCGGCAGCGACGGGATCGACCGCTTCGTCGTCGCCTGAGGCCTATTCGCTCTCGGCCAGTTGCTGGCCGAACGCGACCTCGGCGCGCACCCCGCGGCTCGCCATCATCATCTCCGTCGCGTAGGCGCCGATCGCGACGAGAGTGCAGCCGATCGCCAGGCCGAAGGTGATGAACAGTACCGCGGCGACCGCGAAGCCGCCGGCTTCGCCGATGAACAGGGCGAGCACGGTGAGGCAGGTCATCGCGCCGCCCGCGGCGCCGAGCGCCACCGCGGCGTCGAGCACGTGCGAGCGCTTGCGCAGATGCTCGAGCTGGGCCGACAGCGCCGCGGCGGTCGTCGCGTCGGCGACCTCGAGCTGCCTGGCGGCGGCATTGACGCGGTCGGCGACGCGCGCCAGGCGCGACGAGAAGACGTTGAGCAGGGTCGCGACGCCGTTAAGCAGAAAGACCGGTGTCAGCGCCACCTGGATCATATGGACGGCGTCGCCGAGCGCCGCCGACGCCAGCACCGCGTTCACCGGAGCCGCCGCCTCTTCGGCCTAGAGCGCCGGCGCGCGCAGCGGCCTGAGCTCGGGCGCGCGATGCAGCGACGCCTCGGTCTTGGCCTGCAACCCGGCGAAGTCGATGTCCTCGACCATCTCGCGCACCACAAAACCGCGGTCGCCGACATCGATCACCGCGAGATCGGTGTAGATGCGGCGGACCACGCCGGCGGCGGTGAGCGGATAGGCGCACTGCCGGCGCAGGCGCGGCGTCCCGTCCCTGGTGGTATGCTCGACGAGAACCCGGATCTCCTTGGCGCCGACCGCCAAATCCATCGCGCCGCCGACCCCCGGCGGGAATTTCGGGTCGCCGGTGGTCCAGTTGGCAAGGTCGCCGTTCTCGGCCACCTCGAAGGCGCCGAGCAGCGCGAGATCGAGATGCCCGCCGCGGATCATCAGGAACGAGTCGGTGTGATGGACGTAGCTGCCGCCGGTCAGCAGCGTCACCGGCTGCTTGCCGGCGTTGACAAGGTCCCAGTCGACCTCGTTGTCGCCCGGCGCCGGACCGACGCCGAGCACGCCGTTCTCGCTCTGCAGCACGATCTCGCGGCCTTCGGGCAGCACGTCGGCGACCAGCGTCGGCAAGCCGATCCCGAGATTGACGTAGACGCCGTCGCCGAGGTCTTGCGCGGCGCGCCAGGCGATCTGCTTGCGGGTGAGCGGCATTGGGATACCTCCTAGACCGGCACTTCGACGATGCGGTCGACAAAAATGCCCGGCGTGACGATGTGCTCGGGATCGAGCTCGCCGAGCTCGACGAAGCGGCGCACCTGGGCGATCGACAGGCTCGCCGCTTGGGCCATGGTCGGGTTGAAGTTGCGCGCCGACTTGCGATAGGTGAGGTTGCCCCAGCGGTCGCCGAGATCGCCCTTGACCAGCGCCACGTCGCCGCGCAGCGGCTTCTCGAAGACGTAGCGGCGGCCGTCGATCTCGCGCTCCTCCTTGCCGGCGGCGAGCTGGGTCCCGACCCCGACCGGCGAGAAGAAGCCGCCGAGCCCCGCCCCGGCGCAGCGCATCCGCTCGGAGAGGATGCCCTGCGGCACCAGCTCCAGTTCGATCTTGCCCTCGCGGTAAAGCTCCTCGAACACCACCGAGCCCGAGCTGCGCGGATAGGAGCAGATGATCTTGCGCACCCGGCCCGCCGCCATCAGGCCGGCCAGACCGGTGCGTCCGGTGCCGGCGTTGTTGTTGACGATCGTGAGGTCCCGGGCGCCCTGTTCGAGGAGCGCGGCATAAAGCGCCTCGGGCGAGCCGGCGCCGCCGAACCCGCCGGCCAGCACCACCGACCCGTCCTTGATCCCGTCGACCGCCTCGGCGAGGCCCCGCACCCGCTTATCGATCATCCCCTTGCCTCGTCATCCGCGGGCTCGACCCGCGGATCCCAGGATGCCCGGATCGAGTCCCGGCATGCGACAAATTATTGCAATCCAGCGCCCCGCCTAGAACGCCACGTCGTCGCCGCCCTTGAGGGCCAGCAATTTGCGCGCTTCCGCGGGCGTGGCGATGTCGAGCGACAGGTTTTCGAGGATGGTGCGGATGCGGCCGACCTGGTCGGCGTTGCCTTCGGCCATCTGGCCGCGGCCGATCCACAGCGAATCCTCGAGGCCGACGCGGACGTTGCCGCCCATGATCGCGCCCATCGTCACGAACGGCAGCTGGTGCCGTCCGGCGGCGAGGATCGACCAGGCGTAGTCGTCGCCGAACAGCTTGTCGGCGATCTTCTTCATGTGGACGAGGTTCTCGTGGTCGGCGCCGATCCCGCCGAAGATGCCGAAGATCGTCTGCACGAAGAGCGGCGGCTTGACGAGGCCGCGATCGACGAAATAGGCGAGGTTGTAGAGGTGGCCGACATCGTAGCACTCGAATTCGAAGCGGGTGCCGCAGCCCTCGCCCAGCTCCTTGAGGCTGCGCTCGATGTCCTTGAAGGTGTTCTTGAAGATGAAGTCGCGCGTCGAATCGAGATAGCGCGGCTCCCAGTCGTATTTCCAGTCCTTGTAGCGCTCGAGCATCGGGAACAGCCCGAAATTCATCGAGCCCATGTTCATCGACGCCATCTCGGGCCTCGCGCGCAGCGGCGCGGCGAGGCGCTCCTCCAGCGTCATGCCGAGGCCGCCGCCGGTGGTGATGTTGACGACCGCGTCGGTCGCCTGCTTGATCCGCGGCAGGAACTGCATGAAGACGTCGGGATCGGGGGTCGGCCGGCCGTCTTTCGGATCGCGCGCGTGCAGGTGCAGGATCGAGGCGCCCGCCTCGGCCGCGGCGATCGCGTCGCGGGCGATCTCGTCCGGCGTCACCGGCAAATAGGGGCTCATCGTCGGCGTATGGATGCCCCCGGTCACCGCGCAGGTGATGATGACCTTGCTGCGCAACGGCATCTCGATCCTCCCCTGGAAGCCGACCCAGCGCCGGCGGGTCAGCGCGGCGGCGCGGCCACCCCGCCGCGCAGCTCGTGGACGACGACGCCGAGGCGGCGCGGCGGCGGCGCCAGCCACAGCGGATGCGTCAGGCTGGTGCCGATGTCGCTTTCCCCGGCCTGCCAGCGCCGCATCAGCGCCGCCGACGAGAAATCGGCCATCTTCGGCGGCAGCTCGGGATCGGCGCCCTCGTGCACGAGGCGCAGGATCGTCATCGTCGCCTCGCTGCCTTCGGCGAGGCATTTCCTGATCTCGGGGTCGCGGCGCAGCCCGGCGGGCAGCCGCTCGCCGAGCAGCGCGATCATCCGCCGCAGGTCGTGATTGCGGCGCAGCGCGGCGATCTCGCGCGCCGAGCGGCTGGTCCCGCCGCGCGCACCGGGCAGCGGGTCGTAGCCGTCGATCACAAAGCACAGCGTATCGGCCGGGCGCGCATCGTCGAGCGGCCCCACCGAGACGGCGCCGCCGCGATAGCGCTGCCCGTCGATCGTCACCGGCGCCATGCCGCGCAAGGCGGTGCTGGCGAGCACGTGATCGGCGGTCAGGACGTGGCGGTCGTTGTCGAAGAACGTCTCGGCACCGGTGTCGAGGTTGACGGCGCCGATCACCAGCCGCACCGAACCCGAGTTGATCCGCTCGAAATCGACCATGTCGACGAGCAGCTCGCGCAGCTCGCCCGACGGGATGGCGGCGCTTTCGCGCGGCGGCCGCGTGCCGCCGTTGCGCCAGCGCGCGGCGAGGTGCTCCAGCGCGCCGCGCAGCTGCTGGTGGAAGCCGGCATCGGCGCGGATCGCGACGCGACGTCCCAGCTCACGCCAGAACTGACGCAGCCGGAACGAGCGCTCGTGCGGCAGGTTGCCGGCGATGATCGCCGCGTTGACCGCGCCGATCGCGCCGCCGGCGATCCAGTTCGGCCGGATGCCGGCGTTTTCCAGCGCCGCGTACGCGCCTGCCTGGTACGCACCGAGCGCGCCGCCGCCCGAAAGGACCAGCGCGATCCGGTCGAAGCGTGCCAAGCTCTTCTCTGATCGCGCGCGCGCCAACGCCTGCTCCCGATATCGCGTTCCGCCATCATGCGAAACACCTTACCGAGCGTCCAGTGCCGAAAGCGCGCGCCGATTAGTCGTTTTTCGCGAAATGCTTAGGCGGGAGCGCCTTGAGGTAGGCGGCGATCGCGGCGCGGTCGGCGTCGGTGAGACGCGCGGTGTTGCGCACGATTTCGGCCATCGCCCCGCCGACGAAGTCGCCGTTCGGCAGCCCGCCCTCCTTGAGGAGGAAGACGATGTCGTCCGCGGTCCACTCGCCGATCCCGGTCCGCGCGTCGGGCGTGATGTTGGGGGCGCGCCGCCCTTCCAGCCCGCCGCGCGACCCGGCGAGGTAGCGCTCCGCGTCGGGCGCGCCGTACCAGGTGAGCGGCGTGTGGCAGTCGCCGCAGTGACCCGCCGTCGCGACCAGGTAGGCGCCGCGCGCGAGCGACGGGTCGGCCGGCGGCCGCGGCGGCAAGGCGGCCAGCGCCACACCGATCGCGGCGCGCGCACGCGGCAGCAGCGCCAGCGCGCCGGGTCCGCCGGGCGCCGGGGTCGACACCGGCGTCAGCGTCCCGAGAAACGCCCTGAGGTCGGCAAGGTCGTTGTCGGTCAGGCCGGCGAAATAGGGAAAGGGAAAGGCCGGGACATAGTGCGCGCCGTCGGGCGCGATCCCCCAGCGCATCGCGCGCCTGAAATCGGCGTCGCTCCAGGCGCCGATGCCGCTCGCCTTGTCGGGCGTGATGTTGGGCGTCGCCAGCGCGCCGAATTCGCTGTCGAGGATGCGGCCCCCGGCATAAGGGGCCCCGCCGTTCTTGGCGTCGGTGTGGCACTGGTCGCAGCCGGCAGCGCCCGCGAGATAGGCGCCGCGCGCCGCCGCACCCCGGTCCGCACCCGGGTCCGCACCCGGGTCCGCAGCGGAATCCGCGGCCAGCGCGGCCGGCGACAGCAGGAGAAAGAGGACGAGCCAGGCGAGCGCCGTCCCTATTTCTTGATCTCCTCGCGGAACTTCTCGTGGCACGCGCCGCAACCGTTCTTGCCCATATCGCCGAACGCCAGCTGGATCTTCGCCTTGTCGCCGCCCTTCACTGCGTCGACCAGGGCGGCGGCCTTGGCGGCACCGTTGTCGCGCACCGCGAGAAAGCCTTTCCAGTCGCTCCAGATCTCGGGCCGCGTCGTGTATTTGCCCTCGGGATTGGCGCCCTCGGTCCCGGGCGGGAACACATCGGGGATTTTCTGCATCGTCTGGCCGAGATCGGTCGCCGCCGCGGTCGCCTTCGCCAGGTCCACCTTGTCGTCGAGGTAGCCCTTGATCGCACCCATGTCGGCCGCCTGCTCTTTCATCAAGGCCTGGCGGTCCTTGATGACCTGGTCCTTGTCGACCGCGAAGGCGCCGCTCGCGACACCCGCGCCGGCCGCCACGACGGCTGCGATTGCCAAGCCCTTCAGCCTTGCGTGCATGCCCCCCTCCTGTGTTCTGGTGCGGCCAAGACTAAGCCATCGGCCGGCGGAGACAATCGTGCGGCCGGCGGCTCCTCATCACGTTATCGGCATGACGATATGCGCCTTGAACCCCGGGCGCTCGCTGATGCGCGCGTACCAGGCGCGCAGCGACTTCAGGTCCGGCCGCTCGATCGCGTAGTTGAACCAGCGGTAGACATGCGTGCCCATGACGATCTCGGCGAGCGAGAGCGACTGCCCGCCCAGATACGGCGCCCCGGCCAAGGCGTCGTCGACGATTTCCCAGGCGGCGATCGCGCGCCGCCGCGCCGCCTCGATCGCCCCGGCGTCGCGGGTCTCGGGGGTCGAGCGGATCAGCCCCTGGAGCAGAGCGCCCATCGGCGGGCCGAGCACCGAGAGCTGCCAGTCCATCCAGCGCTCGACATGGGTGCGCGCCGCGAAATCCGCGGGGTAGAGCTTGCCGCCATTGGCATGCGTATTACAGAGATAGCGGCAGATCGTGTTCGACTCCCACATCACCAGATCGCCGTCGATGACGGTCGGCACCAGCCCGTTCGGGTTGAGCTTGAGGTATTCCGGGTCGCGATTGCCGCCGAACGGGCCGCCGTGATCCACCCGATCGAAGGGAATGTCGAGCTCGGCGCAGGTCCACAGCACCTTCTGGACATTGGACGAGGTCGTGCGGCCCCAGATCTTGATCATGCAAACCCTCCGCGATCGGCTGCGACATTGGAGCCTGAGAAGCGCCCCGGGCGCAACTACCGGCCGCCGCCGCCCGAGGTATAATGAGCGTCAGCCAGGACAGCAGCGAGCTTCGCCCATGATCCGCCGCCGCGCGATAGCCGTCCTCCTCGCCGGGCTGGTGGTGCCGGGCGCGGCCTCGGCGCAGACCACGCAGTTCGGCCGCCAGATGATCAACCGCTGGAACTCCGCCGACCGGTGCGCCTTGGCGGCACAGCACGATTTTCCGGACTTCACCCCGGAATCGCTGGCCAAGCGCGACAACCGGATGAAGCAGTGTCTGGCGGAGCAGGCATTGCCGCCGCGCGCGCCGCTGGCGCCGGGCACGCCGACGCAGCCGCAGCCCTAGCCGGCGCCTCGCCTTACGCGGTGCGCGGCAGCTGCAAGAGCTGCCAGACCTCGTCGAGCGCCGCGACCAGATGGTCGATGTCCGCGTCGCTGTGCGACGGGGTCGGCGTCAGGCGCAGCCGCTCGGTGCCGCGCGGCACGGTCGGGTAGTTGATCGGCTGCACATAGACCTGGTGGTGGCGCAGCAGCATGTCGGACGCGGTGCGGCAGAGCGCGGCGTCACCAACCATCAGCGGCACGATATGGCTGTCGTTCGGCATCACCGGCAGCCGCATCGCGGCGAGCCGGCGTTTGACCGCGGCGACGCGCTCCTGGTGGCGGGCCCGCTCGGCCTGGCTCGCCTTTAAATGGCGCACCGCGGCGAGCGCCCCGGCGGCGAGCAGCGGCGGCAGCGCGCTGGTGAAGATGAAGCCGGGCGCATGGCCGCGCAGGAAATCGACGAGCAGCGCCGAGCCGGCGACGTAGCCGCCCATCGTGCCGAACGCCTTGGCGAGCGTGCCCTGGATCACCGTGAGGCGCTGCGAGACGCCGTCGCGCTCGGCGATCCCGCCGCCGCGCGGACCGTAGAGCCCGACCGCATGCACCTCGTCGAGATAGGTCATCGCGCCGAACCGGTCGGCCACGTCGCACAACTCGGCAATCGGCGCGATATCGCCGTCCATCGAATAGACCGATTCGAAGCACACCAGCTTCGGCCGCTCCGGCGGCAACCCGGCAAGCAATTCGGTCAGGTGGGCGGTGTCGTTATGGCGGAAGATCAGACGCTCGGCCCGGCTGTTGCGGATGCCGGCGATCATCGAAGCGTGGTTCATCGCATCCGACAGCACGACCATGCCGGGCATGCTTCCGGCCAGGGTCGACAGCGCTGCCTCGTTGGCGACAAAGCCCGAGGTGAAGACCAGCGCCGCCTCGCGCCCGTGCAGATCGGCGAGCTCGCGTTCGAGCAGGACATGCGCGTGGCTGGTGCCGGAGATGTTGCGCGTGCCGCCGGCGCCGGCGCCGGTCTCGCCCAGCTCGGCCGCGATCGCCTGCAGCACCGCCGGGTGCTGGCCCATGCCGAGATAGTCGTTCGAGCACCACACCGAGACCTCGGCGCCGATCCGGTGGTCGAAGGCGCGCGGGAACCGGCCGCAGCGTCGCTCCAGATCGGCGAACACCCGGTAGCGGCCCTCGCTATGCAGTGCGTCAAGCCGCTCTTTGAAGAAGCTGTCGAAGTTCATCGTCGCCACGATCGCGGGAATGACGCGACGATATCATATCGGCGGGGCTTCGCCATCGGGCGGCGTGTCGCGGGCCGGACTATTTCGACCGGCAGACGAATGTCGCCCGCCCCGGGGTCAAAAGCGGGCAGTCGTCCATCCGGTAATCGGTATCGACGCGCTCGGCGACGGTGTCGCCGATGCATTCCGCCTGCCCCAGGCCCTGCACTTTCTCGGCGTCGGTCTTCAGCGGGTTGAAGCAGATGGCGATGCGCGGCCCGTCGGGCTGGCCCGGCTTCGAGGCGAGCGGCCCGGTCGGAAACGGGGTCAGCGCGCTGCAGCCCGTCGCCGCCGCAGCGAGCGCCATCAGGGCGAGGCGGGCGCGCCGTCCGCTCATGCGGCCTGCGCCAGCGCCCGCTCGGCGAAGAGCGCGGCCTGCATGAGGCGCGAATCGTCGCCGATCCGGCCGACCAGCTGGACGCCGACCGGCAGGCCGCCGTCGCCGCGCAGCACCGGGATCGTCACGCACGGCGTGCCGAGCAGCGTCCACATCCGGTTGAAGACCGGGTCGCCGGTATAGGCATGCCCCGCCGGCGCCTCGCCCGGCGCGACCGGCACCACCATCGCCGCGCAATCGCCGAAGAACTCGCCGAGCCGGGCGCGCGCTGCCGCGACCGCGGCTCGCGCACCGTCATAGTCATCGGCGCCGATCGCCAGGCCGCGGTCGAAGAGCTGGGCGAGGCGCGGCGAAATCTGCGCGCTGTGCCACACCCGCTCGTAGGCCAGCGCGCGGGTCATCTCGTAGCTCATGATCGTGTCGTGCACGGCGTTGAGGCCGTCATGCTCGGCCGGCGACGCGCGATCTTCGACCGGCGCGTCGGCGGCGATCAGCGCGCCGCGCACCCGGTCGAGCGCGGCATGCGTCACCGGCTCCGCCTGCGGCCACATCGGCGTCCGGCAAAACCCGAAGCGCAGCGGCAAGGGCGCCGCCGCGTCGCGCAACGACCGACGGTCGGTCAGCACGCCAACAAAGAACGCGGCGTCCTCGACCCGGCGCGCCATCACCCCGACCGTGTCGAGCGAATCGGCGAGCCCCTTGACCCCCGCTCGCGGCAGCAGGCCGAAGCTCGGCTTGTAGCCGACGACGCCGCAATAGGCCGCCGGACGCAGGATCGAGCCGGCGGTCTGGGTCCCGAAGGCAAGCGGCGCCATGCCGGCGGCGACCGCCGCGGCGGAGCCGCTCGACGAGCCGCCCGGCGTATGCGCGGGGTTGTGCGGGTTGACCGTCTTGCCGGGCGCGAAATAGGCGAATTCGGTGGTCACCGTCTTGCCGAGCGCGATCGCGCCCGCCGCCCGCGCCAGGGCGACGCAGGCCGCGTCGGCTGCCGGCCGGTGGCCGCGATAGATCGGCGAGCCGTAGGCGGTCGGCATGTCGACCGTGTCCATCAGGTCCTTGACCGCGATCGGGATGCCGTGCAGCGGCCCGCGCGGCGGCTCGTTGTCGCAGCGCCGCGCCGCCGCGATCGCCGCGTCGCGGTCGACATGCTCCCAGGCGCCGATCTCGGCCTCGCGCGCGGCGATGCGGTCGAGCCAGGCGGCGACGTAATCGGCGGCGGACAGCCGCCGTGACGCGATCGCCCCCGCCGCCTCGCGCACGCTCAGCGATGTCGGATCGGGCATCGGCCCCTCCCCCGCGCGGAATTCGCGCAAAACCTACCCTGCCGGCAACGCTTGCGGGAAGAGCCATGGTGCCATGCGTGGCAATCGAAGGCCTTGCCTGCCGGCGGCCGCGCCGTCAGTGTGCCGCGCGGCATGGCGCAGGATCCCGACGACCAGGACGACGGCGGCGGCAACCGGCGCGGCGCGCTGATCGGCCTGGCCATCGCGGCGGTGCTGGTCATCGCCGGCTATTACCTGATGAACGCGCTGCGCAACCAGGGAAAGATGCAGGATTGTCTGATGTCGGGGCGGACCAACTGCGCGCCGCTCGACATCCCGACGCACAAATAGCCGTCGCCGGCCGCGATCCGCGGCGGTTTCTGGCGGGCCGCAAGCCTGCCCTGCCGTCGTCAGACCCGCATCGGGGGCGACATTCGGCGGCCCGCGCCTTATATATGCGAGGATGTATCGCTTGGTTCTGGCGCTGATGCCGCGATGATCGACCCGTTCGGCCGCACCATCTCCTATCTCCGCGTGTCGGTAACCGACCGCTGCGACTTCCGCTGCGTCTATTGCATGGCCGAGGAGATGACCTTCCTGCCGAAGCGCGAGCTGCTGACGCTCGAGGAGCTCGACCGGGTGTGCAGCGCCTTCGTCAGGCTCGGCGTCAGGAAGCTGCGGCTGACCGGCGGCGAGCCGCTGGTGCGGCGCGACATCATGACGCTGTTCCGCTCGCTCGGCCGGCACCTCGACGCGGGGGCGCTCGACGAGCTGACGCTGACCACCAACGGCAGCCAGCTCGCCCGCTACGCCGCGGAGTTGCGCGACTGCGGCGTGCGCCGCGTCAACGTCTCGCTCGACACGCTCGACCCCGCGAAATTCACCGCGATCACCAGGCGCGGCCGTCTCGACCAGGTGATGGCCGGCCTCGCCGCGGCGAAGCGCGCCGGGCTCCAGGTCAAGATCAACACCGTGGCGCTGCGCGGCATCAACGAGGACGAGCTCGACGATCTCGTCGCCTGGTGCGGCGGCGAGGGGTTCGACCTGGTGCTGATCGAGGTCATGCCGATGGGCGACATCGGCGGCGAGACCCGGCTCGAGCAGTACCTGCCGCTGTCGCTGGTGCGCGCCCGGCTGCAGCGACGCTGGACGCTCGACGACAGCGACTATCGGACCGGCGGACCGGCGCGCTACGCGACGGTGCGCGAGACCGGCGGGCGGCTCGGCTTCATCACCCCGCTCACCCATAATTTCTGCGAGAGCTGCAACCGCGTGCGGCTCACCTGCACCGGCACGCTCTATATGTGCCTCGGCCAGGAGGACGCCGCCGACCTGCGGACCCCAGTGCGCCAGTCGGAGGGCGACGCGCCGCTGGAGGACGCGATCCGCGAGGCGATCGCCCGCAAGCCCAAAGGGCACGATTTCATCATCGACCGTCGCCACCAGCGGCCGGCGATCGCCCGCCATATGAGCGTGACCGGCGGGTGAACGCCCGGCGCATCGCCTTTGTCGCATCCGAGGCGGAGGCGGCGCAGCAGGCCCTCGCCGAGCTGCAGCGGAAATACGGCGCGGTCGAGCCGGCAGCGGCCGAGCTGATCGTGCCGCTCGGCGGCGATGGTTTCATGCTCGAAACCCTGCACCGCTTTGTCGGCAAGGGCATCCCGATCTTCGGCATGCATCGCGGCAGCGTCGGCTTTCTGATGAACCCCTACGAGCTCGAAGGGCTCCATGAGCGGCTCGCCACCGCGCAGCCGGTGACCCTCTGCCCGCTGCAAATGGTCACCTGCAACGAACAAGGCGAGAGGCAAACGGCGATCGCGTTCAACGAGGTATCGCTGCTGCGCGAAAGCCGCCAGGGCGCCAAGCTGAGGGTCAGCGTCGACGGGGTGGTGCGGCTCGACGAGCTGACGGCGGACGGCATCCTGCTCTCGACCCCGGTGGGCAGCACCGCCTACAACCTGTCGGCGCACGGGCCGATCATCCCGCTCGACGCGGAAATCCTGGCGCTCACCCCGATCAGCGCGTTCCGGCCGCGGCGCTGGCGCGGCGCGCTGCTGTCGCACCGCGCCAAGGTGACGATCGAGTGCCTCGAGATCGACAAGCGCCCGGTGAGCGCGGTCGCCGACTTCACCGAGGTGCGCGACATCGTCTGCGTCGAGATCGAGGAGAAGCGCGACATCTCGATGACGCTGCTGTTCGACCGCGACGCCAACCTTCAGGAGCGCGTGTTCAAGGAGCAATTTTTGACCTAGGCGCCCTCTCACTCGTCATGGCCGGGCCTGACCCGGGGATGACGGTCGAGGGGGGCGTCAACCTAGACGGATCGGGCGCTAACTGCGGTCGTCACCGAAGATCGTGCCGAGGACCGCGCCGGCGACGCCGCCGACCACCGCCGCTTGCGCCGCCTGTGCCGGTGGCGCCGGCTGCGAAGCCAGATACGGCTGCAGCGCATGCGCGAAGCCCGGCACGGTCAACGATTGCAGCCACACTTTGCCGGGGCCGGTGAGCCGGGCGATGAACAGCCCGTCGCCGCCGAACAGCGCGTTCTTGATCCCGCGCATGAACACGACGTCGAAAGCCACCGACGCGTCGAACATCCCGACATGGCCGGGATGGACCTGGATCGACTCGCCCGGCCGCAGGTCGTAGGGCACGATCTCGCCGCCCAGCTCGACCCAGGCGGTGCACGCGCCCGACAGCTTCTGCAACACGAACCCCTCGCCGCCGAAGAGGCCCGAACCGAGCGAGCGCTGGAAGCCGGTCGAGAGCTCGACGCCGCGCGTCGCGCAGACGAAGCCGTGGCGGTGGATCATGTAGGTCTGGCCGGGCTGCACCCGCACCTCGAAGATCGTGCCGGGCAGCCTGGCCGCGAAGCCGACCACGCCGCGGCCGCCCTCGGTGCTGTATTCGGTCATGAACAGACCGCCGCCGCCGAACGCCCGGCCCAGCGCGCCCAGAAAGCCGCGGGCGCCGGCAGTCTGCGTCGTCGTGTTGAGCCGCACGTTATCGGTCATCCAGGAGAATTCGCCCGGCTCCGCGACGACCACGTCGCCAGGCTCGAGGCCGATTTCCAGCACCGGCATCGTCGTGCCGGTAATCTTCGATTCCATGCGCGTGTCCCCTATTCGAGCTTCAGCGGCGCTCCGCCCAAATCCTCGGCACGCTCGACCGCGATCAGCACGGCGTAACCCTTTTTCTCGGGATCGCGGTCC
Organism: Allostellaceae bacterium; assembly: GCA_035507475.1. Lineage (GTDB taxonomy): Bacteria > Pseudomonadota > Alphaproteobacteria > ATCC43930 > CGMCC-115725 > DATARH01. The sequence goes on along the minus strand of DATJOB010000112.1, from coordinate 5,533 downwards.
TTCTCCGGCTGGACGAGGCGGCGCCAGACCTCCTCGTATACGGGACCGGAGCGGTAAATGGTTGCGGTGCCGTAGAACCGGGCGACGCCGCCGAGGGGCAGCACGCCCTCTTCGCGCAGCGACGGCTTGCGAAAGTAGATCGTCAGCTTGCTGCCGTCCTGCATGGCCGCGGCGGAGCTGCCGCGGCCGCGCTCCCACAGCGCGAGATGCTCGTCGTCGTAGACCATGGTGCCGCCGCGCGGCGTGATCTGCGCGAAGCCGTTCGGCAGCACCGAACCGAGCAGGCAGACATGGGCGGGAAACGCGGTATTGATGTGCTCGTGCAGGATTTTCGCGATCTTCGCCATCCCCTCGCTCCTCGTCGCAGATGCCGTGGGCCTCGCCCGATCATAGCACGAGCGCGTCGGCGAACCTGTCCAACGCGTCGATCGAGGCGATGCGGTAGACCGTCTTGCCGTTTTGCGCTTCGTCGTCGACCAGTGCGGTCCATCGACCCGTCAGACGCGCGCCGCGACGAAGTCGCGCAGCTCGGCCGCGAGCTGCGCCAGGTCGGCCTGCAGCTGGTCGAACCCGCCGTTCTTTTCGAGCGTGCGCTGGTCCATGTAGAGCGCGCGATCGACCTCGATCTGCAGGCTGTGCCGGCCCTCGGCGGGGCGCCCCATGCGGCGCACGATCTCGACGCCCTTGTAGCCGTCGTTGACATGCACCTCGTAGCCCATGCCGCGCAGCGTGCGGGCGACGAAATCGGTGAACTCGCCGTCGCAGGTCGTGCCGTCGCGGTCGCCGATGACGAAATCGCCGTGCTCGCCGCGCCGCCCCATCTGGCGGCTGCCGGTCGACGGCATCGAATGGCAGTTGATGTGCCAGACCGCACCGAATTCCCGGTAGAGCCGCTCGCAGGTCTCGTCGAGCATCCGGTGGTAGGGCGCGTGGTAGCGCTCGACGCGGGCCAGCACCTCGCTCGGCTGCAGCTTGCGGTCGTAGATCGGCACGCCGGGCTGGGCATAGCGCCGCACCAGCCCGACCTTGGTCGCCGGCCGCAGCGGCGCGTGCGGCGGCCAGGCCGCAGCGAGCAGCGCCGGGTCGAGATCGTCGGCGGCACGGTTGACGTCGAGATAACTGCGCGGAAAGACCGCGGCGATCAGCGTGGCGCCGAAATCGGGCGCCGCACCGAACAATTCGTCGACATAGGTGTCCTCGGCGCGGCGCAGGATCGGCAGCGGACAGCAAAAACCGAAATCGTCGGGATAGCACGAGCCGCTATGCGGCGAATCCAGCATCAGCGGGAGCGCCGCGCCGGGCGGATCGCGCCGCCACAGCACGCCGGGGATCTCGAAACCGATGTCAGCGCCGTTCATGCCCGCCGTTCATCTCCTGCCGCTCGAAGACGCGGATTTCCATCGCACAAGCACGCCGGCGAGAAAAGGGGCTAGCCCGCGCCCGGGACCCCTGCCGCGACGCCGCGCCCCGCCGGCAAGACTCTGGTCATCAGAGCCGGTTAGAGCCTATACCTGCCCGCTTCAACCGGTTAAACGGAGCATGGCTTGGCCCAGGCGGCAATCGACAAGATAGAATTGACGAAACGGCTGGTGGCGTTCGACACCACCAGCCGGAATTCGAACCTTGCGCTGATCGACTTCGTTCGCGACTACCTCGACGGGCACGGCGTCGCCAGCGAACTGGTGTTCAGCGCCGACCGGGGCAAGGCCAACCTCTACGCGACGATCGGCCCGCAGGACCGGGGCGGCATCCTGCTTTCGGGGCATACCGACGTGGTGCCGGTCGACGACCAGGATTGGCACAGCGACCCGTTCAAGCCGCTCGAGAAGGACGAGCGGATCTACGGCCGCGGCACCTGCGACATGAAGGCGTTCGTCGCGACGGTGCTGAGCCTGGTGCCGACGCTGCTGGCGCGCCGGCTGAAGACGCCGATCCACCTGTCGTTCTCATACGACGAGGAGGTCGGCTGCCTCGGCGTGCGCCGGCTGATCGACGTGCTCGCCGACCGGCCGAACCGCCCGCGCCTGTGCATCATCGGCGAGCCGACCGGGATGCAGGTCGGCGTCGGCCACAAGGGCAAGCACACGCTGCGCTGCCAGGTGCACGGCCACGAGGCGCATTCCTCGCAGGTCCATCTCGGGGTCAACGCGATCGAGGCGGCGGGCGAGCTGATCGCCAAGCTGCGGGAGATCGCCCGCCGCAAGCGCGACAAGGGGCCGTTCGACGAAGACTTCGCGCCGTCCTATTCGACGATCCATATCGGCGTCATCCACGGCGGCACGGCGCTCAATATCGTGCCGCGCGAATGCGTCTTCGATTTCGAGATGCGGCCGCTGCCCGGCGACGACGTCGCCGCGGTCGTCGCCGAACTGCGCGAGTTCGCCGACCGGCACGTCCTCCCCGAGATGCGCGCGAAGCAGCCGAACACCGGCATCGTCATCGAGGAGCTGTCGGCCGCTCCGGCGCTCAAGACCGCGACCGACGCCGAGGTGACGCAGCTCGCCGGCGCGCTGACCGGCGCCAACGGCACGGTCAAGCTGGCTTTCGGCACCGAGGGCGGCCTGTTCCAGGAGGCCGGCATCCCGACCGTGATCTGCGGTCCGGGCTCGATCGACCAGGCGCACAAGCCCGACGAATTCGTCGCGCTCGAACAGGTCGCGCGCTGCGAGCGGTTCCTGCAGCGGCTCGTCGACCGCGTCGCGCAGCGCTGAGGAGCGGGCCTTGGCCGATCTCCAGTACAAGGTCGAGCTGACCCCGCCCGACCTGTCGCCCTACCGCGCCGGCAACACCGGCGTCGAGTACGTGACGACCTTCGCCGCCGCGGAGCCGGGTCCGCATGTCGCGGTGCTCGGGCTGACGCACGGCAACGAGATCTGCGGCGCGATCGCCATCGACAAGCTGTTCCGCGCCAATATCCGCCCGCGCCGCGGCAGGCTGACGCTCGGCTTCAACAATGTCGCGGCCTATCAGGAATTCGACCCGCGCTACCCGATCGCTTCGCGCTACGTCGACGAGGACTACAACCGGTTGTGGTCGCCGGCGATGCTGGACGGGCCGCGCAATTCCTGCGAGCTCAGCCGCGCCCGCACGATGCGGCCGATCGTCGACGCCGCCGACTACCTGCTCGACATCCACTCGATGCAGTACGCCACCGCGCCCTTGATGCTGGCGGGGCTGCTTGGCAAGTCGCGCGAGCTGGCGCGGCAGGTCGGCATCCCCGAGCTCGTCATGTGCGATGCCGGGCATGCGGCCGGCCCGCGGATGCGCGATTACGGCGGCTTCGGCGAGCCCGCCTCGGCGAAGACAGCGCTGCTGATCGAGGCCGGGCAGCACTGGGAGAAGCGCGCCGCCGAGGTCGCCACCGACGTGATGCTGCGCTTCCTGATCGCGCTCGGGACGGTGACCCGCGACGACGTCGCGGCGCTCGGCGGACCGGACTTCGCGGCGACGCCGCGCCAGCGGATCATCGAGGTGACCGAGGCGGTGACGATCGCCGGCAGCCGCTTCGAGTTCGTCGCGCCCTATGTCGGGCTCGAGGTGATCGCCAAACAGGGCACGGTGATCGGCCACGACGACGGGCGCGAGGTGCGCACGCCCTACGACAATTGCGTGCTGATCATGCCGTCGCGCCGCCTCGTCAAGGGCCAGACCGCGGTGCGCCTCGGGCGGTACGTCGACTGAGCGGGCCCGCCGCGCCGCCTCGCAAGCAGAGCTTTCCGCCGGTCGTCGACGCGCGCGCCCGGGTGCTGGTGCTCGGCACGCTGCCGGGCGAGGAATCGCTGCGCCGCGCCGAGTATTACGCGCACCCGCGCAATCTCTTCTGGCCGATCGTCTTCGCGCTGTTCGGCGCGACGCCGCCGGGCGATTACGCGGCACGCATCCGCTTCCTCGGCGAGCGAGGCATCGCGCTGTGGGACGTTTGCGCGACCGCCGAGCGGCGGGCCAGCCTCGACGCGCAAATCCGCGGCGAGCTGCCGAACGCGATCGACGCGTTGCTCGACGCGCATCCCGGCATCCGGGCGGTGGCGTTCAACGGCGGCGGCGCCCGGCGGCTCCACGACCGGCACCTCGCCCGCCGCCCCGGGCTCGAATACCTGGCGCTGCCCTCGACCAGCCCGGCCCACGCCGCCCTCGGCTTCGCCGAGAAGCTGGCACGCTGGCAGGGGCTGCGCGCGGCGGTCGAGACCGGCGCCCGGCCGCTGCCCTAGCCGGCGGTTGCCCTAACCGGCGGTTGCACAACAACGCAGCTCACCACAAAACGCGGCTTTGCCGAGCCCGGCGATCCGGCAATATGACCGTTCCGTGATCGCCGACCGCTTGCCCGCAAGCCACCGACGACGTGCTGCTCTACGGGCTGATCGCCACGAGCCGCGGCGGCGAGCGCTACCACGTCGTCGGCGACTACCTGTCCTACGACCCCTGCGGGCTGATGTTCCGCAAGGACGACCCGGCGCTCGCCACGGTGATCGACGGCACCTTCACCAGGCTGGCGCAGAGCCGCGAGCCGGTCCAGCTCTACAACCGCTGGTTCCAGCAGCGGCTGCCGACCGGCGAGACCCTCGACTTGCCGATGAGCCCGCAGCTCGAGGAGATCTTCCGCGTCCAGGGCGTGCCCGATTAGCGCGCCGCCGCCAGGGGGTTGACCCGCCCGCCGCGGAAGCGCTCATAGCGCTGCATGGCTTCCGATCCGGCGGCGCGCGCCGGCGCGATACTGGAGATCGACCTCGCGGCGATCGTCGCCAACTGGCGGCTGCTCGCGGCGAAGGCGGCGCCGGCCGAATGCGCCGCGGTGGTCAAGGCCGACGCCTACGGGCTCGGCGCCGCGCCGGTCGCGCGCGCGCTCGCCACCGCCGGCTGCTCGCGGTTTTTCGTCGCCACGCTCGACGAGGGGATCGCGCTGCGCGCCGCGCTCGGCCCCCCGCTCGCAAATCGGCGGCCGGCGATCGCGGTGCTGAACGGGCCGCCGCCGGGCACCGCCGCCGAGTTCGTCGCGGCGCAGCTCGAGCCGGTCCTCAACGAGCCCGGCCAGCTCGCCGAATGGTCGCGGCTCGCGGTGGCCGACCGGCCGCCGGCGATGCTGCATGTCGACACCGGCATGTCGCGGCTCGGCCTGTCGGCGGCCGAGCTCGCCGCCGCATCCGAACTGCACAGCCTGGGCGCCGGCTTTCTGTTGAGCCACCTCGCCTGCGCCGATGTGCCCGACCATCCGCTCAATATGCGGCAGCGCGCGCGGTTTCTCGCCGCCCGCCGGCAGTTCCCCGCGCTTAAGGCCAGCCTCGCCGCCTCCTCCGGCGTCTTTCTCGGCAGCGACTTCCACTTCGACCTGGTGCGCCCCGGCGCCGCGCTGTTCGGGGTCAACCCGGTGCCGGGCAGGCAAAACCCGTTGCGCGCGGTGATCAGGCTGAGTGCAAGAATCCTGCAGCTTCGGCAAATTGACAGGGGGGAGTCGGTTGGCTACGGTGCGGCGCACGTCATGGACGGGCCCGGATTGTTGGCAACCGCTTCAATAGGTTACGCCGATGGCTGGTCGCGC
>DATJOB010000111.1:0-7721 GCA_035507475.1 Allostellaceae bacterium | reverse complement strand
CTCAGGACAGAGCTTCGGCAGGGTCAAACGGCCGTTGTCCTGAAAGCTCGCGCGAGAGTGGGCCGCGAAGGACGCAGCGCCGCGCCGGTCGGACAGCGCGTCAGAGCCCTTCGCGCTCGCGCATCAGCCGGGCAAGCGCGTGCGAATCGGGGTCGTCGCGCGCTTCGAGCGCGGCGCAGATGCGCGGCCGGTCGCCGGCAGGCCGGTTCTGGCTCAGCTTGAACTTGCCCTCGAGCCGCTCGACGGCGAGGTCGAACCCGACGATGCCGTTCATCATCCCGTCGAGAAACCGCTCCGGCTGGTCCTGCATCCGCCACGGTGCCGCCTCGCGCGCCTCGTGCCGCTCGGAAAGCCGGCGCAGCAGCCCGGCGAGCCAATCCTTGTCCTCGACCGCGCGGACCGGGCCGTAGGCGTGGACGGTGGCGTAATTCCAGGTCGGCACGGCGGGGCCGGCGGCGTACCAGCTCGGCGAGATGTAGGCATGCGGCCCGGTGAAGACGGCGAGCGCCTCGCCGCCGTCGAACGCGGCGCATTGCGGGTTGGGCCGCGCCAGGTGGCCGCAGAGATGGAGCCGGCCGGCCCGCCGCTCGACGAGAACCGGCACCTGGCTGGCGACGAGGCCGTCGCGGTCCGTCACCAGCAGCGCGAAATCGTAGCGCTCGATATGGGCGACGAGCACCGCTTCGCGCGTCTCGGTGAAATGCGGCGGCAGGTAGACCATCGCGCTAGATCCAGCCGTGTTCGAAAAGCAGGCTGCCGAGCAGCATGACGCCGGCAAAGACGAGGATGCCGCCCGAGCCGCGGTTGATCCAGACGAGGTGCTGGCGCTGAAACGTCATCCGCAACAGGCCGGTGGCCGCGATCAGACCGATCCACCACAGGAACGAGCCGCACCACACCCCGGCGACCAGCACCGCGGCATGCAGCAGCGTCGCCTCCTCGCCGGTGAAGCCGATCGCCCCGAAGATCGCGAGAAACGACAGGATCGTCACCGGGTTGGTGATGGTCAGCACAAAGGTCGAGGCGAAATCGCCGAACAGGCCCTCGGGGTCGGCGTCCGAGCGGCGCCGCGCGACCGGATCGGACATCAGCGAGTGGATGCCGACATAGAGCAGGAACGCGGCGGCGCCGATGCGCAGGAAGTCCTGGTAGTCGAAGAGCCAGTCCGACACCACGGTCAGGCCGAACCCGGCGATGATGCCGAATACCGAATCCGCCGATGCCGCGCCGAGCCCGGAGAACAGCCCGGCGAGCCGGCCGTCGAGGATGGTGCGGCGAATGCACAGGATGCCGACGGGGCCGACCGGTACGGCGATCACCACGCCGACCAGCAATCCCTTCAGCAAAAACCCCACCAGCATCCCTGTCCGGTCCCCTGCGGTTGGCCGCAGTCTCCGTGAAGCGCCTGTTTGGCGCAACGCAAATCCCGCGCCGCGGCGCGCCTCGCCTGGACGCTCGGGCGATTCGCGCTATGGTCGGGGCAGCCGGCGCTACCGCCGCCGCTCGCAAGGAGAATCCCGACCATGGCCAGCGCCGCGCCCGACACCGCCCACCGCTTCGCCTTCGCCGGGCTCGACGGCGGCGCGCTGCCGCTCGCTGCCTGGGCGGGACGGCCGGTGCTCGTCGTCAACACCGCGTCTTATTGCGGCTATACCCCGCAATACCGCGACCTCGAGGCGCTATGGCGGCAGTATCGCGACCGCGGCCTGGTCGTGCTCGGCGTGCCGTCCAATGATTTCGGCGCGCAGGAGCCGGGTTCGCCGGCCGAGATCAAGGCGTTCTGCGAGACGACCTATGCGGTCGATTTTCCGCTCGCCGCGAAATGCGCGGTGATCGGCGGCGCCGCCCACCCGTTCTATCGCTGGGTCGCCGAGACGCTCGGCGAAGGCGCCGCGCCGCGCTGGAACTTCCACAAATACCTGATCGCGCCCGATGGCGAGCTGGCCGGCGCCTGGCCGTCCGCGGTGCGACCGACCGACGCCGCGGTCACCGGCGAGATCGAGAAGCTGCTGCCCCCCGGCTAGATGCCGCCGCCGGCTTCCGCGACGACGCCGTTCGGCTCGGGCAGGTCGCGGGCGCTGTCGAACACCGCGACGGCGAGCCGCTGCTGCCGGCCGCGGATCTCGATCTCGCCGCGGCGGCCGGCCATGGTCGCCAACCCGGCACGGGCGATGACCTCGTCGGAGACGACGAGCTCGGCGGCGTATTCCTTGGCCAGCCCCTCGAGCCGGCTCGCAGTGTTGACCGAATCGCCTATCGCGGTGATCGAGGTGGCGCTGCCGTAGCCCATCTCGCCGACGATGACCGGCCCGACATGGATGCCGATGCCGATGCGCAGCGGCTCGCTGAGCTCGGCGTGCAGCGAGCGGTTGAGTTCGATCAGCCGCTCGCCCATCAGCCGCGCCGCGGCGAGTGCGTCGCGGCAGCCCGCCGCCGGCTCGCCGTCGATGCCGAACAGCGCCATGATGCCGTCGCCGACGAACTTGTCGACGCGGCCGCCGGCGCTCTCGACCGCGCGGCCCATCGCCGCGAAATAGCGGTTGAGGATGAACACCACATCATAGGGCAGGCGGCCCTCCGACAGCGCGGTGAAGCCGCGGATGTCGGCGAACAGCACGGCGACCTCGCGCTCGCTGCCCTGGGCGAAATCGACCCGCGTGAGGCCGTCCTGCGCCTGGGCGAGCGGCGGCAGGAGCGGCGTCACCTGGACCTCGACCCCCGGGCGCAGCAGGCAGGCGAGCCGCACATTGGCGCGCGCGCCGATGCGGGCGAGGACGCGGCGCTCGTCCTCGCTCGGCGGCGGCAGCCCCGGATAGGCGGCGCGCACCCGCACCCGGCAGGTCGAGCAGCGCCCGCGACCGCCGCAGATCGAGGCGTGGGGGATGCGGGCGAGGCGGCTCGCCTCGAGCACGCTGGTGCCGCGCACCACGTCGACGACGCGGCCGTTGGGATAGGTGATGCGAACGAGGCCGTGGCGGCGCTGCCACAGCCGGCGCCCCAGCCGCGCCAGCAGCACCGCGGCGAGCGCTGCGACAAAGAACCAGGTCGCGGCGTCGACGATGCGGTCGAGCGCCGCATCGGTCGCCGGGGTCGGCAGCCGCATATGGGCGAACGCCGCGGCGCGCCAGCCGGGGTCCGCGGCGAGCCCCGCCACTTGGCGCGCGCCCGCGATCGCGCCGAGCAGCGACAGCACCGGCACCAGCACCGCGACGACGAGGCCGGGCTCGCGCCAGCGCGCGTACCACGGCCGGACGCGCAGCCAGAAATGCAGCCCGAGCATGGCGTGCGCCCAGGCGACGACCAGCGCGGCGAGCTGCAGCCAGCCATGCGCCGGCGCCGCGACGAAGAGGCTGTAGAGCACGTAGCGATAGAACAGTGCGTCGGTGCCGAAAAAATCGGCCGAGACGCGCGTGCCGACGACGTGGCGCGCGACCATGATCGGGATCAGGAAGCCGAGCGCGAGCTGCATGTATTCGCCGACGCGCAGCCGTAGCGTCTGGCGCTGCCACAGCGCCCACAACGCCAGCGCGTAATGCACGACGAAGCCGCCGTAGAGCGCCACCTGCATCGGCGGCGCCGACCAGAGCGGGAAGACGACGCGGTCGAGCGCCCAGGCCATCGCGCCGAGCGACACCAGGCCCAGCGCATGGTTGAGCAAATGCATCGCGACATAGGCCAGCATCACCAGGCCGGCGGCGAGGCGGATGCGGCGGATCATCGCCACCCCGCCTGGCGGCCGGCGCTTCGGTATCGGAGCGGGGAGGGGCTTGCTATCATGGGAGCCGACTTGCGCGGCGACACGGGGATGGGTGTCAGCGCCGCGCGGGGGTGGGGATGCTCGAAATCCGCAATCTTTACAAAAATTTCGGCCCTTTGGTGGCGGTCGACGACGTGTCGTTCAGCGTCGCTCGCGGCGAAGTGATCGGTTTTCTCGGCCCGAATGGGGCCGGCAAGTCGACGACGATGAAAATGATCACCGGCTTTCTCGCGCCGACCGCCGGCACCGCGATCGTCTGCGGCCACGACATCCAGCAGCACCCGCTCGCCGCCAAGCGGCAGTTCGGCTACCTGCCGGAGGGCGCGCCTGCCTACCCCGACATGACGGTCGCCGATTTCCTGCGCTTCATCGCCCGGATCCGCGGCTATCGCAGCGGCGAGGCGGCGGCGCGAATCGAGCATATCGTCGGGCTCGTGCATCTCGGCGAGGTCTACGAGCAGCGCATCGAGACGCTGTCCAAGGGCTACCGGCGCCGCGTCGGGGTCGCCCAGGCGCTGTTCCACGACCCGCCGGTGGTGCTGCTCGACGAGCCGACCGACGGGCTCGACCCCAACCAGAAATACGAGATGCGCGGCATCATCGCCGCGATGCAGGCCGAGAAGGCGATCGTCATCTCGACCCATTTGCTCGAGGAGGTCGAGGCGGTATGCAGCCGGGCGATCATCATCGCGCGCGGCCGCATCCTCGCCGACGACAGCCCCGCCGCGCTCGCCGCGCGCTCGCGCTTCCACAACGCGGTCCGGCTCGAGACCGGGGCGGCGAACGAGGCGCGCATCCGCGCCGACCTCGCCGCGCTCTCCGGCATCGCCGCGATCGACGCCGCGGGCGGGGACGAGCGGGTGACGCTCACCATCGTCGCGCGCGACCAGCGGCCGATCGCCGCCGAGATCGCCGACCTCGCAGCCGGCCGCGACTGGCAGATCGCCGGGTTCACGGTCGAGCGCGGCCGGCTCGACGACGTGTTCCGCGCGATCACCGCGCCGCCCAACGAAGCCAGCCGGGCGTGACCCGGCATGCGGCGGTGCTTCATCGGCTCCAAGGCGATCGATCATTGAGCAGGACCATAACCGTGATCTGCCGGCGCGAGTTCGCCGGTTATTTTGCGACGCCGCTCGCCTATGTGTTCATCGTCATCTTCCTCGTGCTCTCCGGCGTGTTGACCTTTTTCGTCGGCGATTTCTTCGAGCGCGGGCAGGCCGACCTGCAATCGTTCTTCACCTTCCATCCCTGGCTCTATCTGGTGCTCGTCCCGGCGGTGGCGATGCGGCTGTGGGCCGAGGAGCGCAAGAGCGGTACGATCGAGCTGTTCCTGACGCTGCCGATCCGGCTGTCGGAGGCGGTGATCGGCAAGGTCCTCGCGGCCTGGCTGTTCATCGGGATCGCGCTGGCGCTGACCTTTCCGCTGTGGCTGACCGTGTTGTTCCTCGGCCACCCGGACAACGGTGTCATCGTCGCGAGCTATCTGGGCAGCTGGCTGATGGCGGGGGCGATCCTGGCGATCGGCGCGGCGGTCTCGGCGGCGACCAAGAACCAGGTGATCGCCTTCGTCGTCACCGCCGCGCTCGTCTTCGTGCTGATCGCCGCGGGGACGCAGACCGTGATCGGGCTGTTCCAGGGCTGGGCGCCGGAGGCGGTGATCCATGCCGTGGTCGGCGCCAGCCTGTTCGGGCATTTCACCGCGATCACCCGCGGCGTCCTCGACCTGCGCGACATCGTCTATTTCGTTTCGATCATCGTCGCCTTCCTCGGTGCGGGCGCCGTGCTCGTCGACCTCACCAAGGCGGCGTGAGGTGCGGTTCTTCTGGCTGATCGGCGAGGGGCTGCGGTCACCCGCCGGGCGCGCGACCGGCGCGCTCGCCGCGATCGGGCTGATCCTCGTCGCGACCAACGTGATCGCGGCGCGCTACGCGACGCAGCGGCTCGACCTGACCGACGGGCGCCTCTATACGCTCGCCCGCGGCACCCGCGACACGCTCGCCCGGATCGACGAGCCGGTCACGCTGCGATTTTATTATTCGAGCCGGCTCGGCGACAGCGTGCCGTCCTACGGCGTCTATGCCCAGCGGGTGCGCGAGCTGCTCGACCAGTACGTCGCCGCGGCCAAGGGCAAGATCCGCCTCGAGGTCTACGATCCGCAGCCGTTCACCGAAGCCGAGGACCGCGCCGTCGCCTACGGGCTGCACAGCGCGCCGCTGAACGAGCAGGGCGAGGCGGTCTATTTCGGGCTCGCCGGCACCAACTCGACCGACGACCAGCAGGTCATCGCCTTCTTCAACCCCGAGCGCGAGCGGTTCCTCGAATACGACCTGACGCGGCTCGTCCACGCGCTCGCCTTCCCCAAGCGCACCGTGGTCGGGCTGCTCAGCACGCTGCCGCTGCAGGGCGACCCGATGGCGGCGGCGCACGGCAAGCCGGCCGAGCCGCTGGCGATCGTCAGCCAGCTCCGCCAGGCGGTCGACATCGAGCCGCTCTCGCCCGAGATCGCGGCGATCCCGAAGAACATCGACGTGCTGATGCTGGTCCAGCCGCAGCACCTGTCCGAGGCGACGCAGTTCGCGATCGACCAGTATGTGCTCAAGGGCGGCAAGGCGCTGATCTTCGTCGATCCCTATTCCGAGATGCAGGCGGCGCTGCCGCACGCCCCGGGCGCCGGGACGGGTGGCGCCGGGACGGGTGGTGGCGGGGCCGGCGACGCGTCGCCGCCGGCGGGCGAGCTCGACCGGCTGTTCAAGGCTTGGGGGATCGCGATGCGGCCCGGCGTCGTCGCCGCCGACCGGCTCGACGCGCGCCGCGTCGCGGTGCCGGTGCCCGGCCGCAACCCGCAGGCGATGGATTATGTCGGCTGGCTCAACCTGCCGGCCGACAACCTCAACCATGACGATCCGATCACCGCGGACCTGTCGCTGGTCACGATGGCGAGCGCCGGCATCCTCGAGCCGGTCGCCGGCGCGACGACGCAGTTCGAGCCGTTGATCCGCACCTCGACCGATGCCGAGCAGCTGCCGGTCGACCAGATCAAGGGCCTGCCCGACGTCGCCGGGCTGCTCGCCCGCTTCCGTCCCGAGCAGCGCCGCTTCGTGCTCGCGGCGCGGGTGACCGGCGAGGCGGCGAGCGCCTTTCCCGACGGCGCGCCGGCGCTGCCGGACGGCGCGCCCAAGCCGGCGTCGGCAGAGGCGGCGCTGAAGCGGTCGGCGCAGCCGATCAACCTCGTCGTCGTCGCCGACACCGACATGCTCGACGACCGGTTCTGGGCCGAGATCCACGATTTCTACGGCCAGCGCGTGGTCGAGCCGATCTCGAACAACGAAGACTTCGTCGCCAATGCGGTCGACGTGCTGGCCGGCGGCCAGGACCTCGTCGATCTGCGCAGTCGCGGCACCGCCGCGCGGCCGTTCACCGTGGTCGAGCGCATCCAGCGCCAGGCCGACGATCGCTACGCGGCCGAGCAGCAGGGCCTGCAGCAGAAATTGAAGCAGACCCAGGCGAAGCTGCACGACCTGACCGCGGGCGATCCCGGCGCCAACCCGACCGCGCTCACCGCCGAGCAGACCAAGGAGATCGACCGCTTTCGCGGCGACATGCTGGCCACCCGCCAGCAGCTGCGCCAAGTCGAAGCGGCGGCGCGCGAAGACATCCGCCATCTCAAGGTCGTGCTCGAATTCTTCGACATCGCGCTGATGCCGATCGTCGTCATCGCCGCGGCCATCGTGATCGCCGCGCTGCGCCCGCGCAGCCGGCGCGCGGCGCGGAGTTGAGGCCGGCGATGCGGCAGCGCAACTTCCGGCTCCTCGTCGCGGCGGCGGCTGTCATGGTCGTTGCCGCGGTGGCCGTGACCTGGCGCGGCGACCGGGCGGTGAGCCATGCGCCGCCCGGGCAGCGCGCGCTGCCCGGGCTCGCCGACAAGCTCGGCGAGCTCGCCTGGCTGCGCCTCACGCGCGGCGCG
>DATJOB010000110.1:0-2425 GCA_035507475.1 Allostellaceae bacterium | reverse complement strand
ATCGGCTTCACCGGCGAAAGCGGCGGCGAGCTGGCGCCGCTCTGCGATCTGTGCCTGCGCGCGCCGAGCGGGTCGACGCCGCTGATCCAGCAGCTGCACATCACCGCCGCGCACATCATCTGCGGCCTGGTGGAAGAGCGGCTGTTCCCGCGCGATTCCGCACAAGCGCGCCCTGCCGCGGCCGAATGATCGGCCAGGCCGCGATCCTCTGCGGCGGGCTGGGCACGCGGCTCGGCCCGCTGACCGCGACGCTGCCCAAGCCGTTGCTGCCGGTTGCCGGAGCGCCGTTCCTCGACACGCTCATCTTCGAGCTGGCGCGGCACGGCATCCGCCGGGTGCTGCTGCTCGGCGGGTTCGCGGCCGACAGGATCCGCGAGTACGCCGCGACGACGCCGCTGCGCGCGCGGTTCGGCCTCGAGATCGAGGTCTCGGTCGAGCCCGAGCCGGCCGGGACCGCCGGCGCGCTATGGCACGCGCGCGACCGGCTCGACGAGCGGTTCCTGCTGCTCAACGGTGATTCCTGGCTCGACCTCAACCTCCTGGCGCTGGCCTGCCGGCTCGACGCGGAGCCCGGCGCGCTCGGCGCGCTGGCGCTGCGCGAGGTCGCCGACGCCTCGCGCTACGGCGTCGTCGCGCTCGCCGGGCAGCGGATCGTCGGTTTCGCCGAGCGCCCCGACCGTCCCGGCCCGGCGCCGGTCAGCGGCGGCGTCTATGCCTGGCGCCGCGAGTTGGTCGACTGGCTGACACCGCTGGGCTCGCTCGAACGCGAGGTCCTCCCGCGGCTGGCGGCGGCCGGCCGCCTCGTCGGCCTGCCCGTGGCGGGATATTTCATCGATATCGGCATCCCCGCCGATTTGGCGCGCGCGCGCCGGGAGATCGCCGATCGCCGACGGCGGGCCGCCGCCTTTCTCGATCGCGACGGCGTGCTGAACCACGACGATGGGCATGTCGGCCAGATCGCGCGCTTCCGCTGGATCGACGGGGCGCGCGACGCGGTGCGCCGGCTCAACGAGGCCGGGCTCTACGTGTTCGTCGTGACCAACCAGTCGGGGGTCGCGCGCGGGCTTTACAGCGAAGCCGACGTCCGCGATCTGCACGGCTATGTCGCCGGCGAGCTGGCGGCGGCGGCGGCGCATATCGACGAGTTCAACTACTGCCCGTTCCATCCGGAAGGGGTCGTCCCCGAATACCGCCGGACGAGCGACCGCCGCAAACCGGGCGCCGGGATGCTGCTCGAGCTCATCGAACGCTGGCCGGTCGATCGCGCCGCGAGCCTGATGATCGGCGACAAGGACATCGACATCGAGGCGGCGGCGGCGGCCGGCGTCGCCGGCCATCTCTTCACCGGCGGGAACCTCTGCCGCTTTGTCGACGACCTGCTGGCCGCGCGGGCTCAGGCGCCGGCGTCGCCGGCGAGCGCGCCGCCCGCCCTTGCCGCCGGCGACGCCGCTTGAACCGCCGCCGGGCGGAGCGCCGGGTAGGGCTCGCCGCGGATCGCCAGATAGCAGAGCCAGGCCGCCGCGGCGAGCAGGCAGAACGCCGGCACCGCATCGAGCGCCAGCGCCATCGGCTCGCCGAGGAACGCGAGCAGCAGCGCGGCCGCGACGGCCCCGGCGCAGCGCCGCGGCGCACCCGCAAACGCGCCGCGCCAGCCGACGCCGAGATGTCGGCGCAGCGGATGCAGCGCCGGGAGGGCGGCGGCGATCGCCCAGGCGAGCTCCGCGCCGGCCAGCGCGAGCAGGCCTGACGGCACGGCGAGCGCCGCGACCACGGCGCCGCCGAGCGCGACAAGCGCGGCCCGTCGCGTGCCCGCCGGCTGGTCGTGGCCGCCGCCGGCGCGCAGCCCGCCGAGCGCGGCCGGCACCACGCCGAGCAGCAGGATCTGCGCCGGCGCGACGGCCCCCCACCAGCGCAGATCGATCAGCGGCGGCAGCGCCACCGCCAGGAGCCCGCTCGCCGCGACTGCCGGCAGCCAGGCCCGCGCGGCGAGCGTCGACGCGCTGTCGCGGGCCGCGCGCGAGAACGCACCGCTGCCGGCGAGCACGACATCGCGCAACGCCTCGGCAAGCCGCGTCGCCAGCAGGTAGAGACCGGCGGCGCTCGGCCCGAGCGAGATCCCGGCGAAGAGGCACGGGGCGTAGCGGCCAATGACGGGCCACGCCCCGCGCAGCGCGCGCCAGTCGAGCGTCGCGGCGAGTTCGGCGAAATCGCGGCGCGACCAGGCAAGCCCGATCGGCTTGCCGGCAATGCACCAGAGCAGCGTGCATTCGAGAAAACGCTGCACGACGAGTTGCGCGACGAGCGACCACGGCCCGGCCCCGGCAAAAGCCAGCGCCACCGCCGCGCCGCCGCCCGCAGCGAGACCGGCGAGGTCGACCGCGGCGAGCGTCCCCCAGCGCCCCTGGCGACGCAACAGCGCGGTCGG
>DATJOB010000109.1:0-2490 GCA_035507475.1 Allostellaceae bacterium | reverse complement strand
GCCGAGTTCCTGTCGGTGCAGGACTACAAGAACGTCCAGCGCTGGACCGAGCAGGTCTGGGCGCGGCCGGCGGTCAAGCGCGGCCGCATGGTCAACCGAACGGCCGGCGAGCCCAAGGAGCAGCTGCTCGAGCGTCACGACTCCAGCGACTTCGAGAC
Source organism: Allostellaceae bacterium (assembly GCA_035507475.1). GTDB lineage: Bacteria > Pseudomonadota > Alphaproteobacteria > ATCC43930 > CGMCC-115725 > DATARH01. The sequence continues at coordinate 2,332 of DATJOB010000109.1, read as the reverse complement.
CAAGACCCAGGACAAGGTCGCGGCCGCCGAATAGGCGGTCACGATGCGCTAGGTGACGTCGGGGAGGCGGCCGCCGAGTCGCCTCCCTTCGTCACGCGCTCGCGTACAGCGTGAGGAAGGCCGCCGTCGCGGCGGGTCGATCTCGGCACCGCCGCGGGTCCACCGCGCTGACCCGGCGAACGATCGCGCTCAGCGGTCGAGACGCAGCAACAGCGCGCCGGTCTCGTGCACCGTCGCGGCCCACCCGGGGGCGACCAGGGTCGTCGAATCCAATTGCGTGATGATCGCGGGGCCGGCGCAGCGGTCCCCGGCGCCGAGCGCGTCGCGCGCGTAGACCGCGGCGGTCCGCGCGCCGGCGGCGAAATGCACCGATGCCTCGCCCGTCGGCGCCGCGCCGCGTCCACCGGGCAGGCGGGGGCGCGGCGGCGCCGTCAGCACACCGGTCGCCTCGACCCGGATCGTGACCAGCCGCACCGGCGTATCGAGCGCGAAGCCGTACAGGGCCTGATGCGCCGCCGCGAACGCGGCTTGGGTGGCCGTGAGGCTGCCGCCCCAGGCGACCGGCAGCTCGCCGCCCTGGCCCTCGTAGCACATCAAGGCCACCGAGCCGGTGCGACGCGCGGGCTGCGGCACCTGCTCCTCGTCGAACCACGCGGCGGCCTCGGCCTCGAGCGATTGGAACGTCTCCGCGAGCCAGGCCTCGCTCGACGCCGCCGCGTCGATCACGGTCCGGCTGAACTCCGACTTCAGCTGAGCGGCCAGCAAGCCCTCGGCGCACAGCACGCCGGGGGCCGGCGGCACCAGCACCGTGGCGATGCCGAGCATGTCGGCCAGCGCGCAGCCATGCAGCGGACCGGCGCCGCCGAACGCCACCAGGGTGAAGTCCCGCGGATCGTGACCGCGCTCGACCGAGATCACGCGGATGGCGCCGATCATGTTGCTGTCGACGATGGCGAGGATGCCGAGCGCCGCCTGGTGCACGGACAGGTCGAGCGGCCGCGCCACGTGCTCGACGATCGCGCGTTCGGCCAGGGCGCCGTCGAGCGTCATGCTGCCGCCCAACAGATCTTGCGGCAGGTGCCCGAGCACGACATGGGCGTCGGTCACCGTCGGGCGCGTGCCGCCGAGCCCGTAGCTGGCCGGACCGGGCCGCGCGCCGGCGCTCGCCGGGCCGACCAGCAACGCGCCGTTGTCGATGCCGGCCAGCGAGCCGCCGCCGGCGCCGATCGTCACCATGTCGACCATCGGCAGCGGCAGCGGCCAGCTGCCGACCCGGCCGCTCTGCGTCAGCTCGATGCGGCCACCCCGCATCAGGCAGATGTCGGCGCTGGTGCCGCCGATATCGACCGTGATGATGTTCTCGATGCCGGCCGCCGCCGCGACGTCGCGCGCGCCGATCACGCCGGCTGCGGGTCCCGACAGCGCCGTGACCGCCGGCGCGCGCTCGACGGCGCGCGCGCCGGCAACGCCGCCGTTGGATTGCATGAGCAGCAGCGGCGCCACGATCCCGGCGCCGCGCAACCGATGCTCGAGCCGCGCCACATAGGTCGATATCGCCGGCATCACGCGGGCGTTCAGGATGGTCGCCAGGCTGCGCTCGTATTCGCGCACCACCGGCAGCACGTCGATCGAGCTCGTTACCGCGACCCCAGGCAGCGCGGCGCGCAGCGCTGCGGCCAGGCGCCGCTCGTGCGCCGGATTGGCGAAGGAATGCAGCAGGCAGATCGCCACGGCTTCGGCCGCCAGGCGTCGGCACGCGGCGGCGATGCCGGCGATCTCGCTCTCGTCGAGCGGCACCAGCACGCTGCCGTCGGCGGCGACGCGCTCGGTCACCTCGAGCACGCGGCGCGGCGGCACCGGGCGCGCGGGTTTGACCCAGCTGTAGAAATTGGCGGCGCGCGGGATGTCCTGGCGGCCGATCTCGAGCACGTGGCGGAAGCCCCGCGTGGTCACCAGCACGGTCTCGGCGCCCTTGCCCTCGAGGATCAAATTGGTCGCGACCGTGGTGCCGTGCAGCACCCGGCCGATGGCGCCGGGGCCCGGGGCAGGATCGGCGGTGGGACCGTCGCGGCCGGCCTGGGCGAGCGCGAGCTCGACGCCGGCGAGAAAGGCCTCGGACGGATCATGCGGCGTGCTCGGCGTCTTGGCGCGGACCAGCCGGCCGCTCGCGGCGTCGGCGAGGGTGATGTCGGTGAAGGTGCCGCCGATATCGACCGCGACGATCAGCCCGCGCTCAGACGAGCGCATCGACATAGGTTTTCTGGTGGAACGCCTTGGCGGTCGGCCGCACGGCGCGGCGTGCCGCGGTCGCCGCGGCGTCGACGGTCTCGTC
>DATJOB010000108.1:0-4445 GCA_035507475.1 Allostellaceae bacterium | reverse complement strand
CCCGAGCATAAGACCGGCTCGTTCTTGCCGAACATCCACGCCAACGCGTCGATGGGGTTCAACATCGATTCGGTCTCGGCCACCGAAATCCATCCGCTCGGCCCCGAGCGTTCGCTGCTCGTGACCTCGTTCATGGTCCCGCAATCGACCGCCGAGCTGCCGGAGTTCGAGGAGATCCTCGGCACCTACATGGCGAATTCGCGGGTGGTGCGCGACGAGGATGTGCTGGCCTGTGAGCGCCAGCAGAAGGGGCTGAGCTCGCCGATCCATGTGCCCGGCTGCTTCCACCCGAAGGACCGGCTCGTCCACGACTACAAGAACTGGATCCTCGACCACGTAATCGGCAACGAGGCCGACTGAACGGCGGGATCGGGTCGGAGGGGGCGATGTCGCGGCTGAAGTCCTTGGCGCCGCTCGTCGCCCTCGTCGGCTTCGTCGTCGCCTGGGAGGCGGCGGTGCGCGGCTTCGCCGTCCCGGACATCATCGTCCCGGCGCCGAGCGCGATCCTGCGCTCGCTGTGGTTCGGGGTGAAGAGCGGCATCTTTCTGCATCACGCGCTGGTGACCGCGGCCCAGGCGGCGCTCGGCTTCGCGCTCGCGCTGCTCGCCGGCATCGCGGTCGGCGCGCTCGTCGCCGAGTCGCGGCTTGTTGCCAAGGCGCTCTATCCGCTGATCGTCGCCTTCCAGGCGATGCCGAAGGTCGCGCTCGCCCCGCTCGTCATCATCTGGTGCGGCTACGGCATGGGATCGAAGGTGGCGCTCGCCGCGGTGATCGGTTTCTTTCCGATCCTCGTCAACACGGTCGGCGGCCTGCGCAGCTGCGAGGAGGGCAAGATCGATTTGATGAACGCGCTGGGTGCCAGTCGCTGGCAGGTTTTTCGCATGGTCAAGCTGCCCAACGCGCTGCCTTACGTCTTTGCCGGGATGCATGTCGCCGGCGCCTTTGTCGTGCTGGGCTCGGTCGTCGCCGAGTTCCTCGGCTCGAAGGAGGGGCTCGGCATGCTGATCCTCGTCGCCAACAGCAATCTCGACCCGGCACAGGGTTTCGCGGTGCTGGTGGTGCTGGGCGCGCTCGGCTACCTGTTCTTCGCGCTGATCCGCGCGGCGCAGCGCCGGCTGCTGCGCTGGGCGCCGGCCGAGGCAGTGGTCGAGGCATGACCGCCGCCCCGGACGACCGCAGCGCTGCCGCTGCCGCGATGATCGCGATCGCCGGGGTAGGCAAGACCTATCGTACCGTCACCGGCGAGAGCGTCGTCGCGCTCGGCGACATCTCGTTCTCGGTGGCGCCGGGCGAGTTCGTCAGCCTCGTCGGCCCGTCGGGCTGCGGCAAGACCACGCTGCTGCGCATCCTCGCTGGGCTCATCCCGCAATACGAGGGCGAGGTCAGGATCCGCGGCGAGCGGCTGCGCGGCCCGACGCGCAGCATCGGCGTCGCCTTCCAGGACGCCAACCTGCTGCCCTGGCGCAACGTGCTCGACAACGTGCTGCTCCCGGCGCAGGTGCTGCGGCTCGACATGGCGGCGAGCCGTCGCCGCGCCCGCGAGTTGCTGGCGCTGGTCGGGCTCGACGGGTTCGAGCGCAAGCTGCCGCACGAGCTGTCGGGCGGGATGCGGCAGCGTGTGTCGATCGCGCGCGCGCTGATCCACGACCCCGAGATCCTGCTGCTCGACGAGCCGTTCGGTGCGCTCGACGCGCTCACTCGCGACAACATGAACCTCGAGCTGGCGCGCATCTGGCGGGCCTCGGGCAAGACGATCTTCCTGATCACCCATTCGATCCCCGAAGCGGTGTTCCTCAGCCGTCGCGTCTTCGTCATGTCGAGCCGGCCCGGACGCATCGTCGCCGAGCAGCGGATCGAGCTGCCCGAGCCGCGCACCCTCGACCTGATGGCCGAGCTGCAGTTCGGCACCTATGTCGTGGCGCTGCGGCACCGCCTCGACGGCTCGGCCGCGCCGGCCGCGGCGGCAGCCGAGTAGGCGCGATGGTCGACATCGCCGAACGCGCCTTCGACGATGGCGCAGCCCCCGCCGCCCCGGTGCCGCCGCGCACCGCGCGACCGCTCTGGGGACAGGGGTGGAGCGCGGTGGCGCTGCCGGTGCTCGCGGTGGTGCTTGTCCTCTGCGGCTGGCAGGCGCTGATCGACTGGTTCGGCATGAGCCGCTTCGTGCTGCCGGCGCCGGCGGCCGTGGCGGTGGCGCTGGTCGAGGTCGTCCGCGACGGATCGCTGCTCCGCAGTCTCCTGGCGACCGGCGAGGAGGCGGCGCTCGGCTTCGTCGTTGCGGTGGTGGGCGGGCTGGCGATCGGCGGCGCGCTGGCGCGCAGCCCCTGGCTCGAGCGCACCGTCTACGGCTACCTCGTGGCGCTCCAGACGATGCCGAAGATCGCGCTCGCGCCGCTCTTCGTCGCCTGGTTCGGGTTCGGGCTCGAATCCAAGGTTGCGATCGCCGGGCTGATCGCCTTTTTCCCGATGCTCGCCAACGTCGTGATCGGCCTCAAGAGCTGTGAAGAAGGCAAGATCGACGTGCTGCGCGCACTCGCCGCCGGCGAATGGACGATCTTCTGGCGGGTGCGCCTCCCGTCGGCGCTGCCCTATATCTTCGTCGGCCTGGAGATCGCCGTCGTCTTTTCGCTGACCGGTGCGATCGTCGGCGAGTTTATCGGCGCCCAGGCCGGGATCGGCTATCTGCTCGTCGCGCTGACCTCGCAGATGGAGACCGCCCGCGTCTTCGCCGTGATCCTGGTGACCGGGGTCATCGGCCTCGGCTTGCAGACCACGGTCGACCGGCTGCGCCGGCGCCTGCTGGTCTGGGCCCCGGCGGCGCAGACCGGCAACCCCCGGAACCGACCGCTCGCCAGAGGATGACGCCCGTGAACCGATTGTTGACCGCCGCCTGCCTCGTCGCCTGCCTCTTCGCCGCGCCGTTGCGGCCCGCCTCGGCCGACATGTTCAAGACCAGCTTCGGTCCGACGACGACCGATATCTCGACCGGCCATGCCGGCCAGAGCTCGATCCCGGCGACGCTCGGGTTCTTCCGCGACGAGAATCTCGACGTCAACCTGTTCGGCGTCGCCGGCTCGGCGCAGGGCGTTCAGCTGCTCGCCGCGGGCAAGATCGACTTCATCAGCCTGGTCATCGACGACCTCTTGATCGCCCGCGCCAAGGGCGTGCCGATCCGGGCGGTCTACGTCCACTCGCGCCACCCGATCGCCCGCTTCGTCGCGCCGAAAGCGGGCGGCATCACCGCCCTGGCGCAGCTCAAGGGCAAGACCGTCGGCATCCCCTACATCCAGAACAACGGCTACAATGTCGACATGTTCGCCGAAGCGGGGCTCGACTGGCGCAAGGACATCCAGCTCGTCGCCACCGGCACCGGCGGCCCGGCGCTGCTCGCCTTGAAGCGCGGCGACATCCAGGCCTGGGCGTCGTGGGATACCGCTGTGGCGGCGCTCGAAAACCGCGGCATGGAGTTCACCGAGTTCCGGCCGAGCTACTACGCGAACCTGCTCGGCAACGCGATCGTGACCCGCGACGACATGATCGAGCAGCACCCCGAGGTGGTGATCGGCATCTGCCGCGCCGTCGCCAAGTCGATCGAGTTCGGCCTCGCCAACCCCGAGGCGGCGATCCGCATGCACTGGAAGGCCTATCCCGAGACGCGGCCGCAGGGCGAGGACGAGGCGACCGCAATGCGCGACGCCAAGCGCATCTTCATGTCGCGCTGGGAGGGCTATGCGCTGCCGCCGGGCGCGCTCTACGGTTCCTCGCGCCCCGAGCAATGGCAGGTTTCCGCCGAGCTCCTGAAAAAGTCGGGCGAGGTGCCGGCCGGTTTCGATCCCAGCACCGCCTACACCGATCAATTCATCGACAAGATCAACCAGTTCGACCGGGCGCCGATCGACGCGCAGGCGCGCGACTGGAAGGAGTGACGCCGCCCAGGCGCCGGCTTTTAGGTCGTCGATCGATGCGGGGCGGACCGGCGGCGCATCCGGCCGGGAAATGGCGCGCCCGAGAGGAGTCGAACCCCTAACCCCCAGATCCGTAGGCTTGCCATAACCATAGAGTTTATTAGGCTCTGTTTGAAAGGTTGTGGCCTGGGAAAGCCGCGTTCGGGTCGAAATCACCGAGTTGGCCCGTTGCGGTCGGAGTTGCTCGGCTTTGCGGCGGGGCAGTGAGCGAATTGCTGCTGAGCGCCTCCTCACCATCATGCCGCGACCGCCTGATTTCGCCGTATCGTCAAGCGCTACCTGATGAACCTCATCGGCTATGCCTGTCTTGGCTGTTCGGCCGCGAACGCGAATGGACGCTGCGATCCCGAGACCCAGGCCCGGCCGGACGACTCACTGCGCCCCGCGTCGTAGCGCTCGGAATAGGCGGCTGACAACATCGCCGTGTGCCGGCACGGTGCGCTCCCGTGAGTGCGCTTTCAACTTTGCTATCTCGGAGGT
>DATJOB010000107.1:0-5815 GCA_035507475.1 Allostellaceae bacterium | reverse complement strand
GCGGGTTCTTGGGTGCGGGCAGGGGGGCTGGGGAGGGCGCCGAGGGCGCGGCATCAGCGGTCATGGCGGCCAATCTATCCTGGCTTCGTCTGACCGCAAACGGCTTGGATGGCGCGCCGTCACACAGCCGCGCAAACAGGGGCCGCAACAGTGTCCCGCCGCGACCCCTGCGCCCCAAGCAACTCCTTTGTTTTTACTCGGCGTCGGCGATTTGCTCGGCGGGAGCCGGCGATTTCGGGGGCGCCACCGGCGCCGCCGGTTCCTGATCGCCGCCGGCGCTATCGGCAACGACTTGCGGCGCGGCGGCGGGCGGCTAATCGGCCACCGGCGCCGGCACCGGATTGTCAGGCGTCGCGCGGCGCACCGCGAACACCCGGATCGTCACCCAGCCGGTCACCTGGCCGGGGCAATTGGTGTCCTTGTCGCAGCTGATGTCGAACCGGCTGTCGTATTTCTTCGCGAGCCGATCCTCGCAGACATAGGTCGATCCGCGGATCTGCAGAAAGGTGCCGAGGCTGATCCGGCGCGGGCAAGCGACAGCGTCGGTGCGGCCGCAAATATTGCTGCCCGAAGCCGCGATGCAGGGTGTGTCGTCGGTCTGGGCGGGGACGGTGTTGTACCCCGTCACATAGGCATGCACGTTGTGGAACAGCAGCGGCGGAAGGATGAGGCGATTACGCGCTTGCGCTGGGATCGCAGCGAAGGCAAGAAAAAAGGCAACAACCATCGTCGCACGCACGGTTATGGCGCTCCTCTTTAATTGGCGGATGAAGATTTGGGAGGTTTGCGGTTTGTGAGGCTATGTATCGGTATGTGACCGTATGTTTCGATATGTAAAAACCGCGCTAATGCAAAGCGGCAATAATGTGGAAACCGCTTGAATTGTAATTCATGTCTTTGCGCATCAATTGCGTGACTGGTTAATTCGTCACGAATTTCCTCATGATTTTCGCCCCGCTACACGAAACCGGGCGCGGCTCAGCTTTGCGCCGCTCGTTGTGCGTCCGCCGCGCTCTGGCTAAGGTCTCGTCAGTCCATCGGGGAGGGAGGAACGACCATGGCTGACATCATCGTCGGGCAGGGCGACTACAGATACCGGATCATCGAGAACTGGGCGAAGCTGCCCGATGGCTGGTCGTTCAAGGAGGTCGGCGCGGTCGGCTGCGACAAGCACGACAACGTCTATGTGTTCAATCGCGGCGAGCACCCCATGATGGTGTTCGATCGCCACGGCAACTTCCTGCGCTCATGGGGCGAGGGGCAATACCCGCGGGCGCACGGCGTCCACATGGGCCCCGACGAGTCGATCTATCTGACCGATGACGGCGGCCACTTCGTTCGCAAGTGCCGGCTCGAGGACGGCAAGGTCCTGCTCGAGCTCGGCGTGCCGGGGAAGCCGGCGCCCTACATGTCGGGCGAGCCGTTCCACCGCTGTACCCACACCGCGCTGTCGCCGAGCGGCGATATCTACGTCTCGGACGGCTACGGCAACGCGCGCGTCCACAAATATTCGCCCGACGGCAAGCTCCTCCTGTCGTGGGGCGAACCCGGCACGATGCCCGGCGAGTTCAACATCGTGCACAACATCTGCACCGACGCCGACGGCTGGGTCTATGTCGCCGATCGCGAGAACCACCGGGTCCAGGTGTTTGACGGCAACGGCAAGTACGAGGCGCAGTGGAACAACCTGCACCGGCCGTGCGGGCTCTACATGGATTTCGTCCACCACCCGGTCTGCTTTATCGGCGAATTGGGGCCGGTGCAGCCGGTCAATCGCGACGTGCCCAATCTCGGGCCGCGGGTCAGCATCGTCGACCACCGCGGCAACCTCTTGTCGCGCTTCGGCGACCCGCATGCCGGCACCGCGCCGACCGCGTTTCTCGGTCCGCACGGGATGGCCGTCGACTCGCGCGGCGACCTCTATGTCGGCGAGGTGTCGTGGACGCAGTGGCCGCAATTCTACCCGACCACGCCGCGGCCCGATTACATACGCTCGCTGCAGAAATACGAGCGGGTGCGCTGATCCTTGAGCGGGCTGGCAAAAAACGGTCCCTAGCGCGTTGACGTGTTTCGGGCGGCCTGCATAAGTTAGGCCGATGAACGAGCTCGACGACGCGCTGGCCGAGCTGGAGCGCGCGGTGCTGCGCCTCGAGGCGGCGCCGATCTTCGCCGACAGCGATGCCGCGCTGCGGCTCGCCGCCGAGCGCGCCGCCGAGGAGGAGAAGCTGGCGGCGACCGCGGCCGAGATCGTGGCGCGCGTCGAGGCGGCGCTCGCCAGGATCGGGCAGGTCCTCGAAGGGGAGGGATGATGGGCCAGGTGGTCGTCACCGTGAGCGGCCGCGCCTTCTCCTTGAGCTGTGCCGACGGCGAGGAGCCGCGCATCCGCCGGCTCGCGCAATATGTCGACGGCAAGATCGGCGACTTCGTCAAGACGCACGGCCAGATCGGCGAGGCGCGCCTCATTCTGCTTGCCGCGCTGGTGATCGCCGACGAGCTCTCCGACGCCAACGACGCGCGGCAGAGCGGCCGCGACGGTGCCGGAGCGGAGGCCTCCGCCGCCCTCGCCAGCGGCATCCGCGGCATCGCCCGGCGGATCGAGAGCATTGCGGCGCGGCTCGAATCTGCCTAGCTATTATGGCTGCGAGCGGGGCTGCGCGGTGCGTCAGGTCGCATTAGCCCCGGGGCCGATACCTACCTCTTGGGAGCCGTGCCTGCCGGGGTCGTGGCCTCGACATACGGCGCCCACCTGCTACGGCGGGCCACGAGGGAGTTGCAAGCCAACGGCCGAGGCGGCTCCGCTCGCACCGCGAAAAGGTCTCGAATGAACATCCTCATTCTCGGCGACGTCATGGGCCGGCCCGGCCGCGACGCGGTGCAGCAGAATCTGCCCGGCCTGCGCCGCGACCTCGCGGTCGATGTCGCGATCGTCAACGCCGAGAATGCGGCGCACGGCTTCGGCCTCACCGAGAAGATTTGCGGCGAGCTCTACGATTGCGGCGCCGACGTGCTGACCACCGGCAACCATGTCTGGGACCAGCGCGAGATCATCCCCTATCTCGAGCGCGACCGGCGGGTGCTGAGGCCGGCGAACTTTCCGCCGGGCACGGTCGGCGCCGGCAGCTATGCCCACCGCCTCGACGACGGCCGCGAGCTCTTTGTCGTCAACCTGATGGGGCGGCTCTTCATGGATGCGCTCGACGACCCGTTCCGCACCCTCGATGCGCTGCTCGCCGACCGGGTGCTCGGGCCCGACCGGGCGATCCTCGTCGACTTCCACGGCGAGGCGACGAGCGAGAAGACCGCGATGGGGCATTTTGCCGATGGCCGCGTCTCGGCGGTGGTCGGCACCCACACCCATGTCCCGACCGCCGATCACCGCATCCTCGCGGGCGGCACCGGCTACATCAGCGACATCGGCATGTGCGGCAACTACGATTCGGTGATCGGCCTCGAAAAGACCGCCTCGGTGCGCCGCTTCGTGACGCGGATGCCGGGGGCGAAGAAGCCGGAGGTCGCCGAGGGCGAGGGGACGCTGTGCGGCGCCCTCGTCGTCACCGACGACACCACCGGCCTCGCCCGGCGCATCGCGCCGGTGCGCGTCGGCGGCTGTCTCGCGCCGCATGTGCCGCCGCCCTAGCGCAGGCGGCCTGCGCCGCCGAAGATAGCGCGAGAAGTTGGTCCCGGCTTTCACCGCGAGGCGTTATACCGGGAGGCGGGCCGCAACCTCGGGCGGCGACAGGCACAGACCCTCGATGGCAAAGATACTGATCACCTCGGCACTGCCGTACATCAACGGCATCAAGCATCTCGGCAACCTGATCGGCTCGATGCTGAGCGCCGACGTCTACGCCCGCTTCATGCGCGCCACCGGCAACGAGGTGCTGTTCATCTGCGCCACCGACGAGCACGGCACCCCGGCCGAGATCGCCGCGCACGAGGCGGGGCTGCCGGTCGCCGAGTATTGCGCCCAGCAGCACGAAATCCAGGCGGGCATCTACCGCGATTTCGCGCTCTCGTTCGATTATTTCGGGCGCAGTTCGTCGCCGCAGAACCATGAGCTGACCGATCATTTCTACCACCGGCTCGACGACGCCGGGTTTATCGAGGAGCGGTCGATCGCCCAGGTCTATTCGATCGACGACGGCCGTTTCCTGCCCGATCGCTATATCACCGGCACCTGCCCGCATTGCGGCTACCCGAACGCGCGCGGCGACCAGTGCGAGAACTGCACCCGGCTGCTGGAACCGACCGACCTGGTCGACGCGCGCTCGGCGATCTCGGGCAGCCGCAATCTCGAGGTGCGCCAGACCAAGCACCTGTTTTTGAAGCTCACCGCGCTTGCCGACCGGGTCGCGGCCTGGATCGGCTCGCGGCAGGACTGGCCGCTGCTCGTCAGCTCGATCGCCAAGGGCTGGCTCAAGGAGGGCTTGCAGGACCGCGGCATCACCCGCGACCTCGCCTGGGGCGTGCCGGTCGATCGGCCGGGCTTTGCCGGCAAGGTGTTCTACGTCTGGTTCGACGCGCCGATCGAATATATCGGCGCGACCAAGGAATGGGCCGACGCCGCGCCGCCCGGCGAAACCCGCGACTGGCGGCGCTGGTGGTTCGACGCCGATGACGTGCGCTATGTCGAGTTCATGGCCAAGGACAACGTGCCGTTCCACACGGTGAGCTTTCCGGCGACGATCCTCGGCTCGGGCGAGAACTGGAAGCTCGTCGATTACATCAAGGGGTTTTCCTGGCTCAATTTCTACGGCGGCAAGTTCTCGACCAGCCAGAAGCGCGGCATCTTCCTCGACCAGGCGCTCAAGGAATACCCGTCGGACTACTGGCGCTACTGGCTCGTCGCCAACGCGCCGGAGACCGATGACGCCTCGTTCACCTTCGGCGCCTTTGCCGCGACCTGCAACAAGGACCTCGCCGACACCTTCGGCAACTTCGTCAACCGCACCCTGCGCTTTTGCAGCGCCCGGTTCGGGGACGCGGTGCCGGAGGGCGGCGCGCCCGGGGCGCTGGAAGAGGAGCTGACCGCGAGCCTGCAGAGCGCGCTCGACCGCTACACCGCCGATCTCGCCGCGATGCAGCTGCGCCGCGCCGCCGCTTCGCTTAAGGAGCTGTGGACCCTCGGCAACGTCTATATCGACCGCGCCGCGCCGTGGTCGCAGATCAAGACCGACCGCGACCGCGCGGCGGTGATCCTGCGCACCGCGATCAACCTCGCACGGCTCTACGCGATCCTCGGCACGCCGATCATCCCCGACACCTGCGCCGCGCTGCGTCGCAGCCTCGGTGTCGCGGTGACCGAGAGCTACTGGCCGGGCGACGCGGCCGCCGAGCTCGCCGCGCTCGCGCCGGGTCACCGCTACGCCGTGCCGCCGCCGCTCTTCCGCAAGATCGCGGCCGAGGAGGTGAGCGCTCTCGCCGCCCGCTACGGCGGCGACGAGACCGCCGAAGCCGCGGCCTGATCGCGAATCGGGACGCGTTCGCCGCCGGCTCGCGGCAACCGGCGGACGCCCAACCTCGCGCTGCGCGCGCGATGCGGCCGGGCGCTTCGCCCGGGCGCCGCAATGCTGCCATATTGCGTTGTTACGGCGCCGACGGCGCGGCGGGGGCACGGGCGCCGCGGGGACGTTCTTCAACAAAGAGGCTGAGACGGGATCGGGTTCGGATGGCCGGCCATTCGCAATTCAAGAACATCATGTTCCGCAAGGGCGCGCAGGACAAAAAGCGCGGCAAGATCTTCACGAAGCTCATCCGTGAATTGACCACCGCCGCGCGCATGGGCCTGCCCGACCCCAACGCCAACCCGCGCCTG
>DATJOB010000106.1:0-14669 GCA_035507475.1 Allostellaceae bacterium | reverse complement strand
GCCCCGGCCTCCGCCTCCGGCGGCGATGCGCGGCGCTCGCCGCCGGCACCGTGGAGCGGCGCCGCGAGCCGCAGTCTCATCGCACGCCGGCGCGTCGCACGCTCGGGCTGCGGGTCATCTCAGCCGTCCCGCGCGGTCTGCGGCTCGCCGGTCATGGCGAGCATCGCCGCCAGCAGCACGGCCATCAGCGGCACGTATTCGTCGTAGATCCGCAACTCGCTGAAGAAGTTGCAGAAGGCGAGGATCGTCAGCGGGATCGCGCTGACCACGATCATCCCGCGCACCGGCCGGCTCACCCGGCCAAACACCACCGGCAGGAAGAACACCAGGCCGAACCCGGTCGCCAGGATCTGCTGCACGAAACCGGGAGAGGTGAACAGACGCTTGTAATTGACCATCGCCCGCAGCTTGCCGTCTTCGAGGAAATGTACGCGGTCAGCAACGATGATCGTCCCCTCGAAGATGTACATCAGCACCTCGCGCAGCACGAGCATCGCGAACAGCGTGATCACCACCGACTTGACGACGAACGGCACGCAGTCGCCGGCCCATAGCGGCCGCAGGGTCTCGCGCCCCCAGGCGAACCACGCGCGCAGCGAATATCGCTCCGGCAACTCGCGATGCTTGCCCAGCCACCAGCCGAGCGCGTGAAACAAGGCGACCGCGATCGGCTCGCGGTTCATTTCGAAGACCAGCGCGAGCAGGCAGCCCGCGACGATGCTGGTCCGTGTCGTGCCGGTGAGCAGCAGGAAGACGATCAAGTAATAGACGATCGCCGGCATGTCATAAACAAAATACGGGAAAAACACGTTGGTCACGCAATAATGCGCCAGCATGATCAGGATAAAGGACACGAACAGATAAGGGCGTTCGCGCGCAATCCCGAGGCGCTCGCCGAAGGCCGGCAGCATCAGCCATGTCGCCACCCAACAGACGAAGGTGAGAAGGATGCGGAAGCCGATCGTGTTGATCAACTTGGCGCCGAGCAGCTTGTAGGCGAGCCACGCGGTCAGGAAGCGCGAGCTATAGGGCCAGAACGCATCGAAGCTGCCGAGCGCCACCGGGTTGCTCATGGTGCCGCTGTAGTCCGAGTGGACGGCGTAGGCGACCGAGAAGATCGCGCCCGAGATCAGCATGAAATAAAGCTGGGCACCGCGCGCCGCGTGGTTCGTCATCCGGCTTCCGGCAAGGGCTGTCGCGACGGGTCCGTCTCGGCTGACCCCCGTCGGCACCGCGTCCGCCGCCGCGATCGTGCGGTTCAGGTCTGCCGCTTCCACGTGAAGATCGAGGTCAGCGCGTAGTTGAGCAGCGCGCCGATCACCGCTCCGAGAAAGCCGGCGAGCAGCCACATCCCGCTGAACTGATAGAGGTCGCGGGCAACCGCGATCGTGGTCAGCGCGCCGAGGCTGCACAACGCCGCAAAAGAGAGGAGCCCGCGTATCGCCTGCCAGCCGGTCAGCCGGCAATCGCGATAGGTCAGCGAATTGTTGAGGAAGAAGTTCGAGACCATCGCGCTCACCGTCGCGATCGCCTCGGCCGCCGTGAAGCCGACCCAGCCGCTCAGCATCAAGAGCCGCAGCACGACCAGGTTGAGCACCACGCCGGTCGCGCCGACCAGGCCGAACAGCAGCAGCCGGTGCGGGAAATAGCGATGGCTCAGCTTTTCGGCGAGCAGCAGCATGTATTCGATGCCGGTGAACGTATCGAGCTTGCTCTCGCCGGCGTGCCGCGGGCGAAAGCGGTAGGGCAGTTCGGCGACGCGCAGCGGCTGCGGCGACGAGGCGAGCAGGTCGATGAGGATCTTGGTGCCGACGCCGGACAGCCGCGGCACGAGATCGTCGAACAGCTCGCGCCGCAGCATAAAGAAGCCGCTCGCCGGATCGGCGATCTCTGCCTTGAGCAGGCGCTGCGCCAGCCGGATTCCGTAAAGGCTCAGCCGCTTGCGGCGCTCCGACGACAGGCCCTCCGAGCTGCCGCTGCCGACGTGGCGGCTGGCGACCGCGACATCGACACCGCCGCGCTTCAGCGTCTCGAGCAGGCTCGGCAGCAGCGACTCGTCGTGCTGCAGGTCCCCGTCGATGACCGCGACGAACCGGGCCGAGGTCGAGAGCACGCCCTCGATGCAGGCCGAGCTCAGGCCGCGCCGGCCGATGCGGCGCAGGCAGCGGACCCGGCGGTCGCGTGCGCCCAGCGCGCGCACCCGCTCGGCGGTGCCGTCCGGCGAATCGTCGTCGACGAAGATGACTTCCCAATCGACCGCGCCCAGCACCGCATCGAGCCGCTCGACCAGCACCGCGACGTTGTCGCATTCGTTAAAGGTCGGGACGATGACGCAAAGCTCCGGCGCTCCCGCGGACGGGTTCTGGGCCGCCGGACGGGTCACCTCGTCGCGTGCAACAAGTGGGCTTGAAATCGCAGTCATCCCGACCTGTTTGCCGCCGCCCTGCACAGGCCCCCCAGGAGGACGGCGTCGTCGAACCGGGCTGACGCATAAGGGGCGCACGCCGCCGCTGTCAAGGCTCTGCCCCCGGCCGCGCACCCGCGGCGGAAGCGTCGGCCGAATCCCGCCCGACCGCGATCTCGCCGCCCAGCAAGCAATAGCGCCGTCTGTCGGGCGACAGCGCGACGAAGCGCAGCACATCCGGCGTGTCGAGCCTGGCGAAGCCGAACCAGCCGACATCGCGGTCGAAATCCTGGCCGAGCGCTGTGGCGGCGGCGGTGCTCGACCGCGTCGTGCGCGCCAGCCCGACGATGCGGTCGTGCCGGTCGACCGCGACCAGCGTCGCCGCGGGGCCGGCGCCGTCGAACCAGCTCCAGCCGGAAATGCGGAAACGCGCGCCGGGATCGTCGAACATGCCGTCGCGATCGGCCGGCTGCAGCAAAACCGGCGTCTCCGCCACCCCGAGGCAGGGGACCATTATGCGCCCGCGCAGCAGCGGCGCGACATCGTCGCCCCAGCGAAACCGGTACAGCGAGAACACGCCGTTGCCGTGTCGCTCCAGGTCGTCGATGTATTCGCGCAGCGCCGGCGGCGGCGAGAAGATGCCGGCGAGGAACTGCTTGTCGTCGACATGGACAAAGGCGGCGACGGCGTCTTCCCAGCTGCGATCGGCGGCGTAGCGCCAGATCAGCGTCTCGCGACGGTAGCCGATCAGCGACAGCGGCAGCACGACGAGGAGCACCGCCGCCACCGGCAGCGCGTTGAGCGCGTGCCGCGGGCCCCATTTCTGGCGCACCGCGCCCGCCGCGACCATCAGCGCGCCGACCCAGGCGAGCGCGGCGAACGAGGCGTATTTTCGCGTCGCCGCCTCCATCAGCCCGAATTGCAGCCGCGACGGCCCCGAGGCGAGCGCGGTCGCGCCGACGATGGCGAGCAGGGTCAGGCCGAAAGCCATCGTCCGGCCGCCCCATCCCGGCCGGCGCAGCGCCAGCACGGCGCCCGCCAGCGCGACCGCCACGATCGCGATCCCGCTATAAAGCGCGAGGTGGAACGACCCCCACCAGGTGGCCTGGGGCATCGGGTAGGTGAAGCCGCTGCCATATTCCGGCAGACGCAGAAACGGCGACCCGAGAAAGACCAGCGCGAATTTGGCGATGCCGAGCGGATCGGTGCTGAGCGAGCCGACCGGCACGTTCCAGCGCAGCATCACCACGGTGTGCAGCACGGCCAGCACGGCGAGCAGCGCGACAAGCGGCCAGCGCCAGCGCAGCACCAACGCCGCCGCCGCCGCGCCGATCAGGATCACCGGCGCATTGGCCAGGGTCAGCGAAGCCAGCGTCGCGATCGCCAGCAGCGAGACAACAAGCCCGATGCACGCCGCGGGCCGGGCCGGTCCCCCGGGCGGCACGCGGGCAACCACGAAGGCGGCGGCCACGCACAGCAGCCCGGCGATCGCCCACTGCACCTGGAACGGATAGAGCAGCGTGCTGAGGAAATTCGGGTTGATGAAGAACAGCGTGATCGCCGCGAACACCCAGAAGCGGTCGACCAGAGCGGCGTCGGTCCGGCCGGTTCCCGCGGCGTAGGCCCGGCAGGCGAGCAGGGCCGCTGCGACCATGCAGAGATTGGCCGCGACCGGCTGCCAGTATTCGCGGTCGCGGTCGAAGAACAGGTCGAGCGTCGCGATCATCCGCGTCGTCAGGATGTGATGCTCGTTGTGCGGCGTCCACAGATAGGCCCAATAGGACGGCCAGTCCGCGATCGCCTGGTAGAGCTTCAGGTGGTCGAAGATGTCGTCGTATTCGGCGATCGCGAAAGGGTGCGCGCTCTCCCAGCACAGCAGCATGACGACGAGCGCGACGGCGGCGCCGCCACTCAACACCTTGCCGATGGTCGCCAGCTCGTCGAGGCCGCGTCGAAGCCCGCTCTTGGCCCCCAGTTCCACCCCAGTCTCCGCGTCGCGGGCGAAGCGCGGTCGCCGCCGCCGGTTTTTCTTCTAGCAAGTTTCGCACGCGCCGCGCGAGCGATGCGTCCGCGCGGATGCCCGCCGGCGCGATGCCGCCGCGGCGTTACAGGTAGGGATCGGGGGTCGCCAGATAGCCCTTCACGAAATCCGCAACCGCGGTTTCGAGCGGCGTGAACGGCGCGTTGTAGCCGGCGCCACGCAGCCGATCGATCCGCGCCTCGGTCAAATACTGGTAGTTCGGGCGGATCGCCGGCGGGGTGTCGACATACTCGATGACCGGCGGCCTGCCGCATGCCGCGCCGGTCGCCCGCATCAGATCGAGGAAGCTGCGCGCGGCGCCGGTACCGAGATTATAGATGCCGCTCTCCGGCGCCTGCCGCCACAGCCACAGCATCACCGCGACGCAGTCCTTGACGTAGACGAAGTCGCGCTGCTGCTCCCCGTCGGCGATGCCGGCGCGGTGCGACCTGAAGAGGCGTATCGTCTCGCCGGCCGCGATCCGCGCATAGTTCTTGGCGACGAGGCTCATCATCTCGGCCTTGTGGTACTCGTTCGGGCCGAACACGTTGAAGAACTTGAGCCCCGCCCAGAACGGCGGCGCCTGCCCTTCCGCCGCGCGGCGCAGCGCCCACTGGTCGAAGGCCTGCTTCGACCAGCCGTAGAGATTCATCGGCCGCAGCCGGCGCAAAGCGGTCAGTCCGCCGGCATCGTCGAAACCCTGCGTGCCGTCGCCGTAGGTCGCCGCCGAGGAGGCGTAGATCAGTCCCTTGCGATGCTCGGCGCACCAGCGCCACAGCGCGATCGAGGCGTTGAGGTTGGTCTCGATGATGAGATCGGCATCGGTCTCGGTGGTCGCCGAATTGGCGCCGAGATGGAAGACGGTCTCGACCTCGCCGCCGTAGCGCGCGAGCCAGGCCGGCAGCCCCTCGATCGTCACGATCTCGAAGAATTCGCGCTTGGCGATGTTGCGCCATTTGTCGTCGCGGCCGAAGCGGTCGACGATGACAATGTCGGTGCGGCCGGCATCGTTGAGCGCCCAGACCAGCGCCGAGCCGATAAACCCGCCGCCGCCGGTGACCACCAGCACGGCTCAGCCTTTTCCCGCGAGGGCCAGCGCCGGCGATTGCAGACGATCGATCACCCCGCTTGTCGAATGCCCCTCGACCAGATCGATCAGCGCGACGCGTCCTCCCATCGCGAGGACGTCGTCGGCGCCGACGACGGTCTCGATGGTGTAGTCGGCGCCCTTCATCAGCACGTCGGGCCGCAGGCGGCGGATAAGGTCGAGCGGCGTGTCGTCGTCGAAGCTGATCACCGCGTCGACCGAGGCCAGCGCGGCGATCACCGCCATCCGGTCGACGAGCACGTTGACCGGCCGCGCCGGGCCCTTCAGCCGGCGCGTGCTGGCGTCGCTGTTGAGCGCGACGAGGAGCCGGTCGCACTGGGCGCGGGCGCCGGCGAGATAGCCGACATGGCCGGGATGGACGATGTCGAAGCAGCCATTGGTGAAGCCGACGCTGAGCCCGCGGCTCTTCCACTGGCGCACCAGCGCCTCGGCCTCGGCGACGCTGTAGATCTTTTCGAGGTGCGCGGCGCGGTTGCGCGCCTCGCGCGACAGTTCGAGCAGCAACTCGTCGAGCTCGACCGTCGCCGTGCCGAGCTTCGAGACGACGATGCCGGCCGCGGTGTTGGCGAGCCGCATCGCCTCGGGCAGCGCCCGGCCGCTGGCATAGGCGAGCGCCATCACCGCGATCACCGTGTCGCCGGCGCCCGAGACGTCATACACCTCGCGCGCCCGGGCCGGTTCGATATGCGTGGCGCCCGATGCCTCGACCAGCACCATTCCCTTGTCGGACCGGGTGGCGAGAATGGCCTCCGATGCGGCATCGGCCATCACGCGCCGCGCCGCGGCGACCACCTCGGCGTCGCTGCCGACCGGCAGCCTGGCGGCGTGCGCCAGTTCGGCGAGGTTCGGGGTGATGCAGGTCGCGCCGCGATAATCGCCGAAATCCTCGCTCTTCGGATCGACGAAGACGGGAATGCCGCGGCTCCGTGCCGCGCCGACCGCATGGCCGACGATACGGCGGTCGAGCACGCATTTCCCGTAATCGGACAGCACCACGGCATCGGCCCCCGGCAGCGCCGCCTCGATGGCCGCGATCAGCTGCGCCTCCTCGTCGGGCTCGAGCGCGTGCACGTGCTCCTCGTCGACCCGCATGATCTGCTGATGTCCGGCGATGTATCGGGTCTTGCAGATCGTCGGCCGCGCCGAGCTGACAATATGCGCGTCGACGAGGTGCGGCGTCGCACGGATCACCGCGCGTGCGTCGTCGCCCGCCGCATCGGCGCCGAGCAGCCCGATGAGCACCGCGCGGCCGCCCAGCGCGGCGATGTTGCGCGCGACGTTCCCCGCGCCGCCGAGCATGCGCTCGGTTCGTTCGAGCAGCAGCACCGGGACCGGCGCTTCGGGGGAGATGCGCTCAATGCCGCAATAGGCGAAACGGTCGAGCATGATGTCGCCAAGGCACAGAACGCTCGTGCCGGAAAAATCCATCGTGACGGCTATTCCCTTGTTGGCGACGCGCGGAGTCTAGCATGCCGGCGCCGGTCACGGGGCGTTTCGTTGCGGTGCGAGGCGGGCGACGGCTTGGTTAACAGATTGGATACGCCTCGGGGGCGATGCTGCGGCGTCCCGCACCCTGGCCGCCAGACCATGCCAACGGTCCCGCTTTCCGCGCCCGCCGAACCCCGCGACGAACCGGCGCGGGCGACGACCGCGCGCCTGCCGCGAACCGCAGGCGCCGCGGCGCGGATCGCCTGGGCCCTGGTCGCGATCGCCTTCGCGGTCGCGATTCTCGTCGGCGCGGGCTGGCGCATCGTCGGCAGCGCGCTGCCGCACGCCCATCCGGACGAGCCCATCGTCGTCGGCGTCGGCCGACAGCTCGACTGGTCGCTCGACACCAACTGGCGGCACGCGCCGGGCCTGCCGGCCCCGTTCGGCGAGACCGACCAGTATAATTTCTCGGCCTACATCCTGTTCGCCAACGCCGCCTTCGACGGCGCGGCCGCGGCGCTCGGCCTGCCGCGCGACGACGCGGCGCGGCTCGCAGCATTGCGCGCGATCAGCCTCGGCCTCGGGCTGGCGCTGATCGGCATGGCGGGATGGCTCGCGCGTCGGCTGGGCGCAGACCGGTTCGGCGCGGCCGCCGCTGCGGCGCTTGTCGCGCTCAGCCCCTCGCTGGTGATGGATTCGCTCTACGCCCGGCCGGAGACCTTCGTCTGCTGCCTCTCGGTCGGGTTCTGCCTCGCCGCGAGTGCGCCGCGCCGCAGATGGCGCAGCGCCCTCGCCGCCCTGCTCTGCGGTCTCCTCGTCGCCACCAAGATCAGCTTCCTGCCGCTGCTGCCGTTTCTGCTGATCGCCGCGGCACCGATCGGCCGGCGCGACGGCGGCGCGATCGCCGCGGGGTTCGTCCTCGGGGTTTGCCTCGGCATGCCGCAGGCGGTGCTGCATCCGCGCGAGTTCATCGCGGGCGCGGCATTCCTCGCGCGGTTCTATCACGATGCGGGCGGCTATCCGCACGGCCTCGGCCCCGCCGCGCCCTGGCCGAGCCGGCTGCTCTACGGCGCGGTGTGGACGCGCGAGACCTGGGGGCTATGGCCGCCGCTCGGCGCCGGGCTCGGGGCGGCTGCGCTCCTCAGGGAGAGGCGCCGCCGGGAGGCCCTCCTCTGCCTGCCCTTCGTGCTGACGATGGTCTATTTCTGGAGCGAGCCGCTGTTCTTCGAGCGCAATTTCAGCCCGTCTCTGGTGGTGCTCGCGGCGCTGTTCGGGCGCGGGGTTTGCTGGCTGCGCAGCCGCTG
This sequence comes from Allostellaceae bacterium, assembly GCA_035507475.1. Classification (GTDB taxonomy): domain Bacteria; phylum Pseudomonadota; class Alphaproteobacteria; order ATCC43930; family CGMCC-115725; genus DATARH01. Next base: position 6,405 of record DATJOB010000106.1, on the reverse strand, counting down.
TGAGACGGTCGCGTCGGCGCCGCTGCCGGCGCTCGTCGTCGGCGCGGCAGTCGCTGCGGCGTTGTGGACGCCGGCTCTGACCAGCGCCAGGGTATTCGACGCGCTGGCGGGCGCGGGGTCGCGCGCGCATCGGGTCGACGCGCAAGCGATGGCGCTCGCGACCCGATACGGCGCACCGGTCGCCCGGCTCGGCTGGGGCGCACTGCCCGATGACTGCCGACCCGGCCAGCTGGTCGAGGTCTTCGCGTCGGGCGGCGTCGTGCCGCGCCCGCTGCCGCCGGCCTGGCGCGAGGTCGGGCGCGACAAGAGCCTGTTCGAGAACGACATACCCTCGACGCTGCAGGCCTACCTGTCGCGCACCGTCATCTGGCTGCGCTGTGCCGGCCCGCGCGAGGGCGACTGATCGGCGAGACGGCGCGGCAAGCTCTCGTTAACCAGATCGACACCCCTTCCCGGCTACAACCGCGCGACACGCCATCGCCCGGCCGCGATCGACGCATGCCATCCTTGTTCCTGCCGAGCCAACGCGCCGGGTTCGCCGCTAGCGGCGCCGTGCCGCGCCTCGCGCCGCAGCGTCTGCGGCAGCTCGTCGTGCTGGTCGGGCTCGCGCTGACCGGCACGGTGCTGGCGGTCGAGATCGTCCGCTACCTCGCGCTCGACGCCTATCTCGACCATATCGAGGGCAGCGTCGCGAGCGTCGGATGGGGCTATGCGCACGGCGCGCCGCTCTACAGCCTGCGCGACGGCTATGCCGAGTTTACCAATATCTGGGGGCCCTACGCCTATCTGACCGTGGTGCCGGCGCTGGCCGCGCTCGGGCCGAGCGTCTTCGCCAGCAAGCTCGCCGCGTTCATGGCGGCGGCCGCAACCCTGGCGCTGACCGCGTGGCGCTATCGCCGCGGACCGGCGATGCCGGCGGTGCAGGGCCTCTTCCTGCTCGTCGCCGGGATGGCCGCGCTGAGCCCGATGAGCTTCTGGATCCGCGCCGACCCGTTCGAGATGCTGCTCGTCGCGCTGGCGCTCGCCAGCCCAAGCCCGATCGTCGTCGGCGTCTGCGTCGGCGTCGCGGCCAACTTCAAGATCCACGCGTTTCTTTATTTCCTGCCGATCCTCGCCGAGCTGTGGCTGCGCCGCGGGTGGCGTGCCGCGCCGCCCGTCGCGTTCGCCGCTGTCGCGATGTTCCTGCTGCCGTTTCTCGCGCCCGGCATCTCGCTCGCCGACTATGCGACGACCGTCTTGCCGCAGCTCGCCGGGCGCCGGCATGCCCCCGAGCTTTTCGCGCCGGTCGCCGCCTACGGCATCGCCTTTGCGCTGCCGGTACTGCTGCCGCTGCTGCGCCGCCCCGTGCCCGCGGTCGAGCGCGCCTATGGCTGGGCCGCGCTCGGCACGCTCGTCCTGCTCGCCTACCCGGCGACCCTGTCGGGCGCGGGTCCCTATCACTTCCTGCCGCTGCTGCCGGTCATCGCCGAGGCGCGGCGGCGGCTGACGCCGCAGGGGATCGGCGCCGAGTTTGCGGTCTTTCCGCTGCTGCTCTTCGCCGCGGTGACGACGCAGCACTGTCTTGCCGATCTCGACGAGCGCCGCGCCTGGCCGGCTTACGCCGAGGAAGCGCTGCAGCTCGCGGCCGCGCAGCCAGGGCCGGTCGCGATCGGCTATGGCGACAACCGGCGCAGCTACGAGATCGCCCAGCTCGTCAGGTCCCGCCTTGCGCTCAGCGGCGCGGCGCCGCTCCTCGACGCGCAGATCGCCATGGAGCTGCGCGAGATCGGGGTCGACGGTTCGCGCCGCTACGTCGCCGAGCTGACCGGCTGCCGCACGCCGCGCTGGCTGACGCCGCGCGGCGAGGCGCCGTTCGCGGTGCGCAGCTATTTCTACGACGGCGGGCCGCTGTTCGACGACGCGTTCCGCACCGCCTTCCTCGCGCATTACCGCCCGGTCGCGACGAGCGCGCATTTTGTGTTGTGGGCGTGCGGCCGATGACGGGTGAGCCGCCGCTGGCCTCGCTGGTACGCGCCGCCCGGCTCGGCTGGGCGACGCTGTGGTGGATGGTGGCGCTCGGCGCGCTGTGGCAGCTCGCCAGGGTCCTGCTCTAGGCGCGGCCGCGCCGGACCGACCCCGCCCTATGCGCTCGGCGGGTCTGTCGCCAGCCGATCGACCACCGCGACCAGCTCGGCCGCGCGAAACGGCTTCGCCAGCGTCGCGTCGGCGCCGGCCCGTTCGGCCATGCCGAGGAAGTCGAAGCCGCCGTTGTTGCCGCTCCCCGACATCGCGACGATTTTGACCGTGGGCGCGAGGCGGCGGATCGTGAAGATCGTCTCGAAACCGTCCGCCTCGGGCATCAGGATATCGGTCACGACGACGTTCGGCCGCCGGCTCGCCAAAAGCTGCGCGGCGGCGCTGCCGTCCGCCGCCTCGACCACCGAATGTCCCGCCGCCGCGAGCACGTGCTGAACCATCTTGCGGATCCGGGGCTCGTCGTCGATCACCAGCACCAGCGCCATTGCCCTACTCCGACGCAGCGGGATGCAGAACCAGCGGCGTCTCGCCAAGCGCGGCGCGCACCGCGCGGGCCAGCTCGGCCATCCGGTACGGCTTGCCGAGAAGCGGTATGTCGGCAATCGAAGCGGCGTCGTCGAAGCCGCGGCTGCCGGGAAATCCCGAGGTCAACAGGACACGCAGCTCCGGGTAGCGCTGGCGCGCGACGCGGACGAGCGCACAGCCGTCCATCTCGCCCGGCATCACGACATCGCTGAAGAGGAGATCGATCGCCGGATCGCGGTCGAGCGCGGCGAGCGCCTCGTCGGCCGTGTCGGCCTCGACCACCCGGTAGTTGAGGCTCTGCAGCTGGGTGACGGCGATCCGGCGGAGTTTCGCGTTGTCCTCGACGAGCAGGATCGTTTCGCCGCGGCCCGCGGCGGGCGGGCTCTCCTCGGCGGGGGCATCGGGCGCGGTCTCGGCAAAGCGCAAATAGAGGCGGAAGATCGTGCCGCGGCCGGGCTCGCTGTAGACGTTGACGTGCCCGCCCGACTGCTTGAGGAAGCCGAACACCATGCTGAGCCCGAGCCCGGTGCCGCTGCCCGGCGGCTTGGTGGTAAAGAACGGCTCGAAGATCCGCTCGAGGACCTCGGACGGCATGCCGCAACCGGTGTCGCCCACCTCGATGACCGCGTAGCGCCCCGCCTCGACCTCGGCATGCTGCGCGGCGTAGCTCGCGTCCAGCATGGTGGCGCGCGTCGCGATGGTCAGCCTGCCGCCGCCCGGCATTGCGTCGCGGGCATTGTTGGCGAGGTTGGCGATCGCGGTTTCGAGCTGCGCCGGGTCGGCGAGCACCGCCGGCAGCCCGCGATCGAGCTCCAGCTCGATGGCGATGTCTTCGCCAAGCGTGCGCGACAGCAGACGTGTGATGTTGCCGATCAGCTCGTTGGCGTCGATCGCCGCGGGGCGCAGCGGCTGCCGCCGGGCGAAGGCGAGCAGACGGCGCGTCAGCTCGGCGCCGCTCAGCGCGGCATCGAGCGCGTCGTGGAGGATCTCCTGTTCCTCGCTACCGAGGCTCGGCGACTCGCGCAGCACGTCGAGATTGCCGACGATGATCGCCAGGTGATTGTTGAAGTCGTGCGCCATGCCGCCGGTCAGGTTGCCGATCGCCTCCATCTTCTGAGCGCGATGGAGCTGCGCCTCGATCTTGCGGCGCTCGGTGATATCGGAAACGGCGTACATGATGCCGAGCATCCGGCCGTCCGGGCCGTTGACGCGCGCCCAGCGCACGGCGAGGTCGATCGCCCGCCCGTCGCGATGGCGGCGCTGCGTCTCCAGCGCACCGCTCGCCGAGGCGTCGGCGACCGCCTGCGCGACGTTGGCCCGGAAATCCTTCAGATCCTCGTCGGCGAGGTAAGGCGGAAGGCGGCCGAGCGCTTCGGCCTCGCTATAGCCGAAGATGCGCTCGGCAGCGGGGCTCCACAGCCGCACCAGCCCGCCGTCGTCGAGCATGACGAGCGCGTCGGGCGCGGCCTCGATGATCGCGCTGAGCTCGCGATTGGCCAACTCCAGCTCCTGCTGCGCGAGCCGGCGGCGGCCGACTTCATCGGTAAGTTCGGTGGTGCGCTCGGCGACGCGCCGCTCGAGCTGACGCGCCTGCCCGGCGAGCAGCGTCTGCGCCGCCAAAAGCCGGCCATGAAGCCGGCCGCTTTCGACGATCAGCGCCCCCAGCACGAAACTCGAGGCCATCAGCCCGTAGATCCGACCGGCATAAAAGCCGAGATCAAACCGGCCGGCGTTGAGCACGGCGCTGAGCGCGATGTCGAACAGCCACGCGCCCATCACCACGATCAGCCAGAGGTCGAGGACCGAGTACGGGCGCCGGCGCAGCAGCGCGAGAAACGCCGCGAGGCTCACGGCCCAGACGGCCGAGACGATGAAGATCATCGCCGCGGTGTAGCCGTTGCCGACCATGATCGCCGGCAAGAGGCCGTGACCGACGGTCGCCAGCAGGCTGGCCACGGCCGCCGCCGCCGCGACGAGCGCAACCGTGGCGGCGATCTGCCGCCCTCCGACCGTGCTGCTGCGCTGTGCCGCGCCACGGCGGGACAGCGCGTAGGCGAGCACCGTCGCCGGGAACAGCGCGTGCCACATCATGTAGAGCCAGGCGGTGCTCTGGGGATCGCCGCCAAGCAGGCCCGCCGGCGCGAATAGACCGGGAAAGCTCAACCCGTGCGGCACGATGATCAGCGCGTCGAACAGATAACCGGCGGCGAGGATCAAGAGCGCGCGCGAACCGGCCCGCGCGCATTGCCCGAAGAGCAGCAGCGCCGTGACAAGGTCGGTGACGATCAGCGCCGCCTCGTAGCCGGGGATGAACGCGCTGACCGGCGGCAGCGGCAGGCGGGCGAACGGCACCGCGCCGGCAAAGGCGAGCGTCGACAGCAGCAGGATCGCCAGCGCCACGTGCCGTTCGCGAGATGTCGCGGGCATGCTCGACAGCGCCTCCGGTAGCGCCGCGCTGCCGCCCACAGGCGGCTCCGACGGCGTCGCGACCGCAGGCGGTGCATCCCGGCGATCACGGTCGCGGAGGGGAGCCGGCGCTGGAGAAAAGATGGACGTAAGAGACACGACCGCTCCTTGCCGCCGGGTGATCGAGCCGCGCAACCGGCCACAGTCTCGCAAATGATGGTTGAATAAAGGTTAATGTTGCCTGAAAAACCGGCAGTCTCGCTCACCGGCCTCGCTGTCGACGCGCGCGCCCGCGTCGTTGCGCATCCTGCCGACCGACAACGATCGCGCCGCGGCCGGCTTTGGCCCGCCTGCCGCCCCGAGCGATGCCGCGGACCGGCAAATCGGCTAGGATGAGGTGCAAGGCAATCACGTGCCGCGACCCGGGGATGGGTGGCCGAGCGGTTTAAGGCACCGGTCTTGAAAACCGGCAGGGGTGCAAGCCTCTCGTGGGTTCGAATCCCACCCCATCCGCCATCTCAACGTTCTCCGACGACCGCCATAGTTCGCCAGCGACCTAAATTTGCATATATAATAATACCATAGCCGGAAAGATATTCCGCGGTGGCCCATTGACGTTCGCTCAAGCCCGTATATCTAACGTGGGTAGAACCGTGGGTTTGTTATGGCACGCCAGATCAATAAGCTCTCGAACGCCAGCCTCGCGAAGCTCGGCGAGGGCATGCATGGCGACGGTCTGGGGCTCTGGCTGCAGGTCAGGGCTACCGGCCGAAGCTGGATCATGCGCTTCACGCTCGGCGGCCGGGCCAGGGCGATGGGTCTCGGGCCCCTGCATACCATCGGGCTGGCGGATGCGCGTGACAGGGCACGCCGTGCGCGCGCGCTGATCCTCGACGGCGTCGATCCGATCGAGGCGCGAAGGGTGACGCGTCTCGCCGCGAAGCGCCAGGCGGCCCGTGCACAGACGTTCAAGGCCTGCGCCGAAGCGTATCTCGCCCAGCATCGTGCGGCTTGGCGCAACCCGAAGCACGCCGCGCAATGGTCGTCGACGCTGCAGCGCTACGTCTATCCGGTGTTCGGCGATGCCACCGTGGACGCGGTCGATGTCGAGCTGGTGCTGAAGGCGGTCGAGCCCATCTGGAACACGAAGCCGGAGACCGCCGGCCGCGTCCGCGGGCGGATCGAGACGATCCTCGACTGGGCGACGGCGCGCGGCTATCGCCAGGGCGAGAACCCGGCGCGCTGGCGCGGCCATCTCGAGAACTTGCTGCCAAAGAAGTCGAAGGTGCGGCGCGTCGAACATCATGCGGCACTGCCTTATGCCGACATCGGCGGGTTCATGGTTGATCTGCGTCAGCAGCAAGGCGTCGGTGCGCGAGCCCTCGAATTCGCGATCTTGACCGCGGCGCGCACCGGCGAGGTGCTCGGCGCGCGATGGTCGGAAGTCGATCTGGCGGG
>DATJOB010000105.1:0-7008 GCA_035507475.1 Allostellaceae bacterium | reverse complement strand
GAGCCGTTGCACTCGTCATGCACCCGGCAGGCGATCACCGTGCCGGGGTCGGCGATACGCTCGACCTCGCCGAACAGGTAGACCGTCTGCCCGCCGATCGGCGGCAGGAAGATTTCGAGGTCCGGGCGGGTGACAAGTTCGGGGAACATCCCGCCGGTCTGCTCGAACAACGTATGACGCAGATCGCTTTCGGCGAGACCGAAGCGCTTCGCCAGACCCGGCAAGTGCCAGACCGGGTCGATCGCCGCCTTGGTCACTCTGATCTCGCCGCTGTCGAGCAGCACCCGCCCGTCGGGCCGCAGACCGCTCACATTGAGGCGCGGAAAAATCTCGGGCAGGTTGATATGCGCCCGGGTGATCGCGATCGTCGGCCGCGCGTCGATGCCTTGCGCGATGGCCCCGGCGAAGGCGTCGCCGACAAGGTGGCCGTAGGGGTCGAGCGAGACGATCTTCGCTGGGTCGGCCCATTGCGGCTGCGGCAGCACCGCCACGACCGGCGCGGTATCGGTGAGGTCGGGGCGGTGATCGCGCGCCAGCGCCCGGGTCGCGACGGCGAGCGCGCGATAGATCGCATAGGAGCCGGAATACGAGCCGATCGCATTGCGGTGGCGCGGTTCGGCCGGGCTGGCGACGACCGGGCCGCGCGCGGCCGCACTGGGTGCGCCCCAGACGATCGGCACCGCGCCTTGGGCGAGGCTTCCCGGGTGCGACGTCAGCCGGATGTGGCGCGGTATCGAGATTTCCATGGCGGCGGGCTTGTCAATCGGCGCGGGATTATACGGCGCAGCAAGCGCTATGCCATCCCTCGCGGTGCGCGGTTCGGGGCGCGCAGGCAACGCCACAGCCAGATCGCGCCGCCGGGCAGGCTGACCAGCAGGGTCAGCGCGCCGAGCTCGACCGAAAGCAGCAGCGCCGCCGCCCGGTCGACCCCGAGCATGGCCAGCGCCGCGACCATCGCGCCCTCGCGCACTCCCCAGCCGCCGGCCGAGATCGGCAGCGAGACGAGCAGCGTCACCGGCGGCATCAGCACCGCGAAGTCGCGAAACGCGACGCCGAGATGCTGGGCCTGCGACAGGCACCACGCCTCGCCGGCGACGAGCCCTTGGCCGGCCGCGGCGATCGCCGCCGCCGCGGCAAAGCGCGGCCAGGCGCGGCACAGTTCCTGACGGCTGCGGTCGAACTCCTGCACGGCGCGGCAGAGCGCGCCGCTGCGCCCCGCGGTCGCGCGCGCCAGCCAGGCGATGCCGGCGACCGCGACAAATGGCAGCGGGACGATCGCCAGCGAAGCGGCAAGCGCCCAGGCCTGCGCCGGCGGTCCCGCGGCGAGCGCGAGGAGCGGGGCCGCGGCGAGCCCCAGCCCGGCGACGCTGGCCAGGCGTTCGAAGACGATCGAATGGACGATCGCGCGGCGGCCGAGCCCGCGCGACGGCGCCAGCACCGCGCGCGCCACATCGCTGCCGGCCGGGCCGAGCAGACAGGCGCCGAAGAAGCAGCCCATATAGGTGACGCTGAGCGTCGGGCCGATCCCGATCCGGCCGCCGAGACCGCGCAGGATCTGCTGCCAGCGCAGCGTCAGCAGCGCGATCTGCACGAGGCCGATGAGCGCCGTCGCGGCGACCCAGCCCGGCGTTTGGCCGGCAAACTGCCGGGCGAGTCCCGCGGCGTCGATATGCCGGCAGACGAAGGCGATCAATGCGGCCGAGACGGCGATCTTGCCCGCCGCCATGGCGAGCGGCGAGCGCAGCGGCTCTGCCAGCTTGGCGAAAGCGGAAAGGGCCGGCGATGCGCGCTGCGGCGCGCGGTTCGGAGCTAGCGTATCAGCGGGCACAAGCGGCAAACGCCCCGACGCGGCACGTCGTCACCGCGTCGGCGCCGTCGCGATCCGAGAGCGCCGCCCGCACTGCGCTCTGGACCCCCCATTCCCGCCGAGGCCACGGCCGATCCCCCATGGCCTCATACTACGCGAGGAAGATTACAGATCGCCGGCGACGGTGTTGAAGGTCGATGACAGGTCGGTGCCGATCTGACCCATCACCGCGACGGCGGCAATGGCGATCAACGCCGCGATCAGGCCGTATTCGATTGCCGTAACTCCGCGCCGCTCGGCGGCCAGTTCTCGCAACAATAGAAAGAGGCTCACAGCCGGTCTCCCGCCTTTATTACTGTGTGAAGCAACAATAGCATTTTGTTCCGTTGGGAAAAGCATTAAGTATCTCCGTTAACTATTTAAATAGACAACATTGATGATAACGGTAAGTAATAGAAAATGATCTAAAATTGTTTATAGGTCCTCGATGCGGGCCGGTGCATCCGGTTCGGTCATGCGCGGGGCGCGGGGCTCGTCTATAATAAGGCGATGAGTGCCGCCGCATTGCTCGATCCGCGCAAGTTCCGCGACCCGCGCGTCACGGCGCGCGGCGAGCCGCGCGCGCAGGTCGCGCTCAAAGCGCTCGAGACGCTGTGGTTCAACACCGGCACGCTCTGCAACCTGACCTGCGCGAACTGCTATATCGAATCGTCGCCGCGCAACGACCGGCTGGTCTACCTGACGGCGGCCGAGGTCGCCGGCTACCTCGACGAGATCGCCGCGCTCGGGCTGGGGACGCGGCTCGTCGGCTTCACCGGCGGCGAGCCGTTCATGAACCGCGAACTGCCGGCGATGCTCGCCGATGTCCTGGCGCGCGGCTACGAGGCGATCGTGCTGACCAACGCGATGAAGCCGATGCATCATTGCAAGCGCGCGCTCCTGGCGCTGCGCGAGCGCCATGGCGAGCGGCTGACGCTGCGTGTCTCGCTCGACCACTACGCGCCGGCGGTGCATGAGCTGGAGCGCGGCCGGCGCAGCTGGCAGCCGACGCTCGACGGGTTGCGCTGGCTCGTCGAGTACGGGTTCAAGGTCAACGTCGCGAGCCGCTATCTGTCGGGCGAGGCCGAGGCGGTGATCCGCGCCGGCTTCCGTCGGCTCTTCGCCGAGCTCGGCATCTCGCTCGACGCCGACGATCCGGTGGCGCTGACGATCTTCCCGGAGATGGACGCGCGCATCGACGTGCCGGAGATCACCACCGCGTGCTGGGGGATTCTCGATAAATCGCCCGACAGCGTGATGTGCGCGACCTCGCGCATGGTGCTGAAGCACAAGGGCGCGACGCGACCCAGCGTCGTCGCCTGCACCCTCCTGCCCTACGATCCGCTATGGGATCTCGGGTCGTCGCTCGCCGGCGCGCGCGGCGCCGTCGCGCTCAACCACCCGCATTGCGCCAAGTTCTGCGTGCTCGGCGGAGCCGCCTGCAGCCGCTGAGCCGGCGAGCCGAGCCTGGTCGTCCCCCCTGGTCGTCCCCCCTGGTCGTCCCCGGCATCCTCATGCCGCCGCTTCGGCCGCGCCGCAGCAATTCTCGGTCAGGTAGGAGAGCAGCGCCGCCATCGCGCCCTCATTGACGGCATAGACCATCAAGCGTCCGGCACGCCGCTGGCTGATCAGCCCGGCATGCACCAGGTTCTGCAGGTGAAAGGAGAGCGACGACGGGATCACTCCGAGCCGCTCGGCGATGTTGCCGGCCGACAGCCCCGCCGGGCCGCAGCCCGCCAGCAGCCGGTAGAGCTGCAACCGCGTCGCCTGCGACAGCGCCCCCAGCGCGGCGATGGCTTCGGCCTCGGTCATGGCGCTTCGCCGGTGTCGGCGGTGAGCCCCGCGGCGGCGATGCCGGCGACCGCGCAGATCTCGTCCTGCTCGGAGGTGTCGCCGCTGATCCCGACCGCACCGACAACCTCCCGGGCGGCATCGCGGATCAGCACGCCGCCCGCCGCCGGCACGATGCGTCCGCCGGACGCCGCCATCAGCGCCTGCAGAAAGACCCCGCCGCCGGAGGCCGCGCGGCGCGCGAACTCGCGGCCGCCGAACCCCATGCCGAGCGTGCCCCACGCCTTGCCGGTGGCGATCTCGGCGCGCAGGATGCCCGAGCCGTCCTCGCGCTTCATCGCGACCATGTGGCCGCCGCCATCGAGCACGACGACGGTGAGCGGGTGCAGGCCCAGTTCGCGGCCTTTGGCGAGCGCCGCATCGACGATCTTCGAAGCCTGCGCCAGCGTCACATTGCTCATCCATCGGCCTCCCACGCTGCGTCCCCCGGCGTCTCCCGGTCAGCATAGCAAGCCTCGGCATGGCAAGTCTGCGCAAGTCTTGGGCATTCCCGGCCCATTCCTAACCGATTGGAAACCACTGCGCGCGATGCTGGCGGGATTTCCGGCGGCGGCCTATGTCGCGGCGGGGGCGGGGGATCTGGCATGCTGCTGGGGGAAATGGTGGTTGCGCGCGGCATCGCGACGGTCGAGCAGGTGGTCGGCGCGCTCGAGCGGCAGCGCGACCAGGGCGGCCATCTCGGCGCGCATCTGATCGCCATGGGCGTGCTCACCTCGCGCGAGCTGTCGGCGCTGCTGGTCGAGCAGAACGACGCGCGCACCGCGATCCCGTTCTGCGAGCAGACGCTGACGCGGTGGGAGGGCGAGTTCGGCGTCCATCATCCCGCCACCGCAAGGGCGCGCTGCAACCTCGCCCATGCGCTGCTCGCCGACGGCCGCGCCGAGGAGGCGCTGGCGGCGGCGCTGGCCGCGGTCATGGCACTGCGCGCCAATTACGGGGACGACCATGCCTGGACGCGGGCGGCGATGACGGTTCACCAGACGGCGCATCATGCGGTCCACGGGCCGCAGGCGGCGGAGCTCGCGCGGCTGCGCGCCGTCACCAAACAGGCCGAGCCGCAAAAAGCCTGAGGCGCGGCAGGCGGTCGCGCTTAACAGACGCGGCCGATGCTGATCTAATGCGGCGGCGTGCCTGCGCGGCACCGCCGAACGAACATTCCGGGGGAGACGGCATGGAAGACGCGTCCGCGCGCGAGGAGGCCGCGCCAACCCCGGGGGTGGTCCTGCGCGGCGGCCGCTAGACGCCTCGTCAGACCGCGCCGCCGCCGATGCTGATCTCGCTCGATCTGCTGATCAATGCGCTGGTCGCCGGGATTCTGCTCGGCGGGTTCTACGCCGCGGTCACCGTCGGCGTGACGATCTCGTTCGGCATGCTCGACATCGCCAACATCGCCCAGCCGGCGTTCATCCTGCTCGGCTGCTACGCCGCCTATCTGGCCAACCAGTCCTTCGGGCTCGACCCGATCGTCACCGGGGTCGTCGCGACGCCGTTGTTCTTCGCGCTCGGCATGGCGGTCTACCGGCTCTACTACTACGCCTTCGAGCGGCGCGGCGAGCAGGCGATCCAGGGCCTCGCGTTCTTTTTCGGCCTGTTGTTCGTCGGCGAGGTCTCGCTGGTGCTGATCTTCGGCGTCGACTACCGCTTTGTCGAGGCGAGCTATATCGGCCCCAGCTTGCATTTCGGCTTCGTCGAGCTGCCGCTGCGGATGCTTTTGCCCTGCGTGTTCTCGCTGGTGATGGTCGGGCTGGTGCAGCTTTACCTGTCGCGCAGCTTTATCGGCCGCGCGATCCTCGCGGTCTCGCAGGACCGGCTGGCGCTGCAGCTGATGGCCGCCAACCCGACCCGCATCAAGCAGATCGCGTTCGGCATCTCGGTCGCGACCTGCGCCGTCGCCGGCTCGTTCCTGATCATCATCCAGCCGGTCGAGCCGTCGATCGGCCGCGACTATATCGGCCGCATCTTCGCGATCTGCGTGCTTGGCGGCATGACGAGGATGCCCGGCATGGTGATGGCGGCGATGCTGCTCGGTGTCGTCGAAAGCCTCACCGCGACCTTCTACGGGCCGTCCTGGGCGCCGGCGGTGTCGTTCGGCTTCCTGCTCGTGACGCTGGCGGTGCGGCCCGCCGGTCTGCTCGGCCGCTAGCGATGCGCCGCGACCTGTTCTGGGCGCTGCTGGTCGCGGTCGGCCTCGCCTTCCTCGTCCTGTCGCGGCTCTACATCGCCAACGAGTATTATTATTTCGCAGGCTACGTCGTCCTCGAATACATCGTGCTGTCGAGCGCCTGGAACATCCTCGGCGGCTATACCGGCTACACCAATTTCGGCACCGGCGCGTTCTTCGCCGCCGGCGCCTACAGCTCGGCGGTGCTGCACAAGCTGCCGATGACGCTGCACAACGCCTTCGGGCTCGTGGCGATGCCGGTGCCGCTGCCGGTGATGATCCTCGTCGCCGGCATCGTCTCCGGCGCGATGGGGTTCGGCACCGGCTATCTCACGCTGCGGCTGCGCGGCGTGTTCTTCGCGATCGCGACGCTCGCCTTCACCATCGTGGTGCAGACGCTGATCGTGAACTGGGACTATGTCGGCGGCTCGCGCGGCATCTACATCATCCGGCCGGCGAACGCGCCGCTGGGCGGCGGCTACATCCAGTACCTGTTCTCGCTGATGACGCTGCTCGCGGTGCTCGCCGTCGGCATCGCGCGTTCGATCGAGGGCTCGCGCCTCGGCCTCGGCTTCGCCACGATCCGCGACGACGAGCAGGCCGCCGAGGCGAGCGGCGTGCCGACGCTGCGCCTCAAGCTGATCGCGACGACGATCTCGGGCGCGCTGATGGGTATGGCCGGGGCGCCGCTGCCCTATTACGTGACCTATCTCGATCCGACATCGAGCTTCAACCTCTCCTATGCGGTCAACAGCGTGGCGATGCCGGTGATCGGCGGGATGCAGAGCTGGATCGGCCCGGTGATCGGCGCGCTCCTGCTCGGCACGATCCAGCAGCTCGCGACCGTGACGATCTCCTCGGCGCTCAACCTGCTGATCGTCGGCCTGTTGCTGATCTTCTTCGTGATCATCGCGCCCAACGGCATCGTCGGGCTCGTGCAGAGCCGCCGGCGGCGGCGGGAGGCCGGCTGATGGCCGAACCGCTGCCCGCGGGCGAGCCGCTGCTCGAGGCCAAGGGGCTGGGCAAGCGCTTCGGCGGCTTCATCGCGCTCGACGGCATCGATCTGGCGATCGCCAAGGGCGAGCGGCTCGGTCTCATCGGCCCCAACGGCTCGGGCAAGTCGACCCTGGTCAACTGCCTCTGCGGCACG
>DATJOB010000104.1:0-2410 GCA_035507475.1 Allostellaceae bacterium | reverse complement strand
GCGGCGCCGTGCGTTGGCTCCGCCTGCGCTGGAGGCTCGAATGGATCCTCGCGGTCGTCTCGCTGGGCTCGCTCGCGCTGTTGTGGGAGTTCGCCGCACCCCTCGGCATCCCCGGCATCGCCAGCCTGCCGCCGCCGTCCGAGGTGGTCCGGGAGTCGGCGAAGCTGCTCCACTCGCAGCTCTATTGGACCGCGTGGGGCTTAAGCTTGCGCCGCGTCGCCTTCGGTTTCGTGGCTGCGCAGCTCGTTGGGGTGCCGCTCGGGCTCGCCCTCGCGATGAACCGCGTGGCGCTCGATACGGTCTTTCCGGTGGTCGAGATCCTGCGTCCGATCCCGCCAGTGGCATGGATCCCGGTCGCCATCATCTTCTGGCCGACGCGCGAGCTGAGCGTCATCTTCATCGTCTTCCTGGGCGCGTTCTGGGTCGTGCTCATCAACACGATCGGCGGCGCCGCGACCATCGATCCGAACTATGAGCGGGCGGGCAGGTCCCTTGGGTCGACCCGGCGCGATCTGTTCTGGCGCATCATCCTGCCGGCGACGATCCCGTCGATCGTGACCGGGATGGCCGTCGGCATGGGGCTCGCCTGGGAGATGCTGGTTGCGGCCGAGATGGTCGCGGGCGACACTGGACTCGGCTATCTGCTCTGGCAGGGCTTCGAGATCAACGCGATCTCGCAGTGCATCGTGTGCATGATCTCGATCGGCGTCGCCGGCCTCATGTCGTCGCAGCTCATCCGCGCGCTCGGCCGTCTGGCGGCGCCGTGGCAACGCGCATGATCGCGGCTCGACCGTCGGAGCCGATCGGCGAGGTGGTCGTCGACCGCGTCAGCAAGCGCTACGGCGACGAATACCGCTCGAAGCTGGTCGTCGACGGGTGCTCCCTGGTCGCACAGAAGGGGCGCCTGACCGTGCTGGTCGGCCCCTCGGGCTGCGGCAAGACCACGCTCGTCAACATGATCGCGGGATACGAGCGTCCGTCCGCGGGCCGCATCACGCTGGACGGCGCCGACGTCGTCGGACCCGATCGCAGCCGTCTGGTCGTCTTCCAGGAGACCGCCTTGTTCCCGTGGATGAGCGTCCTCGAGAACGTGATGTACGGCCCGCTGGTGCAGCGCGAGGTTCCGCGCGCCGAGGTCGAGGCGGACGCGATGGCGCTGCTCGCGCGCGTCGGCCTCGTGGAGTTTCGCGACCGCTTCCCGAGCCAGCTCTCGGGCGGCATGCAGCGGCGCGCCGAGCTCGCGCGCGCGCTGATCAACCAGCCGAGCGTGCTGCTGATGGACGAGCCGTTTCGCGGGCTCGACGCGATGACGCGCCAGCTGATGCAGGAATATCTGCTGCGGCTGTTCGAGACGAGCGGGCAGACCATCCTGTTCGTCACCTCCGAGATCGACGAGGCGATCCTGCTCGCCGACACCCTGATCGTGATGTCGCGCTCGCCTGCCTCGGCGAAGGCCGTCGTGCCGGTCGATCTGGCGCGCCCGCGCGGCATCGGCGTCTTCAAGACGCCGCGCTACGCCGAGCTCAAGGACGACATCCTGACCAAGCTGTTCGACGAGGCCGCTGGCGCGTTCGTCCGAGCCGGCACGGCAGGCGCGCCGGCGGCGCGGCGCCCGGGGGCGCGACCATGAGACGGCTGGCGACGCTCGTCGTCGCGCTGGCGGTGCTCGCGACGACGTCTGCGGCGAGCCCGGCGGCGGAGTCCGCGCGCCGGTTGCCGACGCCGATCATTGCCGAGCTGTATGCGACGCCGGCGGCATTCGTCGGCAAATCGGTGCGGATCTACGGCCTGGTGATCGACGCCGACCCGTCGCGCGGCGAGTTCGTCCTGCAGGACGTGTCGCAGCATCCCCTGCGGATCGTCGGCAACCGCAAGCTCAAGGCGGCGCCCGGCGATCAGCTCATCGTGATCGGCAGGCTTCGCATGGCCGGCAACCAGCCGTACCTTGCGGCGCAGGCGGTGTTGCCGACCCAGGTTCTCGGAGGCGGCGGATGCTGTTGAACGAGCCGGCATTGCGGGCGGGAGCCGCGGCCGAGGCGCCGACCGCGGACATGGCGTGGATTCCGGGCGGCGCGTTCCGCATGGGCTCCGACGCGCACTATCCGGAGGAGAGCCCGGTTCGGCATGCCGCCGTCGACGGCTTCTTCATCGACCGCGATCCGGTGACCAACCGCGCCTTCGCGCGCTTCGTCGCCGCGACCGGATACGTGACGGTCGCCGAGCGGCCGCTCGATCCCGCGAGCTATCCGGGGGTCGCACCCGACATGCTGCAGCCGGGCAGCCTCGTCTTCATGCCGCCGGCGGACGGCATGCGCGTGCGAGCCCCGACGGACTGGTGGGACTTCGTCCTGGGCGCGAACTGGCGCCATCCCGCCGGGCCCGGCAGCGCGCTCGACGGCCGCGAGGATCA
>DATJOB010000103.1:0-7906 GCA_035507475.1 Allostellaceae bacterium | reverse complement strand
CTCGACCGGCAGCCGGGCGATGCGCTCGAACCAGTATTTGGCGATGAGACCGGCATGGTAGGCGGTGCCGCAGGCGACGATGGTCGCCTTGGTCACGTCGCCGAGCGCGAACGGCAGCTGCGGCAGGTGGACGGTGCCGGTGGTCGGGTGAATGAGCGCGTGCAGCGTGTCGCCGATCACCGCCGGCTGCTCGAAAATCTCCTTCTGCATGAAATGGCGGAAATTGCCCTTGCCGATCAGCGCGCCGGAAACCGCCGTGTCATAAACCCGGCGCTGCACCACGGCGCTGTCGCCGTCTCGAATCGCCACGTCGCGCGAGGTGACGACGGCCCAGTCGCCGTCTTCGAGATAGGCGATGCGGCGGGTGAGCGGCGCCAGCGCGAGCGCGTCGGACCCGACGAACATCTCGCCGTCGCCGTAGCCGATCGCCAAAGGCGGGCCGCGGCGCGCGCCGATCAGCAGGTCGTGCTCGCCGGCGAACAGGAAGACGAGCGCGAAGGCGCCTTCGAGCCGGGGCAGCGTCTTCGCCACCGCCTCGGCCGGCGTCGCGCCCTCGGCGAGATGGTGCGTCGCCATGATGGCGACCGCCTCGGTATCGGTGTCGGTGCGGAACGTGTAGCCGAGCCGCGACAGCTCGCCGCGCAGCGCCTGATAGTTCTCGATGATGCCGTTATGCACGACCGCGACGCGCTCGGTGGCGATCGGGTGCGCGTTCTTCTCGATCGGCAGGCCGTGCGTCGCCCAGCGCGTGTGGGCGATGCCGATCGTCCCCGGCAGCGGCTCGCCCGCCAGCCGCGCGACCAGGTTGTCGAGCTTGCCCTCGGCGCGGCGCCGCTCGATGCGGCCGTCGATGAGGGTCGCGATGCCGGCCGAATCGTAGCCGCGATATTCGAGCAGCCGCAGCCCCTCGACGAGCTCGCCGGCGACGCTTTTCGTCGAGATGATGCCGACGATGCCGCACATCAGCGCTGTGCCTTGAGCTTGGCGCGCAGCGCCGCGGCGCGGCCCGGCTTGTCGACCTGCCGGGCGCGGGCAATGCTCAGCGCATCGGCCGGCACGTCGGCGGTGATGACGCTGCCGGTCGCGACATAGGCGCCGTCGCCGACCGTCACCGGCGCGACCAGCGCGGTGTTGGAGCCGATGAAGGCGCCGCCGCCGATGATCGTGCGGTGCTTGCCGAAACCGTCGTAATTGCAGGTGATCGTGCCGGCGCCGATATTGGTCCCCGGTCCGACCTCGCTGTCGCCGAGATAGGAGAGGTGGTTGGCCTTGACGCCGGCGCCGAGCCGCGTCGCCTTGACCTCGACGAAATTGCCGACATGGACGTCGCGCTCCAGCACCGCGCCGGGGCGCAGCCGGGCGTAGGGGCCGACGATCGCGCCGGCGGCGATCTCGGCGCCTTCGAGATGCGAAAAGGCGCGGATGCGGACATTCTCGGCGACGCTGACGCCCGGTCCGAAGACGACGTTGGGCTCGACCACCACGTCGCGAGCGAGCCGCGTGTCGGCCGATAGGAACACCGTGTCGGGCGCGATCAGCGTCGCTCCCGCTGCCATCGCGCGCCGGCGCAGCCGCTCCTGCATCACCGCTTCGGCGGCGGCCAGCTCGGCGCGGGTGTTGACCCCGACGACCTCCTCTGCCGGCAGCTCCACCGCGACGGCGGCAAGCTCGCGCCGGCGGGCGATGCCGACGATGTCGGTCAGGTAGAACTCGCGCTTGGCGTTGATGTCGTCGAGCTGGTCGAGGAGCTCGAACAGATGCTCTCCGGCGACCGCCATGATGCCGCCGTTGCAGAGCGCGATCGCGGCCTCCTCGGGCGAGGCGTCCTTCGCCTCGACGATGCGCTCGACGCCGCCGTCGCCGCCGAGCACGACCCGGCCGTAGGGCGCGGGATCGGCGGGACGCATCGCCCCGACCGCGATCGCCGCTCCCGCGCGGCGGCGCGCCGCGAGCAGCCGGGCGACCGTCTCGGATTGCAGCAGCGGCGTGTCGCCGTAGAGGATCGCCACATCGCCGAACGCGCGGCCGAGCGCCGCGAGCGCGCCGCGCGCCGCCTTGACCGCATCGCCGGTGCCGCGCGGCGGGTGCTGGACCGCGACCGCCGCCGGCGCGACGGCCTCGGCGACCCGCTCCATCCCGTGACCGATGACGACAACGGTCGCGGCCGGGACGAGCGGCTGGAGCGCCGCCAGGACGTGCAGCACCATCGGCCGGCCGGCGACCTCGTGCAGCACCTTCGGCAGCGCCGAATCCATCCGCGTCCCCTCGCCCGCGGCGAGGACGACGGCGGCAAAACCGGCGTCAGGCGTCGAATTCATGGCGGCGGCTCGCTCATCCCCCGGGCGCGACCCGCCGGCAGGGTTGCACGCGCGATGCGCTCCGCCAACACACAGATTGTTGCCGAATATGAACGCGCCGGGGCAATCTGGCCGCGAATGGGACGCTTCCTTCTGCTCTTCGACCTCGACGGCACGCTGGTCGATACACTTCCAGATTTGACCAACGCCCTTAACGAAGTCTTGTCCGAGCGGGGCCACGCGCCGCTCTCGCCCGCCGACGTGAAGCCGATGGTCGGCGACGGGATGGCGATGCTGCTGCGCCGCGGCTTCGCCGCCCGCGGCGCCACGCCGGCCGAAGCGGAGGCGATGCAGCCGCGCTTCATCGCCGTCTACGAGGCCGCGGCGACCCGTCTTAGCCGGCCTTATCCCGGCGTGGCCGAGACGCTGGCGGCGCTGCGCCGCGCCGGCTACGCCACCGCGGTGTGCACCAACAAGCCGCAGCACGCGACCGGCGCGGTGCTGCGCGGCACCGGGCTCGACACGCTGTTCGACGGCTGGGCGGGTGGCGACCGCTTCGCGGTGCGCAAGCCCGACCCCGGCCACCTGCTCTCGCTCGTCGCCGCGCTCGGCGGCGAGGCGGCGCGCGCCGCGATGATCGGCGACAGCGAGAACGATGCGCTGGCGGCGCATGCCGCGGGGCTGCCGCTGTTCCTGATGCGCTACGGCTATGCGCGCGCCGACGTGGCGACGCTCGGCCCGGCCTGCGTGCTCGACCGCTTTGCCGAGCTGCCCGCGGCGCTCGCGGGGCGCGACCTCAATCCATGAGCTTGAGGTTGACGCCGCGGCTCTTGAGCGAGGCGAGGTAGAGCTCGACCTCGCCGATCTCGGTGTCCATCCTCATCCGCACCGGCACCGCAAGATCGCCCGGCAGCAGCTGCGGCGCGTACCAGATCGTGCCCGACCGCGCGCCTTCCTCGTGGTGCTTGTCGACGTAGAAGCCGCCGATCTCGTCGCGCACCATCGCGCAGGCCTGGGTCGGGCCGCTGAACTTCTGCCCCCCGGCCGGCGTCAGTAGCTGCCTGCCGGCGTCGCTGAAGCGCAGATCGTAGCGATGCCGGCCGTCGAAGACCGGCACCTTGAGGCTGCAGGTCCCGCCATGCGCGAGCTGCCGCTCGAGCAGCAGATAGGCGGTCAGGTTGTCGACCGTCCCGGCGAGCTGCGTGGGGTCGACCGGCGTCACCGCCTCGGCCGGCGGCGGCGTCGCGCTGCCCGCCGGGACGCTGCCCGGGCGAAACTCGACCCTCAAGCGCTGCACGACACCGTTGCGCGCGGTCTCGCTGTTGAAGCTGACCGGCTGCGGCTTGTCGGCCTCCTGTCGGCCCTGGGTCTGCGAGCGGTTGGCGACGCGGGCGAACAGCGCGCCGAGCCCGGCGGTCGCGAAATCGCCCTCGATCGCGTACCAGGCCGGCGCCTCCGCGATCTGCGTATGCGTCGTTATCAGGTGCAGGCCGGCCGGCCCGAACCCTTCGAAGCTCATCTCGATCAGGTCTTCGGCCGCGGCGGGACGCGGGGCGGCGAGACCCAGCACACCCAGCACGGCGAGCGCGGCGTATGCCGCCACAACAATGCGCGCTTTGCGGGCATGCGGTTTCATGGCGAGCCGCATGATCGACCGCGGCAAGAGCGCTCGTGCAACGCCAAAAAATCAATGCTGCAGCGCAAAAACCGTTGCGCGCCGGGGCGCCGCGGACGGAGCTGGGCGCCTTGACAGCGCGGCGGCGCGCCGCCTTAATGCCCGACCCGGCCGGTGCCGCGGCGGTGCGGGCGCGTAGCTCAGCGGGAGAGCACACCCTTCACACGGGTGGGGTCACAGGTTCAATCCCTGTCGCGCCCACCACGGCCCTCGGTCGCGACGCAACCGCCGCGGCCGATCGAGACAGCCGCCATGGCAGAGCAGAGCGTCGTCCCGAAAGCCCCGGCACCCGCCAGCGCGACGCGGCCGCATCGCGTGCGCGAATGGGGGCTGCGGCTCGTCGTGCTTCTCGCCGCCGGCACCGTCGCGGCGCTGTTCGCCACGCAGTGGGACCGCTGGGTCGGCGACGCCGTGCGGCAGACCACCGACGACGCCTACCTGCGCAGCGACATCACGCCGCTCAGCGCCCAGGTCGAAGGCTACGTCAAGCAGGTGGCGGTCGACGATTTCCAGCGGGTCAAGGCCGGCGATCTGCTGGTCGAGATCGACGATTCGGACTATCGCGCGAAAGTCGCGCTGGCCGAGGCCAATCTGCTCGGCGCCGAGGCGGCGATCGAGAATTTGAAAGCGCGCAAGGCGACGCAGAAGACGCAGATCGCCGCGGCCGAGGACGCGGTCACCGCGACCCAGGCCGATGTCGAGCGCACCAAGCTCGAGGCCCAGCGGCAGCGCACGCTGCTGGCGACGACCTTCGGCACCCAGCAACGGGTCGAGCAGGCCGACGCCGACGCCCAGCGCTTTGCCGCGACGCTGCTCAGCCGGCAGGCCGATCTCGACCAGCAGACCCGGCAGCTGGCGGTGCTCGACACCCAGGAATCGCAGCTGCGCGCCGACGCCAAGGCGAAGCAGGCGGCGCTCGACCTGGCGCGGATCGATCTCGGCTACACCAGGATCGTCGCGCCGCTCGATGGCATGGTCAGCGAGCGCGGCGTGCGCGCCGGACAATACGTGCATGCCGGCACACAGGTGATCTCGGTGGTGCCGCTCACCAATGTCTGGGTGATCGCGAACTACAAGGAGACCCAGCTGACCCATGTCGCGCTCGGCCAGCGGGCGAAAATCCGCGTCGACACCTTCCCCGGCGTGGTGATCGACGGCTGGGTCGACAGCATCGCCCCGGCGAGCGGCTCGCAGTTCAGCCTGCTGCCGCCCGACAACGCCACCGGCAATTTCACCAAGGTGGTGCAGCGCATCCCGGTCAAGCTGCGGCTCAAGGACGACAACCCGCTCGCCGGCCGGTTGCGGCCCGGCATGTCGGTCGAAGCGACGATCCTCACCGACACCACGCCGCCGCCGCCGTGAGCGTTGCCGCCGCAACCATCGCGGCCGCAACGCCGGCGGCGAGCGCGAGCAAGCGCTCCGACCGCCCCGTCCTCGGCATCCTGGCGGTGATGCTGGGCGCGTTCATTTCCTCGCTCAACACCAAGGTCACCACCTTCGGCCTCGCCGACATCCGCGGCGGGCTGAGCCTCGGCTTCGACGAGGGCTCGTGGATCGCCACCGCGTTCCAGGCGGCGCAGATGGTGGTGACGCCGGCCGCGGCATGGATGAGCACGGTGCTCAGCACCCGGCGGGTGCTGCTGTGGACCGGCACGGTGTTCACGGTCGGCTCGCTGCTGCCGCCCTTCGTCAGCGATTACGGCACGCTGCTCGCGCTCCAGGTGGTGCGCGGGCTGGCGGTCGGCGCGTTCATCCCGGCGGCGCTCGGCTTCGTGCTGCGCAGCCTGCCGCAGCGCTGGTGGATCTGGGGCATCGCCGCCTACTCCTTCCGCTTCGTGTTCTCGCAGAACGTCGCCGGCGCGGTCGAAGGCTGGTATTCGGAGAACGGCCATTGGCCGTGGCTGTTCTGGCAGAATTGCATCCTGACGCCGATCATGCTGGCCCTGGTCGTGGCGGCGATGCCGCGGCGGCCGATCGACCGGGTGCTGCTGGCGCGCACCGATTGGCCGGGGATCGCCTATGCCGGGCTCGGCTTCGGCCTGATCTATGCCGGGCTCGACCAGGGCAACCGGCTCGACTGGCTGGGTTCCGGGCTCGTCTGGGGGTTGCTGCTGGGCGGGTTGCTCCTCGTCGCGGCATTTTTCGTGCGCGAGGCCCGCACGCCGTTTCCGCTGATCCACCTGACGGTGGCGCGCCGCGCCAACGTCGCCGGCCCCGCGCTGCTGATCTCGCTCTACGGTTTCGGCTCGACCGCGACCGGCTATCTGCTGCCCGACTTCCTGACCCGGATACAAGGGCTGCGCGACATCCAGATCGGCGACGTGCTGAACTGGATCGCGCTGCCGCAGATCGTGCTCGTGCCGCTGGTGGCGCTGCTGCTGCGCTGGGTCGAGGCGCGCCTGCTGCTGGTCTTCGGCTTCGCGATGATCGCCCTCGGCAGCTGGATGGATACCGCGCTGACGCACGATTGGGCCGGCGGCGATTTCCTGCCCTCGCAATGCGTCGAGGCGATCGGCCTCGCCTTCGCGATCACCGCGCTCGTCACCTATGCGATCTCCAACATCGTCCCGGCGCAGGCGGCAGCGATCGCCGCGATGATCCAGATCTCGCGCCTGCTCGGCGCGGAGATCGGCGCGGCGGTCATCCAGACCTTCGTCCGGGTGCGCGAGCAGGTCTATTCGAACCTGATCGGGCTGCATGTGCAGGCCGGCGCGACCACGGTCGAGGGTGCCGCCGACCAGGCCGCCGCGCTCTTCGGGGCACGACCGACCGGGGCCGGCACTCCCGGCGCCCAGGGCCTCGACCTGCTCGCCGGCCGCGTCCAGCACGAAGCCTATGTGCTCGCCTATATCGATTCGTTCTGGCTCGTCGCCTGGGTCTCGCTGGCCGGCATCCTGATCGTGCTGATGCTGCGCGCGTCGCCGCCCAACCCGCTGACCCCGCCGCGCATCGCTCCGGCCGGGGATTGATCGAGGCGCAGAGCGGGCCGTGTCGGGCGTGAGCAGGGCCGGTTCCACGGTGCTTCAGGCGCCCTCGGCGGGTCGCGGGTCCGTTTGCCCGCTACCCCTTCGGCGGTCCGGCGTGACCCGGCGCGGCGCAGCCGCTAAGCTGGGTGCAAGCCAAGCCGAGGGAGGACCGTCATGCGCTCCGCCGTCATCGTCTCGACCGCGCGCACCCCGATCGGCCGCGCCTATCGCGGCGCGTTCAACGACACCCAGCCGCAGGCGCTGGCCGGCCATGCGATCGCCGAGGCGGTGCGGCGCGCCGGGGTCGAGCCCGGCGCGATCGACGACGTGGTCGTCGGCGCCGCGGTTCAGCAGGGCGCGCAGGGCTACAACATCGCGCGCCAATCGGCGATGCGCGCCGGGCTGCCAGAGAGCGTCGCGGGGATGTCGATCGACCGGCAATGCGCCTCGGGGATGATGGCGATCGCGACCGCCGCCAAGGAGATCGTCCATGACGGCATGCAGATCGCGGTCGGCGGCGGCGTCGAATCGATCTCGCTGGTGCAGAACGAGCACGCCAACAAATACCGCGCGCAGGACCCGGCGCTGACCGAGGCGATGCCGGCGCTCTACATGACGATGATCGAGACCGCCGAGATCGTCGCCGAGCGCTATGGCGTGTCGCGCGAGGCGCAGGACGAGTTTGCGCTGCGCTCGCAGCAGCGCACCGCGGCGGCGCAGCAGGCCGGCCGCTTCGACGACGAGATCGCACCGCTGCCGTCGGTGATGCTGGTGACCGACCGCGAAACCGGCGAGGTCAAGCCGCGCGCGGTGACGCTCGACAAGGACGAGGGCAACCGGCCCGACACCAACCTCGACGGCCTCGCCGCGCTGAAGCCGGTGTTCAAGGACGGCCAGCGCATCGCGGCCGGCAGATACATCACCGCCGGCAACGCCTCGCAGCTCTCGGACGGGGCATCGGCGGCGGT
>DATJOB010000102.1:0-16792 GCA_035507475.1 Allostellaceae bacterium | reverse complement strand
GCCGAGGAAGATCTGCCTTTCGACGGGCGGGTGCGCTTCGAGGGCGTCGAGGAGCGTAGCGAACTGCTGGTCGGCCGCGTCGAGACCATTCGCGATGCCTACGCTTTGCGGTTTCGCGAGCACCGCGCGGCGCTGCAGGCGATGACCCAGGCGGTCGGCTGGTCGTTCGGCACGCACCGCACCGACCGGCCGCCGCACCTGGCGCTGCTCGCGCTGCATGCGGCGCTGGCGCCGGACCGCCGCCGCTGATGCTGTCGCTCGGCGCGCTCGCTTTCGCCTCGCCCTGGCTGCTCGCGGCGCTGGTCGGGTTGCCGATCATCTGGTGGCTGCTGCGGGTGACGCCGCCGGCGCCGCGGCGCGTCGCCTTCCCGGCGCTGCGCCTGCTCCTCGGCCTGACGCCGCGCGAGGAGACGCCGGCGCGCACGCCGCTCTGGCTGATCGTGCTGCGCACCCTGCTCGCCGCGCTGATCGTCATCGGGCTGGCGCATCCGCTGGTCAATCCGCAGACCTCGCTCGCCGGGCGCGGCCCGCTGGTGCTCGTCATCGACGACGGCTGGGCCGCCGCGCATGACTGGACGGCCCGCCAGAACGCGGCTCTCGACCTGCTCGCCGAGGCCGAGCGCGAAAACCGGCAGGTCGTGCTGCTGACCACCGCGCCGCCGGTCTCGAACCAGCCCGCGCCGCCGCTCCAGCCGGTACGCGCCGCCGATGCGCGCGCCGCGGTGCAGGCGCTGGCGCCGAAGCCCTGGGCGGTCGACCGCAAGGCGGCGACGGCGCGGCTCGCCGCGCTGCCCGAGGCCGCCGGCAGCGGCGCGATCTGGCTCAGCGACGACGTCGACGACGGCGGCGCAGCGCAACTCGCGGCGGCGCTCGCCGCGCGCGGCGCGCTGCGCTACCTCGCCGCGACGCCGGGCGAGGCGGCGCTGCTGCTCGCCCCGGACGCCGGGCCGGGTGCCGGGCCGGGCGCCGCGCCGAGCGCGCGCGCCGGCAAGGAATTGTCGGTCGCGGTGAAGGCCCTGCCGGCGCCGGCGCCGCGCGCCGTGACGGTGCGGGCGAGCGCCGAGGACGGCGCGCTGCTCGCACGCGAAAGCGCGACGATCGAGGCCGGCGACGGCGCCGCACTGGTCCGCCTGCCGATGCCGTCCGAGCTGCGCAACCGGATCGCGCGCATCGACCTCGAAGGCGAAGGCTCGGCCGGCGGCACGCTGCTCGTCGACGAGCGCTGGCGGCGCCGGCCGGTCGGGATCGCCGGCAGCGCCAACCCGAGCAGCCAGCCGCTGCTCAGCGAGACCTACTACCTCGAGCGCGCGCTCGACCCGTTCACCGAGATCCGCCGCGGACCGGCCGCCGAGCTCCTGAAGCGCGAGCTGGCGGTGCTGGTCTATGCCGACGCCGGGCCCGATTCCCCGGCCGAGGCGGATGCGGTGCAGCGCTGGGTCGAGGCCGGCGGCCTGTTGCTGCGCTTCGCCGGGCCGCATCTCGCCGAGCAGGAGGACCATTTGCTGCCGGTGCGCCTGCGCCGCGGCGGGCGCACGATCGGCGGCGCGCTGTCGTGGGAGCAGCCCGCCAAGCTCGCGGCGTTCGCCGCCGACAGCCCGTTCGCCGGCCTCGCGATCCCGCCCGACGTCACGGTGTCGCGCCAGGTGCTCGCCGAGCCGGACCTCGAGCTCGCCGGCAAGACCTGGGCGCGGCTCGCCGACGGCACGCCCCTCGTCACCGCCGAGAAGCGCGGCAAGGGGTGGATCGTGCTGGTCCACACCACGGCCAATGCCGAGTGGTCGAACCTCGCGCTGTCGGGGCTCTTTGTCGAGATGCTGCGCCGCGTCGTGGCGATCAGCGACGGCGTCGCCGAGCCCGGCGATGCGAGGCTGCCGCCGCTCGAGACGCTCGACGGGTTCGGCCGGCTGCAGCGCGCCGGCCCGGCGGTGCAGCCGATCGCCGCGCGCGACATCGCCGCCGCCGCCGCCTCGCCGGCCCATCCGCCGGGCTTCTACGGCACCGCCGACGCGCGCCGCGCGCTCAACCTCGCTTCGGGCATCGCCGCGCTGAAGCCGGTCGGCACGCTGCCCGCCGGCGTGGTGCGCGAGCCGCTCGCGCGCCGCGCCGAGACCGATCTGCGCCCGCCGCTCCTGACCGCGGCGCTGATCCTCGCGCTCGTCGACCTGCTGATCGGCTACGGCCTGCGCGGCCTGTTGCGGCGCCGGGCGGTGCGCGGCGTCGCAGCGGGGCTGGCGCTGGCGCTCGTCGCCGCCGGCACGGCGCGCGCCGACGACAGCTTCGCGATCCGCGCGACCTCGGAGCTGCACCTCGCCTATGTGCGCACCGGCGACAATGCGACCGACGCCGAAAGCCATGACGGGCTGGTCGGGCTCAGCAAGGTGCTCGACCGGCGCACCGCGGTCGAGGCCGCCGAGCCGATGGCGGTCGATGTCGAGAGCGACGAAATGATCTTCTTTCCGCTGCTCTATTGGCCGGTGACGCCGGGCCAGGCGCCGCCGACGCCGCAGGCGGTCGAGCGCATCAACCGCTACATAGAGACCGGCGGCACGATCCTCTTCGACACCCGCGACGCCGAGGAAAGCACGCCTGGCCCGTTCGGCAGCGCCGGGCAATCGGCGGCGCGGCTGCGCGCGCTGGTCGCCGGCGTCAAAATCCCGCCGCTGGTGCCGATCCCACCCGACCACGTGCTGACCAAATCATTCTATCTGATGCACGAATTCCCCGGGCGCTGGAACAGCGGCCAGCTCTGGGTCGAGCCGGCCGAGGACCGGGTCAATGACGGGGTGTCGAGCGTGATCGTCGGCGGCAACGACTGGTCCGGCGCCTGGGCGGTCGACGCCGACGGGCGGCCCGAGTTCCCGGTGGTGCCGGGCGGCGAGCAGCAGCGCGAGATGGCGCTGCGCTTCGGCGTCAACCTGGTGATGTACGTGCTGACCGGCAACTACAAGAGCGACCAGGTGCACGTGCCGGCGATCCTCGAGCGGCTCGGGCAGTGAGTGGCGGGCCATGAGCGTCAGCGCCTACACGATCGCCTTCGCGCCGCTGATCGGCTGGGCTTGGCTCGCCGCGCTCGGCGGCGCCGCGCTGCTGATCCTGGCGCTCGGACTGTGGCGCCGCGCCCGCGGCCTTGCCTGGCGTGCCGCGGCGGTGGCGGTGCTGCTCGCGATCCTCGCCAACCCGGCGCTGGTCGAGGAGAAGCGCACGCCGCAGCGCGATGCCGCGGTCGTCGTGCTCGACGAGTCGCCGAGCCAGCAGATCGGCGACCGCGCCGCCGCGAGCGCGGCCGCTCTCAAGGCGGTCGAGGACCAGCTCGCCAAGGAGCGCGACCTCGACGTCCGCGTGGTGCGCGCCGGCAAGGCCGACCCCGGCTCGGGCAACGACGGCACGCGGCTCTTCACCGCGCTCAACCGCGCGCTCGGCGACGTGCCGCGCCAGCGCCTCGCCGGGGTGGTGATGATCACCGACGGCGAGGTCCACGACGTGCCGGCGGGCGACCCCAAGACCGCCGCCGAGCAGCTCGGCGCACCGCTCCACGTACTGCTGTCGGGCCGCCCCGACGAGGGCGATCGCCGCCTCGTCGTCAAGGAGGCGCCGAGCTTCGGCCTGGTCGGCAAGGAAGCGCCGCTGACCGTGCGCGTCGAGGACCTGCCGGAGACCGGGCGCCGCGGCGAGGCGCAGGCGAAGCTGACCTGGCGCAAGGATGGCGGCGCGGCGCATACCCAGCTCGTGCCCGTCGGGCGGGACGTGCCGCTGGCGATCCCGATCGACCATGGCGGGCCGAACGTGATCGAGCTCGAGGTCGAAGCCGGGCCGCAGGAGCTGACCCTCGTCAACAACCGCGCCGCGGTCGTGGTCAACGGGGTGCGCGACCGGCTCAAGGTGCTCCTCGTGTCGGGCGAGCCGCATGCCGGCGAGCGGGTGTGGCGCAACATCCTCAAATCCGACCCGTCGGTCGACCTCGTGCATTTCACGATCCTGCGCCCGCCGGAGAAGCAGGACGGCACGCCGATTCGCGAATTGTCGCTGATCGCCTTCCCGATCCGCGAGCTGTTCGACGTCAAGCTCGACGAGTTCGACCTCATCATCTTCGACCGCTACAGCCGGCGCGGGGTGATCCCGCAGGCCTATATCGAGAATGTCGTCAACTACGTGCGCAAGGGCGGCGCCTTCCTCGAGGCGACCGGGCCGAGCTTCGGGACGCCGCTCAGCCTCTTCCGCACGCCGCTCGGCGAGATCCTGCCGACCGAGCCGACCGGCAATGTCGAGGAGGAGGGGTTCAAGCCGCAGCTGAGCCCGCTCGGCTGGCGCCATCCGGTGACCGACGACCTGCCGGGCGCCGGCACGCCGGGCGGCACGCCGAGCTGGGGCCGCTGGTTCCGCCAGGTCGACGCGCGGGTCCATCACGGCACGACATTGATGACCGGCGATCACGGCGAGCCGCTGCTGGTGCTCGACCGGATCGGCCAGGGCCGCGTCGCGCAGCTGCTCTCCGACCAGATGTGGTTGTGGGCGCGCGGCTTCGAGGGCGGCGGGCCGCAGGCCGAGCTCTTGCGGCGGCTCGCCTACTGGCTGATGAAGGAACCCGACCTTGAGGAGAACGACCTGCGCGCCGAGGTCGACGGCGACCGCCTCGTCGTCACCCGGCAATCGCTCGAACCCGACGACAAGCCGGTCAGCGTGACCGCGCCGGACGGCAGCGCCGCGACCCTCGCGCTGACCCCCGAGCATGGCGGGCGGAGCACCGGGACGCTGCCGATCGAGCAGATGGGCCTCTACCGGGTGAGCGACGGGACGCGCACCGCCTTGGCCGCGGCCGGCCCGCTCAACCCGGTCGAATTCGCCGATGTCCGCGCCACGCCGGAAAAGCTGGCGCCGCTCGTTGCCGCGAGCGGCGGCGGCGTCTTCTGGATCAAGGACGGCGTGCCGCAAATCCGCCGCGTCGAGGCGGGCCGCGCCGCCGCCGGGCATAACTGGCTCGGCTTGCGGGAAAACCGCGACTATATCGTCGCCGGCTTCAGCGAAACCCCGCTGCTGCCCGCGCTCGCCGCGCTCTTCCTGGCGCTGGCCGCGCTGATCGCCGCCTGGCGCCGCGAGGGCCGCTAGCTGGATAGCCGACCGGCCCGTCGACGCATCCTTCGAGGCTTTGCTACGCAAATCGGCTCGGGATGAGGTAAGCCTGTGCGATGCCCGGCGCCACCGCCCTCATCCCGAGAGACCCGAGAGGTCGCCTCGAAGGACGCACGATCGATATGCAGTGTCGTCGACCTGCCAGACCATGCTGAGACAGATCGTCGCCCCGATCCACCCGGATGGGTGGAAGTTCGTCGCCGGCGGCGCGCTCGCCACGCTGCTGCTGTTCGTCCTCGGGCGGCACATCCGGCCCTTTGGCTGGGCGGCGCTGATCCTGACGCTGTGGCTCGCCTATTTCTTCCGCGACCCGTGGCGGGTGACGCCGACCCGTCCCGGGCTCGTCGTCAGCCCGGCGGACGGCGTCGTCGTCTCGCTCGCCCCGGCGCCGCCGCCGCCCGAACTCGCCATGGGCAGCGCGCCGGTCACCCGCATCGGCATCTTCCTCAACCTGCTCGACGTGCATGTCGCGCGCGCCCCGGCCGCCGGGCTGGTCGCGGCGCGACACTACACGCCCGGCCGCTTCGTCAACGCCAGCCTCGACAAGGCGAGCGAGGACAACGAGCGCTTGGCGCTGCGCCTCGCCCCGGCCGAGGGGCCGGAGATCGCCTGCGTGCTGATCGCCGGCCTCGTCGCGCGGCGCATCGTCTGCCCGGTGATCGCCGGGCGCCGCGTCGCGGCCGGCGAGCGCATCGGCATCATCCGATTCGGCTCGCGCGTCGATGTCTACCTGCCGCCGCCCTACGTGCCGCTGGTGCTGCTCGGTCAGCGCATGATCGGCGGCGAGACCGTGCTCGCCGACCGCGCCGCCGCCGAGCCGCCGCGCGAAGGCTTCAGCCATTAGCCGCGACTTGGTGTAAGCTGCGCGGCGATGAAGCGGCTCCAGGTCAAGATGCATCGGCCGCGCGAGCGCCGGCCGCGCATGCGGGTGCGCCGGCTGCCCGAGCTGTCGGTCAACCGCATGGTGCCGAACGTCCTGACGCTGCTGGCGCTGTGCGCCGGGATGACCGCGATCCGGTTCGCGCTCAACGGCAACTTCCAGGGCGCGGTCTACGCGATCATCGTCGCCGGGCTGTTCGACGGGCTCGACGGGCGGGTGGCGCGGCTGCTCAAGGCGACCTCGCGCTTCGGCGCAGAGCTCGACAGCCTCTCCGACTTCGTCAGCTTCGGCGTCGCGCCGGCGGCGGTGATGTATCTGTGGACGATGTCGGCGCTGCACAGCGTCGGCTGGGCGATCGTGCTGATCTACGCGGTGTGCTGCGCGCTGCGCCTGGCGCGCTTCAACACCCAGCTTTCGGCCGAGCCGGCGCCCGCAATGGCCGGTTATTTCACCGGCGTGCCGGCGCCCGGCGGCGCCGGGCTCGTGCTGATGCCGATGTTCGCGAGCTTCGAATGGGGCGACTGGATCGCGCGCTCGCCCTATCTCGGCATCGTCTGGGTGAGCGGCGTCGCGTTTCTGATGGTCAGCCGCATCCCGACCCTGTCGCTGAAGAAGTTCCGCATCCCGCAGCGCTTTGTCGTGCCGACCCTGCTCGGGGTCGGGCTGCTCGCCGCGTTCCTGACGACCGCGCCGTGGCCGACGCTGATCTGCATCGGGCTTGCCTATCTCGGCTCGATCCCGCTGACGATGCGCGCGGCGAGCGCCGCGCGGCGCGCCGCCGAGACCCCGCGGCCCGAGACGGCGCCCGCCGCGGAAGCCACCGTGACGCCGCCCCCGCCGCCGCTCGACGAGCGCCCGGTTCACCCCAACGAATGGCGGCACTGAGCCGGCGCTAGGGCATCGGGGTCACGGTGACCGCGATGTGTTCGTGCTTGGTGACCGTGACGCCGCGCGCCGTCAGCGCAAAGCGCGAATCCTGCGCCACCCGCCGGGTCATGCCGTGCTCGACCTCGAAGGTCGCGCCGCCCTCCATCGACAGGCTGACCTCCTTCATCAGCTTCTCGAACTCGGCGGCCGAATCGCCCTCGGCCAGCCCGAGCCGCTGGATGATCGCCAGGGTCATCGCCTTCATCTCGACCGGGTCGAAGATGTCGGTCTGCACGTAGCGCAGCTTGTCGCCGGCGGGATCGGCCTCGGCGAGGCGCAGCACCGAAGTCAGCTTGAGCGGGTCGCCGCCGAACGGGCTCGGCGACTGCTCGGTGGTGCGGCGCTCCTCGCCCGGCTTGAGGCCGGTGTTCTGCGCCACCGCGAACAGCGCCAGATCGTCGAGAAAGGCCTGCGCCGCGCTCTCCGGGTCCTGCGTCACGCTCGCCAGGTAGCCTTGCAGCATCGCGCGGGTCTTCGCCCGGACCTGCGCGTCGCCGATGACCTCCAGCATGCGGTCGAAGCCGCGGTCGAAAGCGGCCTGCACCTCGGCGAGGTTCTCGATCCGCTGCGGCTTGCCGGCGGGGTCGAGCGCGGCATGGATGACGACGTCGCGCACCGCGCCGAACAGCGCGACGCCGGCGGCGCCGGTCTTGCTCTCGCCGCTCGCCTCGTAGCTGCGCAGCACGAAGTCGACGCGCCAGCCCTCGGGTTTCTTGCCGACGATCGTGAACTCCTCCTTGCGCGTGGTGTCGCTGAGCACGGTCTTGCCGGCCAGCACCCGTTCCTCGTGTCCGGCGGAGGTGATCGCCCAGCGGCTGCCGACCGGCGGATCGTAGGCGGCGCCGGGGCCGTCGGCGCGCGCCCGGCCGGGCGCCGTCGCGGCCAGCGCGAGCAGCAAGCCGCCGCAGAGGATCCGGTCGAGGCGAGGGCGCTGCATGGCGGTCTCCGCAGTTCCGTCTGTATTACGGAGGCGCGCCCCGCCGCGTTCTCGTCATGGCGCGCCCGGCGCGATGCCGCGGGGCAAACCGCCCGCGTTGCGCTAAACTCGCCGGGCCCCAGCCGGGAGGACGGCGATGCTCGCATTCGATCTGAAGGCCGAGGAACGCTTCGATCCGCGCCACCATGTCGAGAAGATCCTCGGCACGGCGGGCGAGGGCGACGTCACCGTGGCGTGCTGGGAGCCGGGCCAGACCAGCCCCTATCACTGTCATCCGCACGCGGTCGAGCTCTATTTCTGCTTCGAGGGCGGCGGCACGATGCGCACCCCGACCGAGACCGTCGAGGTGCGGCCCGGTTCGTTCGTCGTCCATCCGCGCGGCGAACTCCACGAATGGCGCACCGGCCCCAGCCGCACGTTGCTCTTCCGGGTGCGCTACGGCGAGGATTTCTCCGGGCGCACCAAGGAGTGGCCGAGCAATCCCGAGTGGCGGCCGCGCCCGCTGGACCTCGCCTATTTTGCGGCAAGCTGAGAACCGGCGCCGGGAACCGGGACCGAGAACCAGGCTGAGACGGCAGGACCGACGATGAGCGACACCGACGACGGCCTCGGCTTCGCCGCCGAGCACGATGTCCCGATCCCCTACATGCAGCGCACGCGCGACTATTACCTCGCGCTCGGCTACGGCAACCCCTATCGCTGGGCGCATTATGCGAGCGTGCCGTTCGCCCGGCTGACGCGGCCGCTGGCGCAGACCCGGGTCGCGCTCGTCACCACCGCGGCGCCCTACCAGTCCGGCAAGGGCGACCAGGGCCCCGGCGCGCCCTACAACGCCGCCGCCAAGTTCTACCGCGTCTATTCCGGCGACACGGCGCAGATCCACGACGTGCGCATCGCCCATGTCGCCTACGACCGCGACCACACCAGCGCCGCCGATCCCAACACCTGGTTTCCGCTGCCGGCGCTGCGCCGCGCCGCGGCGGCGGGCCGCATCGCGCTGGCGCACCGCTTTCACGGGCTGCCGACCAATCGCAGCCAGCACACGACGCTCGACCAGGACTGCCCCGATCTCCTCGCCCGGCTGCGCGAGGACGAGGCGGAGGCGGCGATCCTCGTCCCCAACTGCCCGGTCTGCCACCAGAGCGTCAGCCTCGCCGCGCGCGCGCTCGAAGCGGCCGGGATCGCGACCGTGGTTATGGGCTGCGCCAAGGACATCGTCGAGCACGCCGGCGTGCCGCGCTTCCGGTTCAGCGACTTCCCGCTCGGCAACTCGGCCGGCCGGCCGAACGACCGCGATTCGCAGGACCGGACGCTCGACCTCGCGCTCGACGTGCTGCACAGCGCGCCGGCGCCGCGCAGCACGGTGCAGTCGCCGCTGCGCTGGAGCGACAGCCCCGACTGGAAGCTCGACTACGCCAACATCGCGCGGCTATCCCCGGAGGAGGTCGCCCGCCGGCGCGCCGAGTTCGACCGCCAGAAGGCGGTCGCCCAAGACGCGCGCACTTCGCCTCACGCCGCCGAGTAGCCGCTAGCTCAACAGCTTCTCCAGGCGCTTCGCCATCGTCTCCGAGGTGTCCTCGGGGGTGAAGGTCGCGGTGAAGCGGCCCTGCGGGTCCATGATGTAGATGAGCGCGCTGTGGTCCATGTCGTAGCCGCCACCGGCGGTCGGGTGTTTGGCGTAGTAGACCTTGTAGTCCTTCGCCGCCTGGGCGACCTCGGCCGGGGTGCCCGTCAGGCCGACGATCGGCCCGTCGAAGCTGCCGACATAGGATTTGAGCACTGCCGGCGTGTCGCGCTCGGGGTCGACCGAGATGAACACGATGCCGACCGTGCTGCGCTTATTGCCGAGCTGGTCGAGCGCCAGCGACAGGTCGTTGAGGGCGGTCGGGCAGACATCGGGACAATGCGTGTAGCCGAAGAAGACGAGCTGCCACTTGCCTTTGAGATTGGCGTCGGTGAACGGTTTGCCGTTCTGGTCGACGAGGCTGAACTTGCCGCCGATCGCCGCGCCGAGCGGGCCGCCGGCGACGCCGCGGCCCTGTTCGCGGAAGGCGACGCCGAGCAGCACCCCGGCGGTGAGCACGAGGATCCCGGCGAAGGCCGTCGCGATCAGCACGAAGCGCGGCGAGCCTCGGGTTTTTGACGCCTGGGTCTTTGAGGGGCGAGCCATGGCCGTGCCTCAGCGCTGCGCCGGCGCGGGTGTGCCGGGCGCGGTCATACCCGGCATCGCCATGCCGGGCATCGCCATGCTGCCGCCCTGGCCGCCAGCACTCTGTCCAGCCGGTCCCATCGCGCCGATTTTCTCGATCGGCACCGTCACCGAGCGGGCACCGGCATGGGCAAAGGTCAGCGTCAGCGGGAATGACTGCCCCGCCTCGAGCGGTTTCGCCAGCCCCATCAGCATGATGTGGTAGCCGCCGGGCTTCAGGGAAACCGCCTGGCCGGGCGGCAGGTCGACCCCGTCGACCTGGCGCATCTTCATCACGCCGCCTTCCATCGACATCGAGTGTAGCTGCGCCTGCTTGGCGACCGGCGTGGCGACGCTGACGAGGCGGTCGCCCTGCGGCGCCAGCAGCGTCGCATAGGCGGCCGCGGTCTGCGCCCCGGCCGGCGTGGCGCGGGCCCACGGGTTTTCGATCTTGACGCCGGCGTCCTGTGCGGCGGCGGGTGCCGCCTGCGCGGCGAGAAGCAGCAGGGTCGCGCCGAGCGCGAGCGAGATTGAACGCATCGGTTCCTCCAGTGAGGCGGGGCGGGCGCACGCGGTGCGCCGCCCGAATGGCAAGGATTTGATGAGGGAAAGGGTTAGCCGACGGCGCCGGGCGGGGCGCGCGGCTGCGCCGGCGACCAGTCGGATCGCCGCACCGGGATCGCTGCCGGCAGGCCGAAGGAGGGTATCGCGGCCGCCACCACGAGCGGTCCCGTCGGCAGCGGCGCGCCGCCCGGCAGGAGACCGAGCGCGGCGGTCGCGCATAGCGCGCAGTGATGCGGCGGCAGGGCGGGCGACGGCTTCTCCGGAAGCGGACTGCCAGCGTGCAGGCATAGCGCGGCGATCGCGCCGGCATCGTCGCGCGATGCCGCCGCTGCGAGCGCGCTCGGCAGCAGCGCGTCGATCAGCAACGCAAAGATCGCGACCCAGGCAAGGCCTCGCCGCGAAATCGCCGGAGGGCGGCTGGTCACATCGTCGCTCCCGGAGCCGCCGCTATTCGAGCAGCAGCGCCTCGACCTCCTCGATAAGATGCCGCAAATGGAACGGTTTCGCCAGGACCCGCGGGCGATTCGCCGCGAGTTCCTCGTCGCGCATCACCACCGCGGCGAACCCGGTGATGAACATGATGCGGATGCCCGGCTGGCACTGCGCCACCTCGCGGGCGAGCGCGATGCCGTCGAGCCCGGGCATCACCACGTCGGCGAGCAACAGATCGAAGGCGCTTCGCCGGGCCAGGTCGAGCGCCGCCGCGCCGTCGCCGAGCGCCTCGACGACATGCCCCGCGCGCATCAGGCCGCGCGCCAGGAACAGCCGCAGCTGGTCGTCGTCTTCGGCCAGGAGGATGCGTGCCACGGCGGCGGTGCCCGCCCCAAAGGAACCCCGATTGTCAGCATCTAACACGCTGCCACGGCGGGCGGAAGGCGAGCGGTGGATTTGTCGCGGGCGGATGCCGCGGACGGCTGACAGCGGCCTCGCGGCACACTAATCTCGCTCTTATGGACGGCTCGGTTCTATCGATCAGCGAGACCGCCTCACCGCTCGACCTGCGGCGCCCGGCGGCGCAGACCCTGCCGCTTGTCGTCGCCTCTCCGCATAGCGGCGCCGACTACCCCGCCGATTTCGTCGCGGCCTCGCGGCTCGACCCGCTGACCCTGCGCCGTTCGGAAGACGCCTTTGTCGACGAGATTTTCGCCGCCGCGCCGCGGCTCGGCGCGCCGTTGCTCGCCGCCCGCTTCCCGCGCGCCTATCTCGACGTCAACCGCGAGGCCTACGAGCTCGACCCGGCGATGTTCGCCGACCCGCTGCCGGGCTACGTCAACTCGCGCTCGCCGCGCGTGCGGATGGGGCTCGGCACGATCGCCCGGGTGGTGGCGAGCGGCGAGGAGATCTACGACGGGAAGCTGCGCTTTGCCGAGGCCGAGGCGCGAATCGATCAGCTCTACCGTCCCTACCATGCCGCACTGAAGCGGCTGGTCGAGGAGACCGAGGCCGGTTTCGGCTTCTGTCTCGTCGTCGATTGCCATTCGATGCCGTCGGGGGCGAACGGCGCGGCGTCGCACGACGCCGCCGATATCGTGCTCGGCGACTGCCACGGCGCCGCCTGCGCGCCGCAGCTCGTCGAGCTGGCGCGCCGCCATTTGAGCCGCCGCGGCTTTGCGGTCGCGCTCAACGCGCCCTACGCCGGCGGCTTCACCACCGGCCATTACGGCAAGCCGCGGCGCGGCCGTCATGCGCTGCAGATCGAGATCAACCGCGCGCTCTACATGGACGAGCGCAGCTATCGCCGACGCGCGGGTTTCGCCCGGCTGAGCAGCGAGATGGCCGGGCTCATCGCGCGGCTCGGAGAGGCGGCGAGCGAGTCGCTGGTGCAGCTTTGCTGATTGCGGCGCCGGAAAATGAGAGTGCCGGTGCAAAGCCCGGACCGGAAAAAAGACGGGCCGTGCTGGTGCACGGCCTGGAGCAGAAAAAAGACGGGCCGTGCTGGTGCACGGCCCGAGTTCAGGGAGGAAACGCCTAGAAGACGTGCGATAGGATCGTCGAAACGGCGATCGATATCGCACTGCACAATTTAGAGTGCGCCGCATACATGTCAAGCCCCGTCGTTAAAATCGCTCGCGGGGACAGCGGTTTTCGGTGGATAACTTCGCCGCACCCAAGCGCCTCGCGCGATGTGCGGCGCACAAGGATAACGTAACAGGCGAGACGCAGCGAAATGACCAGTTCGATGTCTACAACCACCTGGCTCGTCGGCGATATCGGCGGCACCAATGCGCGCTTCGGTCTGGTATCGCCCGACGGGACGCTGCTCCATTCGCGCGTCCTCGCCGACAACGACTATCCCGGCATCGGCGAGGCGATCGAGGCCTATCTCGCCGATCGCGACGGGCTGCCCCGGCCGCGCCGCGGCGCCATCGCCATCGCCTCGCCGGTGGGTGGCGACGAGGTGCGGATGACCAACCATCCGTGGACCTTTTCGGTATCCGGGCTGAAGCGGCGCTTCGCGTTCCAGCGGCTCGAGGTGATCAACGATTTCACCGCGCAGGCGCTGGCGCTGCCGCATCTCAAGCCGGGCGACAAGCTGACCGTCGGGCGCGGCGTGGCCGAGCCGGGTCACCCGATCGGCGTCCTCGGGCCGGGCTCGGGTCTGGGCGTCTCCGGGCTGGTGCCGTCGGGCCGGCACTGGATCCCGCTGACCGGCGAGGGCGGCCACGCGACGATGCCGCCGGGGAGCGACCGCGAGAGCGCGGTGCTCGGCGCGCTGCGCCGGCATCTCGACCACGTCTCCGGCGAGCGGGTGCTGTCCGGGCCGGGGCTCGTCAACATCTACAACTCGCTGGCGCAGGTCGAGGGGGTGCCCGCCAAACAGTACACCGCGGCGCAGATCACCGATCTCGAGGTCGCGCGCGAAGACCCGCTCTGCCGCGAGGCGACGCAGATGTTCTGCGCGATGCTCGGCACGATGGCCGGCAACCTGGCGCTGACCCTGGGGGCGCGCGGCGGGGTCTACATCGCCGGCGGCATCGTGCCGCGCCTCGGCGAGCGTTTCGCCGCCTCGCCGTTCCGCGAGCGCTTCGAGGCCAAGGGCCGCCTCAGCGAGTATCTCGCGACGATCCCGACCTATGTGGTGACCCACCCGCTGCCCGCCTTCCTCGGCTGCGCGGCGGCCTTGATGGAGCGCTAGAGGCGGATTCGGGGGCCGCGGTCAACTGCCCGGCTTCTTGGGCTTTGCGGCGGTATCCTCCGACTCGCGGAAGCTCGCGCTGTCGCGTGCCTCGGCCAGCCGCTCAAAGCTCGCGGCGAGCACCGTGAGCGGCAGCCGCACCTCCGGGAAAAGGCTCCGCTCGGCGCACTGGCGCAGCCGCTCGGCGACGCTGCGATATCGGGGCGACGGCTGGCCTTCGGGCATTGTACGCTACCGTACAGTACACGGAACGACAGCCCGCAAACGGGCCTTCCGGCGGCCCGGTTCCCCGACTGCGGCGCCTTGAAGCACCATCCGATAAGGTCGAAACGACCGTCTCGACGCGTCGTGGCCCGGTCTGACCCGGCCAAGGGGAGCCTCGGGTCAAGCCGGGGATGACGACCCAGAAAGCCGCGTCAACCCAAGCCGATCCAACGCTAAACCACGAGTTCCCTGGTCACCCCGCGCACGTCGACCTCGTAGTCCAGCCCCTGCACCGGCGGCCGGCAGAAATGCCAGGTGACGCCGCCCGCGGCGGCGCCGCGCCGGATGAATTCCTCGGCGAAATGCGCATAGACGTCGAACACCGTGTAGAGCTGGGTCGCGGTAACGTCGGCCCATCCCCTGTCGAGCTTGCCCATCCGCTCTTCCATCGCGCCGAGCACGAAGCGCCCCTTGTCGCGCATGCCGTCGGCCGACTGGTCGCCGAGCCGCACGATCCGCTCGCCATAGGGCCCGCCGCTGCCGCCGGCCTCGCCGCTGCCGGCGATGACGAAGCCGCCGGCGCCGGGCACGGTGTAGCAGAAGGCGTACATGCTCGGCTCGGCCGGCGGGTCGATCTCCGGGCACACATTCGAGCGCGCCACCGGGTTGATGTCGTCGTGAAAGATGCCCCAGGCCGCCAGCTGCTGCACGTAATGGCGGTTGAAGTCGATAAAGCCCTGGTCGGTGAACTGGCCAGGCGAGCGCAGCTCGCAGGCGCAGAACGAGGTCGGCGGCCGGCCCATCCGGGCCATGTGCGCCTCGGCCGCGGCGAAGCCGTCGGCCAGCTTCAACGGCTTGACGAAGCGCACGCGCTCGATCGCATAGCCGGTCAGCGCCTCGACGCCGCCCGAATACTGGAAGGCGTGCGTCACGAAGCGGTAGTTGCCCGGCTGGAACAGCTCGACCTCAGCCATGTCCTCCTCCCCCTCAGCGTTAGGCGATCGGCGCGGTCGCGGCGTCGAGCCAGGCGCGGGTCGCGGCGTCGACCAGCGGTCCGATCGTCGCGCGCACCCGCGCATGGTAGGCGTCGAGCCAGGCCGCCTCGGCGTCGTCGAGCAACTCGCGCGCGACGAGGTTGCGGTCGATCGGCGCCAGCGTGATCGTCTCG
This sequence comes from Allostellaceae bacterium, assembly GCA_035507475.1. Lineage (GTDB taxonomy): Bacteria > Pseudomonadota > Alphaproteobacteria > ATCC43930 > CGMCC-115725 > DATARH01. The sequence goes on along the minus strand of DATJOB010000102.1, from coordinate 1,661 downwards.
AAGCACAGCATCTCGCGCGCCTCGGCGGCGGGCGGCCCGGTGGGCGCCTGGGTGGGCGGCTGGGTGGGTGGCTGGGCGACCGGCTGCACGACGATCAGGTTCTCGATGCGGATGCCGTAGGCGCCCGTCTTGTAGTAGCCGGGCTCGTTCGAGACGATCATCCCCGGCAGCAGCGGCTGCGTGTTCGGCGCCTTCGAGATACGCTGCGGCCCCTCATGGACCGAGAGATAGCTGCCGACCCCGTGTCCGGTGCCGTGGTCGTAGTCGAGCCCGGCCTGCCACAGCGCGCGCCGCGCGAAACCGTCGAGCTGGCTGCCGGTCGTGCCCTTGGGAAAGCGCGCGGTGGCGAGCGCGACGTGGCCCTTGAGGACGCGGGTGAAGTTGGCGCGCATCTCCTCGCTCGGCGCGCCGATCGCGATCGTCCGGGTGATGTCGGTGGTGCCGTCGAGATATTGCGCGCCCGAATCGAGCAGATAGAGCGAGCCCGGCACGAGCGTCTTCTCGGTTTCCGGGCTGGCGCGGTAGTGGACGATGGCGCCGTTGGCGCCGGCGCCCGAGATCGTCGGGAAGCTGAGGTCGCGAAAGCGTTCGCCCTCCTTGCGGAAGGCTTCGAGCCGGTCGCTCGCGGCGATCTCGCGGAGCCCGCCCTTCGGCGCCTCGCGCGCGAGCCAGGCGAGGAAGCGCGTCACCGCCGCGCCGTCGCGGCGGTGGGCGGCGCGCGTGCCGTCGAGCTCGACCGCGTTCTTGCAGGCCTTGGGCAGCATGCAGGGGTCCGCGGCGCGGTGCACCGGGACCGCGGCGGCGGCGAGCCGATCGAACACCCAGGAGGCGGCGGTCGCCGGGTCGACCTGCACCTTGCCGGCCCCGGCGAGCCCGGCGAGGGCGGCGGCGAACCGGTCCGGCGCCTCGATCGCGACGCCGTTGCCGAGATGGCGCTCAAGCCCGGGCATCAGCTTGCGCCGGTCGGCGAACAGCGTGACCGACCCGTCCGCCTTGACGATCGCAAAGCTCAGCGGCAGCGGCGTGTGCGGCACGTCGCCGCCGCGGATGTTGAGCAGCCAGGCGATCGATTCGGGCATTGTCAGCACCGTCGCCGCGGCGCCCTCGGCGGCGAGCGCCCGGCCGATGCGCGCCCGCTTGTCGGCGGCGCTCTCGCCGGCGAACCGCTCGGGATGGGCGAAAACCGGCGCCAGCGGCGCCGCCGGCCGGTCGTCCCAGACGCGGTCGAGCGGGTTCGCCTCGACCGCGCGCAGCACCGCGCCGGCGCGCTCCGCCCCGGCGCGCAGCCGCTCGACATCCTGCGGCGTGTGCAGCCACGGGTCGTAGCCGATCGCCTCGCCGCGCGCCGCGGCGCCGGCCAGCCAGGAGGCCGGCGGCTCGTCGATCAGGTGGCGGATCTCGAAGGCCTGCGTGTCGACCTGGGCGCGGGCCTGCAGCGTATAGCGGCCGTCGACGAACAGCGCGGCGCGCTCGCGCAGCACGACCGCGACGCCGGCCGAGCCGCTAAAACCGGTGAGCCAGGCGAGGCGTTGGCCGTTGAGCGGGACGTATTCGCCCTGATGCTCGTCGGCGCGCGGCACGACGAAGCCGGCGAACCCGTCGCCGGCCAGCCGCTCGCGCAGCCGCCGCAGCCGCTCGGCGCGCGGCAGGCGGGCGAAATC
>DATJOB010000101.1:0-20148 GCA_035507475.1 Allostellaceae bacterium | reverse complement strand
GCGAAGCGGATATCGGCCTGTGGCGGCGCCGGCTCCTGGAGGGCCGGCTGGCGTTGCAGGATGTTGCGGATGCGCAGCACCAGCTCGCGCGGCTCGAACGGCTTGGCGAGAAAATCGTCGGCTCCCTGCTCGAGCCCGTTGACCCGGTCCTCGGGCTCGGCCATCGCGGTCAGCAGCAGCACCGGAACCTCGCTCTCGCGGCGCAGCGCGCGGGTCAGGTCGAGGCCGCTTTCACCCGGCATCATCACATCGAGCACGATGAGGTCGAAGGCGAAGCTCGCGAGCTGCGCGCGGGCCTCGCGCGCGTCGCCGGCGCCGGTCACCCGAAACCCGCTATCGGACAGGTAGCGCCGCAGCAGGTCGCGCAGCCGCGAGTCGTCGTCGACGACGAGAAGGTGAGGCTCGTTCTCGCTCATCGCCGCGATTATAGGGCAAACCGCGGCTCAGCGCGCCGTCTGGCGCGGCCGCGCGAAGCGTTCGCGGTCGGCCGGGCTGGCGATGATGTTGAGCAGCACCTTGCGAAAGCCCTCGACCGCCCCGGCGCCGGCCTTGCGGTAGGCGGCGGCGACCCGCGCGCGCTGCGGGGCGGAGAGCTGGCGTTCGAGCTCGCGGCCCTTTTCGGTCAGCTCGAGGAGCCGCTGCCGGCGATCCTGCGCGCCGCGGTGCTGGACGATGAACCCCTGGCGCACCAGCTGGCCGAGCACCCGGTTGAGGCTTTGCTTGGTGATCCGCAGGATCAGCAGCAGCTCGCCGACCGTCATTTGCGGCCGTCGCCCGACGAAATGCACCACGCGATGATGGGCCCGGCCGAAATTGTACCGTTCGAGGATCGCGTCGGGCTCGGCGGTGAAATCGCGATACGCGAAGAACAGCAGCTCGATCCCCTGCCGCACCTCCTCTTCGCTGAGAAAAGGCGCCTCGGAGAGCGGCCGGGCTGCGAGCGCCGCGGGCGGCAATTTTATGTCAGCCATATTGACTTATCCCGCAAGCTTCGATACAACGCGGCGTTCGCTGCGTTATAAAGTTTCGCAAAATCCCGGCGCGGGAGGAATTGGCCATGGCGGGTGATCTGCTCCCCTTCGACGATCGCGACGGCTTCATCTGGTATGACGGCCGCCTTGTCCCTTGGCGCGAGGCCAAACTGCACGTGCTGACCCACGCGCTCCATTATGCGAGTTGCGTGTTCGAAGGCGAGCGCGTCTATAACGGAAAGGTCTTCCATCTCGAAGATCACAACGCGCGGCTGATCAATTCGGCCAGGATCCTCGGCTTCGAGGTGCCGGCCAGCATGGACGATCTGCGGCTGGCGACCGAGCAGCTGGTGACCGCCAACAAGATCGTCGATGGCTATGTCCGGCCGGTGTGCTGGCGCGGCGCCGAGCAAATGGGCGTCTCGGCGCAGCTCAGCAAGATCCACCTCGCGCTCGCCTGCTGGTCGTGGCCGGCCTATTTCTCGCCCGAGGCGCGCGCCAAGGGCATTCGCATGCAATGGGCGAAATGGGCGCGGCCGGCGCCGAACACCGCCCCGGTCCACGCCAAGGCCTCCGGCCTCTACATGATCTGCACGATGTCGAAGCACGACGCCGAGGCGGCCGGTTTCGACGACGCGTTGATGCTGGATTGGCGCGGCCAGCTCGCCGAGGCCACCGGCGCCAACATCTTCCTCGCGATCAACGGCGAGCTGCACACCCCGACAGCCGACTGCTTCCTCAACGGAATCACCCGGCAGACGGTGATCGGGCTGGCGCGGAGTCGCGGGATCAAGGTCGTCGAGCGCGCGATCATGCCGCAGGAGCTCGCCAAGGCCGACGAGGTCTTCCTCACCGGCTCGGCCGCCGAGGTGACGCCGGTCGGCGAGATTTCCGGGCACTCCGGTAACTATCGCTTCACCCCCGGCACGCTCTGCCGCCTGATGTGGGAGGATTTCGAGCGCGCGGTCGGCAAGAAGGTCGCCGCCGCGGCCGAATAGCCGCGACTGCCGCCACATAGCCGGCACGCGCCGCGCGCAATTGGCGCGCACGCGGCCGTTTTCCGACCGCCCGAGATATGCGAGCTTGTGGCGCCAGGCATCCGGGGTGGGCATGGGCAAGCGCGGACGGGCGATCGCGGGGCTGGCGGCGGGTATCGTCGCCGCCCTGCCGGGCCAGCGTGCGGCCGCCTATACCGCCTCGGGCGACCGCGTCTTTTCCGCGACGCTGATCCTGCCGCAGCTGACCCCCGGCGACGAGTTCTACCTCAACTACAACATGCTGCCGCTCAGCAGCAGCGGCGCCGGCTCGGCCAACCGGTCGACCAACTTCACCGCGACCTGGGGCAAGACCATCACCGAAAGCCTCGGCTTCTATGTCGAGGAGACCTATACCGGGATCGGCATAGAAGGGGACGGCACCCAGTGGGGCTGGCAGAACCTCGACGGCGAGCTCAAATACGTGGCGGTCAACAACCTCGCGCACGAGTTCGTCATGTCGCTCGGGCTCGACCGCGAGACCGGCGGGACCGGCGCGACTCGGGTCGGCGCGTTTCCGTCGGGCGCGACGACGCCGCGGCTCTATATGGGCAAAGGGCTCGGCGATCTCGACATCGGCTATCTGCGGCCGCTCGCCGTGACGACGCTGACCGGGGTGCAGCTCGCGGACAGCGCGCCGCGTCCCGACGTCTTCAACCAGGGGCTCGTCGTCGAGTATTCGATCCCCTATCTGCAGTCGAAGGTGCAAAGCTTCGATCTGCCCGATCTCGTGCGCAACATGACGCCGATAACCGAAGTGCTGTTCACCGCGCCGGCGGGGCGCAGCTATGGCGAGCATTCGACCGCGCTGGTCGCGCCCGGCGTCAGCTATGCCGGCGAGGGCTGGGAACTCGGGGTCGAGGCGCAAATCCCGGCATCGCGTGCGACCGGCAGCGGGATCGGCGTCACCGCGCAACTGCACATCGCGCTCGATTTCCTGTTTCCGAGCACGATCGGCAAACCGCTTTTCTCCAGTCAGTGATCCGATGACCAAGGTCCGATGAAGCGTCGCGACGTCATCATCGCGGTCGGAACCGCGAGCCTCCTGCCGCTGGTGCCCGGCGCGGCGCGCGCCGCGGCGGCGGCCGGCAACGTCGTCGGCCTGCTGGGCCAGTGCCTCGTCGAGCGCCAGGGCGGTGGCTCGACGGCGCTCAAGCTTGGCGATGCGGTCGATGTCGCCGACACGCTCGTCGTTCCGGCCGACGGCAAGCTCAAGCTGCGCATGGCGGACGGCTCGGTGGTGTCGCTGGCGGCCGGCACGCGGATGACCGTCGCCGCCTACCAGACCGGCCCCGGCGGCGAGCGGCAGAACGCGCAGCTGGCGCTCAGCGGGGGGCTGTTGCGGGCGGTCGTGAGCCAGGTCGATCATCCCGCCAGCTTCGAGGTGTCGACCGCGGTCGGCACTGCGGCGGTGCGCTCGACCGACTGGTTCATCGAGGCCAAGCCGGGCTCGGCGCAGGTCGGCGTATTGACCGGCAGCGTGAGCCTCACCAGCAGGGCGACCGGTCGCAGCGAACTGATTCCGAGCCGCTGGGGCGCGCGCCTCGAGGCCGGCCGCGATCCGGTGCCGGCGCGGCTATGGGCGCCGCAGGAGTTCCAGGCGGTCATCGCGCGCACCGATGTTCCCTAGGAAGCCGCGGTGGCTTGGCCACGAGGGTTGCGCGAGGCGGCATTGGCGCTGGGGGTGGCGGCGGGCCTGATCCTGCCGCTGTCCACGCTCGACAACCCGCAGCTGCGCATCCTCGAGACCGCCTCGCTCGATCTGCGGTTTCGCCTGCGCGGCGTCGAGCAGCCGGGCCGCGAGGTCGCGGTCGTGCTGATCGACGAGCCCAGCCTCTCAGCGCTTGGCCGCTGGCCGCTCAGCCGCCACATCCTCGGCAAGGCGGTGCGTGCGCTCGACGCGGCGGGAGCGCGGGTGATCGTCTTCGACCTGCTCTTTCCCGAGCCCGACCGGGTGCTCCCCGACGATTTGCGGAACACCGCGCGACAGGCGGCCGCGCGGCTTTCGGACCCGCAGGACGCGCCGCTGCGCGCCACCCTCGACCAGCTTGCCGGCGATGATCCCGACGGCGATTTTGCCCGCGCGCTGCACGACAGCGGCCGTGTGCTGCTGCCCTTCGCCTTCGACTTCACCGGCAAGACGGGGGAGGAGCCGGACTTTCTCTCCGACCAGGCCTACCAGCAGCTCGACCAGAGCCCGGTCGAGCCGGTGTTCCCCCTGCAGCCGCGCTCGGTGGTGACGCCGATCGCCCCGCTCGCCGCGGCGGCGGCCGGGTTAGGCCATGTCAACATCACCTACGACCGCGACGGCGCGCCGCGCTACGATTACCTCGCGCTGCCCTTCAGCGGCGATTTCCTGCCGTCATTGCCGGTGCGCGCGGTCGCCGCCTATCTCGGCGTGCCGTGGAACAAGGTCGGGCTGGCGCTCGGTGCCGGGGTCAGGATCGGGCCGCTCTACATCCCGACCGACCGGGCAATGCGGCTGCCGATCAACTATCGCGGGCCGCGCGGCACGATCCCGACCTATTCGTTTATCGATATGCTGGACGGCCGCCTTCCGCCCGGCGTGTTCAAGGACCGCATCGTGCTGATCGGCGCCTCGGTCATCGGCATGGCCGATTCCAACCCGGCGCCGTTCAACAACACGCCGTTGCCGGGTACCGAGCGCCTGGCGAATATCATGGATTCGATGCTCGCGCGCGACTTCCTGCGCGAGAACCCGCCGCCCTGGCCGTTGCTGACGATCGCCGCGGTCCTGCTGCTCGCTGGGCTGACCGGGGCGGCGACGACGGTGCTGCCGACGCGGCTGGCCTTGCTCGCCGGTGCCGCGCCGATCGCGTTGTGGGCGGGCGGCGCGCAGATCGCCTTCGACGAGGGCCTCTGGCTCAATCTCGTGAACCCGCTGATCGCGCTGACCGGCGCCTCGCTCAGCGTGCTGCTGTTCCGCTACGGTTTCGTCGATCTGCAGCGCCGGCGCATCCAGTCGGCGTTCCGCCATTACCTCGCGCCCGATCTCGTCAGCCAGCTCGCGGCCAACCCGCAGCAGCTCAAGCTCGGCGGCGAAACCCGCACGATCAGCGTGATGTTCAGCGACATCCGCGGCTTCACCTCGATCTCGGAGACCTTCAAGTCGAACCCGGAAGGCCTCAGCCGGCTGATCAATCACGGCTTCCTGACGCCGATGACGCGGCTGATCATGGGGCGCCACGGCACGATCGACAAATACATGGGCGACTGCATCATGGCGTTCTGGAACGCGCCGCTCGACGATCCGGTGCATGCCGACAACGCCTGCGCCGCGGCGCTCGCGATGCACGCCGAGCTAACCCGGATCAACGCCGAGCTGGAGCCGGAGGCGGCCGCCGAGGGTCGCCGCTTCCAGCCGCTGCATATCGGCGTCGGGCTCAACACCGGCGAGTGCGTGGTCGGCAACATGGGCTCCGACGAGCGCTTCGCCTATACCGCGATGGGCGATGCGGTGAACCTCGCCTCGCGGCTCGAAGGGCAGACCAAGACCTATGGCGTCGGCGTCGTCATCGGCGAGGCGACGCGCGAGGCGGCGCCCTCCTGGGCGGCGCTCGAACTCGACCTGATCGCGGTCAAGGGCAAGCACGAGGCGATCCGCATCTACGCCCTGCTCGGCGGCCGCGACCTGGCCCAGGACGCAGCCTTCCGCGCCCATGCGGCGCACCATGAGCGGATGCTCGCCTGCTATCGCGCGCAGGACTGGGCGGGCGCGGTCGCCGCGCTCGCGTTGTGCCGGGCCTATGACCCCGGTCTCGCCGCGCTCTACGACCTCTATGCCGAGCGCATCGCCCATTTCGAGGCGGCACCACCCGATGCCGACTGGGCCGGGGTCTTCGTCGCCGAGACCAAATAGCCGCCTCCGAAGCCCGGCTCAGCGTTTCCAGCGCCGCGCCGCTTCGTCGTCCTCGCGGCGCGCGGCGACCCAGCGCTCGCCCTGCGGCGTCTCCTCGCTTTTCCAGAAAGGCGCGTCGGTCTTCAGCCAGTCGATGAGGAAATGACAGGCCGCCAGGGCCGCCTCGCGATGCGGCGAGGCGGTCGCCACGAGCACGATCCGCTCGCCCGGCTCGAGACGGCCGTAGCGATGGATCACCAGGCTCGCGTCGAGCGGCCAGCGGCGGTTCGCCTCGGCCTCGATCTCGGCCAGCTTCTTCTCGGTCATGCCGGGATAATGCTCGAGCGTCAGCGCCTGCACGCGGTCGCCGGCGCCCGGCGCATTGAAATCGCGCACCAGCCCGATAAAGCTCGCGATCCCGCCGATGCGAGGATTGCCCTTCGCCAGGCGTTCGAGCTCGGCGCCGACGTCGAAATCCTCGCGCTGCACGCGGATCATCGCTTCAGCCTCCGGTGACCGGCGGGAAGATCGCGACCTCGTCGCCGTCGCGCAGCCGATGCTCGGGCCCGACATAGTCGTGGTTGACCGCGACGCGCACCGTACGCAAGTCCTTGAGCGCCTCGGCATAGCCGGGACCGCGCGTCTGCAGCCATGAAAGCAATGCGTTGACGTCCTCGACCTGCGGCGGCAGTTGAAGTTCCTCCTCGGCTGTGCCGATCTTGGCCCGCAGCCAGGCGAAATAGAGGAGCCGCATCGCCGTCGCCTCCGCTCAGCCGAGGATCTCGGCATAGGGAAGAAACTCGACGGCATCGCCGGGTGCGAGCCGCTCGACCGTCTCCGGGACGATCGCAAACCCCTGGGTGTGGACGATCGACGACAGGATGCCGGCGCCGTCCTTCGGGTATTTGTGCGCGATCACGCCATCCCCGTCGCGCTGCAGTGTGGCGCGGACGTATTCGCGGCGTCCTTTGCGCTTCTTGTAGGCAAACCCGGCGCGCACGCGGAAGGTTGCCGGCGGCCCGTCGGCGGCGCCGGCGAGGTGCAGGATCAGGGGCCGGCCGACGATCGCGAAGGTCAGCGCCGCCGCGACCGGGTTGCCCGGCAGGCCGAGCAGCGGCACGCCCTTAACTTGGCCGAGCGCGACCGGGCGGCCCGGCTTGATCGCGAGCCGCCAGAAGTCGAGCCGCCCAAGCCGCTCGATCGCGCTGCGGACGTGGTCCTCCTCGCCGGTCGAGACGCCGCCCGATGTGACGATGAGGTCGTGCGCCGCGGCCGCCTCGGCGAGCCGGTCGACGAGCCCGGCCTCGCGGTCGGCGCAGATGCCGAGATCGCTGACCCGGCAGTCCAGCCGCCGCAGCAACGAGGCGAGCATGACGCGGTTGGCGTCGTAGATCGCGCCCGGCGGCAGCGGCGCGCCGGGCTCGCGCACCTCGTCGCCGGTCGAAAGCAGCGCCACGCGCAGCCGGCTGCGCACCGCGAGCCGATCGCGGCCGAGCGCGGCGGCAAGCCCGAGATCGGCCGGTTTCAGCCGCCGGCCGGCAGCGAGCGCGACTTCGCCCGCGGCGACGTCCTCGCCGGCGCGGCGCCGGTTGGCGCCGGGCCTGATGCCCGGCGTCAGCGTCACCTTGCCGTCGGCGAACCGGCAATCCTCCTGCATCATCACCGTGTCGGCGCCCTCGGGCATCGGCGCGCCGGTGAAGATGCGGATCGCCTCGCCGCGCGCCATCGCTCGCCCGAGCGGATGCCCGGCGGCGGCGCGGCCGGTCACCGGCAGCACCGTGTCGCGATCGGCGGCGAGGTCGGCGTGCGCGATCGCATAGCCGTCGACCGCGCTGTTGGGATGCGGCGGCACGTCCCGCTCGGCGACGAGGTCGTGTGCGAGGATGCGACCCAGCGCCTCGGCGAGCGGCGCGGTTTCCTCGCCGACCACCGCGACGACCCGCTCGGCAATCAGCGCCAGCGCCTCGTCGACGCCAAGCAGCGCGCCGCCAAAGGCAAAGCAGTCGTCGCTCAGTTGCGCCATCCGCCCAATCCAGTGTTCTCGACAATGAAATCGGCGATGGCAGCGGCATCGGCAAGGGCCAGCACCGGCAGCGTCACGGTCAACGCCGCGTCGGAGGCGATCGCGACGATGTGCGGGTCGTCGGGGTAGAGGAACGGCTTGCCGAGCGACGGGCGGTGCACCTCGAGCTTCGGGTGGGCATGCGCCTTGAAACCCTCGACGAGCAGCAGGTCGACCGGCGCCATGCGTGCGAGCAGGGCCTCGAACGCCGGCTCCGGCGCCTCGCGCAGCTCGTGCATCAGCGCAAAGCGGCGGGCCGAGGCGACCATCACCTCCCGCGCGCCGGCCTCGCGATGCAGCCAGGAATCCTTGCCGGGCTTGTCGATGTCGAAATCGTGGTGCGCGTGCTTGATCGTCGAGACGGTCAGCCCGCGCGCCATGAGCGCGGGGATCAGCCGCACGAGAAGCGTCGTCTTGCCGCTGCCGCTCCACCCGGCGAGCCCGAAGACGCGCATCGCGCTAGGCCAGGTGCCGCCTCTTTCCGGCGCCGTCCGGCCGCGGTCCGGCGATATGCGAGAGCCCGGCGCGCAGATAGTCGTAGCCGGTGACGAGCGTCAGCAGCGCCGCCGCCCATAACAGGGTCTCGCCGATCGCCGTCACCGGCAGCACGTGCCACCCGGCGTCGCCGACGATCAGCACGCCGATCGACACCATCTGGATCGCGGTCTTCCACTTGGCGAGCCGCGACACCGGCATGCCGACGCGCAGCCCGGCGAGGTATTCGCGCAGCCCCGACACGAGGATCTCGCGGCACAGGATGACGAGGGCGGGGAGCAGCGCGTGGCTCGGCAGCCGGCCGGTCGCGGTCAGCATGAACAGGGTCGCCGAGACGAGGAGCTTGTCGGCGATCGGATCGAGGAACCGGCCGAGCTCCGATTGCTGCTCCCAGCGTCGCGCGACATGCCCGTCGAGCCAGTCGGTGAACCCGGCGGCGGCGAACAGCGCGCAGCAGAACCAGCGCGCGTAGTCGCCGGTGACGTAGAACGTCGCCACCACCACGGGAATCGCGAGAATTCGCGAGAGCGTCAGCAGGTTGGGGAGGCTGGTCAGGGGCACGGTGATCTCCGGGCGCGAGGCGCGGCACGATAAGCGATTTTATCCACCCGCATGAAAGTGGTCATAAACCTTTTTTGCGACGGCTTTGCTGATACCCGAGACGCGCTCGATCTCGGCGAGGCCGGCGCGGGCGACGCTGCGTGCCGAGCCGAAATGGTGGAGCAGCGCCTGCTTGCGGCGTGCGCCGATTCCGGCGATCTCGTCGAGCGGCGAGCGGCCGATCGCGATCGCCCGCCGGGTGCGGTGCGCGCCGATCGCAAAGCGGTGCGCCTCGTCGCGCAGGCGCTGCAGGAAGTAGAGCACCGGATCGCGCGGCTCGAGCGAGAAGGATGGCCGGCCGGGGATGAAGAACCGCTCGCGTCCGGCGTTGCGGTCCGGGCCCTTGGCGATGCCGACCAGCGCGACGTCGCCGAGGCCGAGATCGTCGAGCACGCCCTCGGCGGCGCCGAGTTGCCCGCGCCCGCCGTCGATCAGCACGAGGTCGGGCCAGGTGCCGCTGGCCCGCTCGGGGTCCTCCTTGAGGGCGCGCGAAAAGCGGCGGTGGAGCACCTCGCGCATCATCGCATAGTCATCGCCGCCGAAGCTGTCGGGTTCCGCGGGCTCGGCGCCGGGCGCTCGCCTCGCCGGTTCGCCGCGAATCGTGAACTTGCGGTATTGGTTCTTGATGAGGCCCTCCGGCCCGGCGACGATCATCGCGCCGACCGGGTTCGCGCCCTGGATGTGGCTGTTGTCGTAGACCTCGATGCGGTTGAGCGGCGCCGCCAGGCCGAGCGCGGCCGCAACCCCGTCGAGCAGCTGCCGCTGGGTGCTGCTTTCCGCCAGCCGGCGGCCGAGCGCCTCGCGCGCCGTTGCGGCGATGCGCTCGACGAGCTTCTTCTTGTCGCCGCGTTGCGGCACCGCGAGCGTCACCTTGTGCCCGCCCAGCGACAGCGCCTCGGCGACCAGCGCCTGGTCGACCAGCCGGTGGCTCAGCAGCACCAGCGGCGGCTTCGGGCGATTGTCGTAGAACTGGCCGACAAAGCTCGTCAGCACCTCCTCGACCGAAAGCTGGCGGTCATGGCTCGGGAAATAGGCGCGGTTGCCCCAGTTCTGGGCGCCGCGGAAGAAGAACACCTGGACGCAGGTATGGCCGCCGGCCTGGTAGGCGACGATGACGTCGGCGTCGTCGACCCCCGCGACATAGATGTCCTGGTGGCCCTGGACCATCGAGAGCGCGCGGATGCGGTCGCGCAGCATCGCCGCCGCCTCGAAATCGAGCGCCGCCGCAGCCGCCTCCATCTCGACCGCGAGCCGCGCCTGGACATCGGCGCGACGCCCCGACAGGAAGCCCGTGGCCTCCTCGATCAGCGCCGCGTAGGATTCGGTGTCGATGCGGCCGACGCAGGGCGCGCTGCACCGCTTGATCTGGTAGAGCAGGCAGGGGCGGGTGCGGTTGGCGAACACGCTGTCGCTGCACGAGCGCAGCAGAAACGCCTTCTGCAGCGTGATGAGCGTGCGGTTGACCGCGCCGGCCGAGGCGAACGGCCCGAAATAGGCGCCCCCCTTGTCGCGCGCACCGCGGTGCTTGGTGAGCTGCGGAAACGCATGGTCGGCGGTGATGTGGATCAGCGGGAACGACTTGTCGTCGCGCAGCAATACGTTGAAGCGCGGCAGCAAGCGCTTGATCATGTTGCATTCGAGCAGCAGCGCTTCCGCCTCGGTCGCGGTGACGACGATCTCCAGCGCCGCGGTGTCCGCTACCATCCGCCGCAGCCGGGTCGAGAGGCCGGCGGGGTGCGTGTAGTTCTGCACCCGGGCCTTGAGGTTGCGCGCCTTGCCGACATAGACGGCGTCGCCCTTGCGGTCGAGCATCCGGTAGACGCCGGGGCTGGCGGGCACGTTCTTGAGCGCGGCGCGCAGCACGGCGACGCCGGCGGCGATGCCGCCGCCGGGTGCCGCGGCGGACGGTGCCGGAGCCTCCGCGATGTCGATGCCGCCCGGCCCGCGCCGCGGATCGAAGCTCTCGCGCGCCGGCTGCCGTGGCCGGCGGGCGCTGCGGGGCGGGCGCGCCGGCGCTTCGTCCGGCGACGGGCTCGGCGGGTTGTGCGCGTCGGTCATGTCATCGGACCTGGGGATAACTCTGTCGAAAATGTTTTGCGCGCGACCGTCGCAAAGCGCCGCGTCGCCGCTTCGACGCGGTTTGCCTCGAAAACTGGCAAAACAATAAGCAACTGATTCGCAAGGCGGTATTCAAGTCAGATGGTTAAGCAGCAGCAGCAAATCAATCTTTTGGTGCGGATTCGGCGGCGTCACGCTTAGGTCATACAGCGTGTGAACAACTTGAGCCGCCCGGCAAAAAGACGAAGCTAATCCGGGGCTTGCATGAGGCATTTTGTCACCCTCGCGCAGCGTTCGGCAGCAGCATCACTCGACCAGGTCGCGCTGCCGGGGCTGCGCCCAGCCGAGATGCTGGCCGCCGTCGAGGGCGATCATCTGTCCGGTCATCGCCGGCGCGTCGAGGATGAAGCGCAAGGCGGCCGCGACTTCCTCGGGTGCGGTGCCGCGCCGCAGCGGCATCGCCCGGCATTGCTCGGTGAATTGCTGGTGGCTCTGGCGCGGGCTCGGCAAGGTCGGCCCCGGACCGATGCCGTTGACGCGGATGCGCGGCGCGAGCGCCAGGGCCAGCGTCTGCGTCAGCGTCCACAGTGCCGCCTTGGTCACGGTATAGGACACGAAATATGGCGTCAGACTCCAAACCCGCTCGTCCAACAGATTGACGATGTTGCCGCCCGCATCCGCCGGCAGCTCGCGGGCGAAGTCCTGGCTCAGCACGAACGGGGCGCGCAGGTTGACCGCGAAATGCGCGTCCCAGCCGGCGCGGCTCACGGTGTCGACGGTGTCGTCCTCGAACACCGAGGCATTGTTGACCAGCACCCCGACCGGTCCGAGCGCCGCCGCGACGCGCGGCAGCAAGCGCCTGGTGGCGGCCTCGTCGGCCAGGTCGGCGGCGATCGCGATCGCCTTGCCGCCGCGCCCGGCGATCGCCGCGGCGAGGCCTTCCGCGGCTTCGGCCGAGCGATGGTAGTGCAGCGCCAGCGCATAGCCGGCCTCGGCCAGCGCCAGCGCGAGCGCCCGGCCGATGCGGTGTGCCGCGCCGGTGACGAGCGCGGTCTTCGGCACCGGCGGAAGCGGGAATGCGCCGGTCGGTTCACCGTCCGCGGCGGCCGGGCTAGCGCCGCGCACGGCGCTCCTTCCGCGCCCGCATCTTGGCCCGCATCACGTCGCGCGCCGAGACACCGGCGCGCCCGGCCTGCGAGCGGCCGCGCGGTCCGCCCCCGGCGGCGGCCTGCAGCCCGAGATCGGCCTGCTCGAGGCGCCTGATCTCGTCGCGCAGCCGCGCTGCCTCCTCGAATTCGAGGTCGGCCGCCGCCGCCTTCATGCGCTTTTCGAGATCGGCGATGACCGCCTTGAGGTCCTTGCCCTGGTAGTGCGCCGCGTCGCTCTCACCCAGCCCGACCGTCACATGGTCCTGCTCGTAGACGCTGTCGAGGATGTCGGCGATGCCGCGCCGCACGCTTTCCGGCGTGATGCCGTGCGCGGCATTGTAGGCCTGCTGCTTCTCGCGGCGCCGCGCGGTCTCGTCGATCGCCGCCTTGAGGCTGTCGGTCATGTGGTCGGCATAGAGGATCGCCCGGCCGTCGACATGGCGCGCCGCGCGGCCGATGGTCTGGATCAGCGAGGTGCGCGAACGCAGATAGCCCTCCTTGTCGGCGTCCAGCACCGCGACAAGCGCGCATTCCGGAATATCAAGCCCCTCGCGCAGCAGGTTGATGCCGATCAGGATGTCGAACACGCCAAGCCGCAGGTCGCGAATGATCTCGATGCGCTCGATCGTGTCGACGTCGGAGTGCATGTAGCGCACCCTGAGCCCCGCCTCGTGCAGGTATTCGGTCAGCGCTTCGGCCATCCGTTTGGTCAGCGTCGTCACCAGCACGCGGTGGCCGCGGGCGGCCGCCTCGCGGCATTCGGCCATCAGGTCGTCGACCTGGTTTTCGGTGGGGCGGACGATCGTCGGCGGGTCGACAAGCCCGGTCGGGCGCACGATCTGCTCGACGAAGACGCCGCCGGCGCGCTCCATCTCCCAGCGGCCCGGGGTGGCCGAGACGAACACCGTCTGGCCGCGCAGCGTGTCCCACTCCTCGAATTTGAGCGGCCGGTTGTCGGTGCAGGAGGGCAGGCGGAAGCCGTATTCGGCGAGCGTCGTCTTGCGCGTCCAGTCGCCGCCGAACATGCCGCCCAGTTGCGGCACCGTGACGTGGCACTCGTCGACGAAGACCAGCGCGTCGCGCGACATGTATTCGAAGAAGGTCGGCGGCGGCTCGCCCGGTCGGCGCCCGGTCAGATAGCGCGAATAGTTCTCGATGCCGGCGCAGCTGCCGGTCGCCTCGATCATCTCGAGATCGAAGGTGGTGCGCTGCTCGAGGCGCTGCGCTTCGAGCAGCCGTCCGGCCCGGGCGAGCTCGTCGAGCCGGATCTTGAGGTCGCGGCGGATCTGCTCGATCGCCTGGAGCAGCGTCGGGCGCGGCGTGACGTAATGGCTGTTGGCGTAGACCTTGATCGACTGCAGCGCGCTCGCCTTCTCGCCGGTCAGCGGGTCGATCTCGTGGATGCCCTCGACCTCGTCGCCGAACAGCGACAGCCGCCAGGCGCGGTCCTCGTAATGCGCCGGAAAAATCTCGATCGTGTCGCCGCGCACGCGGAATGTGCCGCGCACGAAATTATGGTCGTTGCGGCGGTACTGCATCTCGACGAAATGCGCGAGCAGCCGGTTGCGGTTGATGCGCTCGCCGACCTTCACGGTTTCGGTCATCTGCGAGTAGGTCTCGACCGAGCCGATGCCGTAGATGCACGACACCGAGGCGACCACGATCACGTCGCGCCGTTCGAGGATTGCGCGCGTCGCCGAGTGCCGCATCCGGTCGATCTGCTCGTTGAGCGACGATTCTTTCTCGACATAGGTATCGGAGCGCGGCACGTAGGCTTCGGGCTGATAGTAATCGTAGTAGGAGACGAAGTACTCGACCGCGTTCTCCGGAAAAAAGCTCTTCATCTCGCCATAGAGTTGCGCCGCCAGCGTCTTGTTCGGCGCGAGCACGATGGTCGGGCGCTGGATGCGCTCGATGACATGCGCCATCGTGAAGGTCTTGCCCGAGCCGGTGACGCCGAGCAGGACCTGGTCCTTCTCGCCGCGCTCGATCCCCTCGCACAGCTCGTCGATCGCCTGCGGCTGATCGCCGGCCGGCTGGAATTCCGAGAGAATCTTGAACGGTCGGCCGATATCGCCCTCGGGGCGCTCGGCGACGAAAAGAGGCTGGAACATCGCCTAAAGATAGGCTCGCGCGGCTCGCCGCGCCAGCAGCCGCGCGCTCACTTCGGCGGGCGCAGCACCTTTCCCTGGAAGATCACCGGACCGGTCGGTTCGCCGGTCGGCGAGCCGCCGGGCGGCTCGACGCTGACCGCGAGCGCGCCGCCTTCGCCGGGCAGCGTCGCGGCGCGCAGCCAGAGCGGCTGGTCGGGATCGCTCGGCAGCAGGCCGAGCGGCTGCGGCCTGCCGCCCTGGATGCCCCAAAGCTGCAGCGAATGCCCGCTCCAACCCGGGCCTGCGCTGATCGCCGAGACGCCGACCTCGCCGCTGCGCGACCCGGAGAAGGCGATCCATCCCGGCAGGCCGGTCTTGTCGTCGAGTATCGCGACGACCTTGGGCAGCGGCACCGGGTAGACCGCGATATAGGCGACGAGCGCGACGCAGGCGGCGACCGCGACCCCGGCGAGCCCGCGCCAGAACGCCAGCGTACCGAAGCGCGAGCGCTCGGCCGCAGGGGCGGGCGGCGCCGGCCCGAGGCGCCGTTCGATCGCATGCCAGAGCTGCGGCGGCGGCGCCGCGTCGGCAGTCGCCTCGTCGAGCGGGGCCAGCCGCTCGGTCCACCCCGCGGTCATCGCCGCGAGCGTGGCATCGCGCCGCATCGCGCGCTCGAAGCGCCGCCGGGCGCGCGGCGGCATCAGCCCCAGCACGTAATCGGCGGCGAGCCGTTCGCCGAGCTCGGGTCGCTCGTATCTCATGCCCCGGCCCTCATGCCCCGAGACACCGTTGCAGGCGCTCGAGGCTGCGCCACAGCGAGCTCTTGACCGTGCCCACCGGCACCGCGAGCTCCGCGGCGATCTCGTCGCGGGTGAATCCATGCAGATAGGCGAGCAGCACCGCCCGGCGCGGCTGCGGGTCGAGCTCATCGAGACAGCGCTGCAGCGAGCGGAGCTCGGCGCTGACATCGGTGCGGCCGGTGGCGACGAACGTGTTCAGCAACTCCTCCGGTGCGCTATGGCCTTCCGGCCTCGCCTGCTGGTGGCGGAGCTGATCGATCGCACAATGGCGAACGATGGTGACAAGCCAGGTCATCACCGAACCGCGTACCGGGTCGTAGTCCTTGGCTCGCCCCCAGATCGCGACGAAGGCTTCCTGCAGCACTTCCTCGGCGATCTCCCTCCGGCCACATATTCGCAGCGCGACGCCAAAAAGTTTCGCCGAGGTCGATTGATAAAGCGTCGCGAACGCGGCGCGGTCGCCGGCACCGCAGCGCTGCATCAAATTGGCGAGCGCGATTCTATCGGACACGGCGGGGGACGGTCGCACGCATGCCTCTTCATAAGGTAGCGTGCCGCTTTGCGCTAGTTGCGTGCGACGCGAGACGCGCCCGCGCCGTCTTCACGATCGGCGCCCAATGCACTAAGCTCGGTCGGTAATTTCCCGGAAAGATGAAATCATGGCCTTTCTTGCCGACCGCCTCGCGCGGGTGAAGCCCTCGCCGACGATGGCGATCACCGCGCTCGCCACCGAACTGGCGCAGGCCGGGCGCGACATCATCACCCTGTCGCAGGGCGAGCCCGACTTCGACACGCCGGCGAATATCCGCGAAGCGGGGATCGCCGCGATCAATCACGGCGACACGCGCTACACGGTGTTCGACGGCCGGATCGAGCTGAAGCAGGCGATCGTCGGCAAGTTCAAGCGCGAGAACGGGCTCGACTACGAAACCTCGCAGATCACCGTCAGCAGCGGCGGCAAGCAGGTGCTCTACAACGCGCTCGTCGCGACGCTGAGCCCGGGCGACGAGGTGGTGATCCCGGCGCCCTACTGGGTCTCCTATCCCGAAATGGTGCTGCTCGCCGACGGCACGCCGGTACCGGTGCCGTGCGCGCAGAACAACGGCTTCAAGCTGCGCCCCGAGGACCTCGACGCGGCCATCACGCCGAAGACCAAGTGGCTGATCCTCAATTCGCCGTCGAACCCGTCGGGCGCCGCCTATAGCGAGGCCGACCTGCGCGCCGTCGCCGACGTGCTGCTCAAGCACCCGCATGTCTGGGTGATGACCGATGACATGTACGAGCACCTCGTCTACGACGATTTCGTCTACAAGACGATCGCCCAGGTCGAGCCGCGGCTTTACGAACGCACGCTGACCGTCAACGGCGTCTCCAAGGCGTATTGCATGACCGGCTGGCGGATCGGCTATGCCGGCGGACCGAGGATGCTGATCAAGGCGATGGGCGCGGTGCAGTCGAACTCGACCGCGAACCCGTGCTCGATCAGCCAGGCGGCGGCGATCGAGGCGCTGAACGGCCCGCAGGACTTCATCAAGCCCAATGCCGAGGTGTTCAAGCAGCGCCGCGACCTGGTGGTCGACTGGCTCAACCGGATCCCCGGGCTGCACTGCCCGCGGCCGGAGGGCGCCTTCTACGTCTACCCGTCCTGCGCCGGTCTGCTCGGCAAGCGGACGCCGCAGGGCGAGGTGATCCGCAGCGACGAGGATTTCGTGAAATACCTGCTCGCCGCCGAGGGGGTCGCGGTGGTGCATGGCGATGCGTTCGGCCTGGCGCCGCATTTCCGCATCTCCTATGCGACCGGCACGGAGACCCTGAAGGAGTCCTGCCGCCGGATCGAGCGGGCCTGCCAGGCGCTGAGCTAGGTCGCGCTGCCCCGGTTCGGCCGGGGCGCAAACGGCCGGCCTGCGCGGATCGCGCGCGGCGGTTGAAGCGTTTGATGGGAGATCACTCCCATCGGACGTCCCGCCATGTCGAAGCTGCCCTATCTCGTCATCGCCGCGATCGTGCTGTCCTCGCTGGCGGCGTGCACCGGCGAACCCTGGACCATGGCGCGGACGCCGAATTCGATCACGCTGCGCTGGTGGAGCGACGAGCTGGCCGACGCGCAGGCGACCGGCGTCGCCGGCGCCTATTGCACGCAGATGGGCAAGGCGGTCGAGTTCGGCAGCATCGAGCGCAGCGGCAGCGCGTCGATCGGCCATTATCGCTGCGTCTAGGGTGCTGTTCCGGCTGACCGGATCGGCCGTTTTCGGGGTCGTCGGTCCCGCTTTGATCGCCGTATCAGGTCAGCGACGGACCCGCCGACGGCCGCCGCTCGAGCCCTCCCGGTCGCCCGCGTTCGCGGGTGACGGGCCGAGGGTTTATCGCCTCGCACCGGATCGCGCTCGGGCGTCTGCGGCAGTGCCGGCGGCAAATTTCCCGTTGCCATCGCGCAGGGGCGTCGCCACGATCCCGTCATAACAGGAGGCGCCGCAGCTTCTCATCGCGGCGCCGCAGACGAGATGGGAGACGCTGATGAGCGACGCTCAGGTGGGCCATCGCTGCGCGGTTCTGGTCGGCCCCTATTTGTCCGGCAAGACCACGCTGCTCGAGGCGATGCTGCACGCCAGCGGCACCACGCAGCGGCGCGGCAGCGTGCGCGACGGCAGCTCCGTCGGCGACCATGCGGCCGAGGCGCGCGCCCGCCAGATGTCGACCGAGATCAACGCCGCCGAGGCGAGCTTTCTCGGCGACAAATGGACCATCCTCGACTGCCCCGGCTCGGTCGAGCTCGCCTACGAGGCGCAGCAGGCGATGCTCGCCGCCGATGTCGCGGTTGTGGTGTGCGAGCCCGAGGTCGAGCGCGCGGTGACGGTGAGCGCCCTGTTGCGCTTCCTGTCGCGCCACAACATCCCGCACATGATCTTCATCAACAAGCTGGACAGCGCGAGCGCGCGCGTGCGCGACGTGATGGCGGCGCTGCAGTCGTTTTCCGAGCGGCCGCTGGTGCTGCGCCAGGTGCCGCTGCGCGACAGCGATTCCGGGGTCACCGGCTATGTCGACCTGGTCAGCGAGCGCGCCTACAAATACCAGCCGGGCAAGGCCTCCGACCTGGTCCAGCTGCCCGCCGATTTCTGGGAGCGCGAGGCCGACACGCGCACCAGCCTCGTCGAGAAGCTCGCCGATTTCGACGACGAGCTGCTCGAGCAGCTGCTCGAGGACGTGCAGCCCTCGAAGGAAGACATCTACAAGCATCTGAAAAAGGAGTTCGGCGCCGGGCAGATCGTGCCGGTCCTGGTCGGTGCGGGGCTGCAGGATCACGGCGTCCGCCGGCTGTGGAAGGCACTGCGCCACGACACGCCCGGCCCGCGCGCCGCGGCGGAGCGGCTCGGCATTGCCGAGAGCGGCGAGCCGATGGCTCAGGTGATCAAGACCTATCACCTGCCGCACACCGGGAAGCTGTCGCTGTCGCGCGTCTGGCGCGGCCAGATCGCCGAAGGCAACGTGCTCAACGGCGTACGCGTCGCCGGCGTCGTGCGCGTCACCGGCGCGCAGCACGAGAAGGTCGCGTCGGCCGGCCCCGGCGCCGTGGTCGGCTTCACCCGGATGGAGGAGATCACCACCGGCACCGTGCTCACGCCGTCGGGCAAGGGCGAGAAGCTGCCGCTGCCCGAGCGGCCGCAGCCGGTCTTCGGCCTCGCAATCCATGCCGAAAAGCGCGGCGACGACGTCAAGCTGTCGGGCGCCATCGCCAAGCTGGTCGACGAGGACCCGGCGCTCGAACTCGAGCAGAACCAGGACAGCCGCGAGATGGTGCTGTGGGGGCAGGGCGACGTGCACCTGCAGATCGCGATCGACCGGCTGCGCAACCGCCAGAATCTCTCCGTGGTCGGGCACCCGGCGCAGGTGCCGTACCGCGAGACGATCCGCCGCGGCACCGAGCAGCATTCGCGCTTCAAGCGTCAGTCGGGCGGTCACGGACAGTTCGCCGACATCACGATCGAGATCAAGGCGCTGCCGCGCGGTTCGGGCTTCCAGTTCAAGGACAGCGTGGTCGGCGGCGCGATCCCGCGCAACTACATCCCGGCGGTCGAGGAGGGGATCGAGGAGGCGCTGGTCTCCGGGCCGCTCGGCTTCCCGGTGGTCGACCTGTCGGTCAACCTGATCACCGGGCAGTTCCACGCCGTCGACAGCTCGGACATGGCGTTCAAGACCTGCGGCCGCCAGGCGATCCAGGAAGCGCTGCCGAAATGCGATCCTTTTCTGCTGGAGCCGATCGACGCGGTCGACATCTCGGTGCCGAACGCGTTCACGGCGCGCGTCCAGCGGCTGGTCTCCGGCCGGCGCGGGCAGATCCTCGGCTTCGACGCCAAGGAGGACTGGCCGAACTGGGATGTGGTGCGCGCCTACCTGCCCGAGAGCGAGCTGCACGATCTGATCGTCGAGCTGCGTTCGCTGACGCTCGGCGTCGGCAGCTTTGCGCATAAGTTCGACCACATGCAGGAGCTGAGCGGCAAGCCGGCCGAGAAGGTGATCGCCTCGCGTGCGGCGGAGGCGGCGCAGTAATCAGGCGCGCTCCGCGTCCGGGCCCGCCAGGCCCAGCCGCGAGCTGCCGGGACGGCGGCAGCGCAGTTCTCGATCATATACAGCGCTGCGTTATCACAGCGCACCTTCTCGCGAAACCGTGACTTGGGTCGCCGCGTAAGGCATCCCAAATCGGGGCGAGGCTTGGCGCGCGAGGCGGATGCGATGCTGATCGGGCATAGACGCGGCTGGGAGTTGCCGGAGCGTGCGGCGACCGACGAGACGGTGTTCCGCGACCGCCGCCGGCTGATCCAGGGCTTGGCGGCGGGGCCGATCCTCGCCCCGGCTCTGTTGCGCGCCGGCGTCGCCTGGGCCGATGCCGACCCGTCGGCGGCGCTCTACCCCGCGAAGCGCAATCCGAAATACACGCTCGATCGGCCGCTGACGCCCGAGAAGTACCCGACCAACTACAACAATTTCTACGAGTTCGGCACCGACAAGGACGTCGCCGCGGCGGCGCAGGCG
>DATJOB010000100.1:0-4548 GCA_035507475.1 Allostellaceae bacterium | reverse complement strand
GGTCGGCCGCCTCGACCGCGACGCGCTCGCCGCGGCGCGCGAGCGGTCGGCCGCTTCGGCGGATCACGCCGAGGCGCTGCAGGCATGGTCGGAAAAGCGCAAGCCGTCGTTTCGCGGCGCCTAGCGGCTCGGCCGATCGGTCATCCCACCGGAACGAAATCGTAGACCCCGACCCCCTGGACGATCAGGAAGCGGCACGGGCCGCCGTCCCTGCCATGCACGTAATGCGCGGTCTTCGGCGGCACCGAGCAGCGCTCGCCCTTGTCGAGCTCATAGACGCGGCGCGGCGCGCGCGTCTCCACCACCATCGGCCCGTCGAGGCAGACCATCTGGTCGGTGATCTCGCTGTGATAGTGCCAGGGGATCGATTGGCCGGCGGCAAGGGTGAGCACCTGGACGCGCAGATCGGCGCCCTCGGCAACCAACTCCCGGCCGGCGATCTCGTAGGCGCCCCGGTTGCGCGACTGCATGCGGCTGTCTCCCTTCGATGCCGCCAGACTAGCATGCCGCCAGACTAGCATGTCGCCGGGCTAGCATGTCGCCGGCCGAAACCGCGTGACAACGAGCGCCGTGTTGCGCCACGCTCGCGGCGATTTCTTCCCCGCCCGAGGAGCGCCGCGATGTACGAGAAAGACGTGGTCGTCACCACCAAATACGGCCCGTGTCCGAGCTTCGTCGCCTGCCCGGAAGGACCCGGCCCCTATCCCGGCGTCATCTTCTACATGGACGCGCCCGGCATCCGCGAGGAGCTGCGCAACATGACCCGGCGCATCGCCCGCGCCGGCTATTTCGCGATCCTGCCCGACATGTATTACCGGCTCGGCACGCTGCGCTTCGACGTGGCTCGGCGCGACGACGCGCAGGCGCAGGTGTTCCTCGCCGCGATGCGCAGCCTGACCAATGCGATGGTGATGGACGACACCGCCGGCCTGCTCGGCTATCTCGACGGCCAGGAAAAGGCGAAGCCCGGCCCGGTCGGCTGTGTCGGCTACTGCATGAGCGGCCAGCACATCACCAACGCCGCGGCGTTCTTCCCGCACCGGATCAAGGCGGCGGCCTCGCTCTACGGCGTCGGCATCATCACCGACAAGGAGGATTCACCGCACCTCTTCCTCGACCGGATCAAGGGCGAGCTCTATTACGCCTTCGCCGAGACCGACCGCAGCGTCCCGCCGAACATCCCCGGCGATCTCGAAAAGCTGTTGAGCAAAACCAACGTCAAATACGAGATCAAGACGTTCCCCGGCACCGAGCACGGCTTCGCGTTTCCCGAGCGCGCGGTCTATTCGACCCTGGCCGCCGAGGAAACCTGGGACAAGATGTTCGCGATGTGGGACCGCTGCCTCAAGCAGGCCTAGCTCCGCCGGCTCGCGCCGCACCGTCACCGTCCTTCGCCGTGAGCCGGGCGAGGGTCTCTTCGCGCCGAATTCGAACGGGAATCGCCATGAAACTTCGCCACAACCCCGCCTCGCCCTTTGTCCGCAAAGTGATGGTGGTCGCCCACCGGCTGGGCCTCGCCGACCGCATCGAGCTGTTGTCGACCGCAGTGAGCCCGGTCGAGGCCAACGCGACGCTCGCCGCCGAGAACCCGCTGATGAAGATCCCGGCGCTCGTCACCGATGACGGCGAGGTGCTGTTCGACTCCCCGGTGATCTGCGAATACCTCGACAGCCTCGCCGGCGGCGGCAAGGTGTTCCCCGCACCCGGCAAGGCGCGCTGGGCGGCGCTGCGCCAGCAGGCGCTCGGCGACGGGATCCTCGACGCGCTGATCCTCTGCCGCTACGAGGTCGCCGCCCGGCCCGAGGCGAAGCGCCATGCGGCCTGGACCGAAGGCCAGATGAGCAAGGCGCATCAGGGGCTTGCCGCGCTGGCCCGGGAGCCGCTCGGCGAACTCGACACGATCGGCGCCATCACCGCCGCATGCACCCTCGGCTATCTCGATTTCCGCTTTCCCGACGACGGCTGGCGGGCGCGCCAGCCGGCGCTCGCCGCCTGGTACGGCCGCGTCGAGCCGCTCCCGGCGATGCAGGCGACACGGCCGCCGGCCTAGCTCCTGCGCGCCGCAGCCATGCAGCGCCGGCGCGTTCCGGCGCAGCGAAAGCATTTCGGGCCGCGGCCCGCGCGGGCGATGATCGGGCAACCATCCGCCGCTGGAGCCGCGCCCGCCGATGAGCCTCTCGCCTGAAGAATACCGCGAGCATCTTGAGACCACCGCCATCCGCGCCGGTTTCAGCTTTCCCGACGTGGTGCTGCCCGAGAGCCGTGAGGTGCGGGTCGGCCCGATGCGGTTCCACTATCTCGACTGGGGCAACAAGCACCAGCCCACGATAGTGTTCCTGCACGGCGGCGCGCTGACCGCGCATACCTGGGACCTCGTCTGCCTGGCGCTGCGCGACGACTATCACTGCTTGGCGCTCGACCAGCGCGGCCACGGCGACAGCGACTGGGCGCAGGACGCCGACTACTCGATCGGCGCCCAGCTGCACGACACCACGGGCTTTGTCGACGCGCTCGGCCTCGACCGGTTCGTGCTCGTCGGCATGTCGCTCGGCGCGATCAATTCGCTGGCCTTCGCGATCGCCCATCCCGAGCGGCTCGACGCGCTCGTCATCATCGACGCCGGGCCCGAGATGCGCCGCCCGGGATCGAGCCGCATCCGCGACTTCGTCAACGCCGTGCAGGAGACCGTGACGGTCGAGGCGATCATCGAGAAGGCGCTCAAGTTCAACCCGCGCCGCGACCCCAACATCCTGCGCCGCAGCCTGATGCACAATTTGCGGCAGCAGCCCGACGGGACCTGGCGGTGGAAATACGACACCCGCCGCTTCAAGGCGCTCGGCCAGGAATCGCACCGCGCCGAGCGCGCCGCGCTCGCCGACGGGCTGGCCCGGATCGCCTGCCCGACGCTTGTCGTGCGCGGCGGCGAAAGCGACGTGTTTCACGAGGAGGACGCGGTCCGGCTCGCCGAGCGGCTGCCGAACGGCCGTCACGTCACCGTGCCGAAAGCCGGCCACACCGTGCAGGGCGACAACCCGAGGGACCTCGTCGCCGAGCTGCGCCGGTTTCTGACCAAGGCGAATTAGCCCGCCGGCCCGGCGAGGCGCTGGCTCAGCGCGACGCCGGTCATGCGGTGCTGCCGCGCCGCGGCCATGAGGCGGATCAATGCGTCGGCCGCCTCGTCGATCGGCATGCCGGCGGGACGGATGTTCGACAGGCAATGGCGCGCGGCGTCGACCGTGCCCGGCGCCGGCGCCCAGGTCACATAGACGCCGAGCGAGTCGGCGGCGCTGAGCCCTGGCCGCTCGCCGATCAGCACCGCGGCGAGGTCGGCGCCGAGCAACCCGCCGATCTCGTCGCCGATCGCCACACGGCCTTGCTCGACGACCGCGACCGGCGCCACTCGCCACCCGTCGAGGCGCAGCAGCACGGCCGCCATCAGGGGCGCGGCATGCGCATTGACCGCTGTCGCCGACAGCCCGTCGGCGATGACGAAGGCGACGTGGCGCGCGCCGCTCTCGTCGTCCCGGCGGGGACCGGAATGGCGAAGGAGGAGCCGGCGCGACGCCGCGGCGAGCTTTCGCCCGAGATCGGGGCGGCGCAGGTAGGTGGCGCGGTCGGCAGCTTGCGAGCGCACGGTTAGCGCCTTCAGCCCGTGCGCGCGCAGTTCGGCGAGGATGCGGTCGCTGTCGAGCGTCGCGTAAACCGCGTCGCGGGCGCGTGCATGCGCCAACTGGAAATCGAGCTGCGCCGCGGTCGGCAGCGCCGTGCCGCTGCGGCCGAGGCCGATCCGCGCCGGCGTTGCCCGGCGCACCTCGAGCCAGTTCATTCGAGTAGCGCCAGCACCGGCGCGATCAGCGCCGGGAGTTCGCCGCCGCCGATGACGTTGCCGTGCCGGTCGGCAAGCCCCATCCGTTCGAGCCAGGCGCCGAATTCCGGGGCCGGCGTCTTCCCGAGCACCCGCCGCAGGTAGAGCGCATCGTGGAACGAGCTCGACTGGTAGCTCAGCATCACATCGTCGGCGCCCGGCACGCCCATGATGTAGGTGCATCCCGCCACGCCGAGCAGCGTCAGCAGGCCGTCCATATCGTCCTGATCGGCCTCGGCGTGGTTGGTGTAGCAGACATCGACCCCCATCGGCAGGCCGAGCAGCTTGCCGCAAAAATGGTCTTCGAGCCCGGCGCGGGTGATCTCCTTGCCGTCGAAGAGGTATTCCGGGCCGATAAAACCGACGACCGAATTCACCAGCAGCGGGGCGAACGCCCGCGCCACCGCATAGGCGCGGGCCTCCATCGTCTGCTGGTCGACGCCGTGATGCGCCTCGGCCGACAGCGCGCTCCCCTGCCCCGTCTCGAAATACATCACGTTGTGCCCGAGCGTGCCGCGGCCGAGCGTCAACGTCGCCATGTGCGCTTCGCTCAGCAGCGCCAGGTCGATCCCGAAATTGCGGTTCGCCGCCTCGCTGCCGGCGATCGACTGGAAGACGAGATCGACCGGCGCGCCGCGCTCGATTGCTTGCAGCGCCGTCGAGACATGCGCGAGAACGCAGGA
>DATJOB010000099.1:0-4109 GCA_035507475.1 Allostellaceae bacterium | reverse complement strand
GGTAGAACCCGGCCGGGACATGGATCCAGGCGTTGCTGTCCTTGCCGCCGGCTTCGAGCAGCAGCACCGAGGTCTGCGGGTCGGCGCTGAGGCGGTTGGCCAGCACGCAGCCGGCGGAGCCCGCGCCGACGACGATGAAATCGGCTTCGCTGTCAAACTGCATCGCGGCGCCCCCGGCTGTTCCGCGGCGATTTAAGCCGAAGGCGGCGGCCCGCGCTACAGCCGGTCGAGTTCCGCGGCGAGCGCGGCGAACTCCGCCGCGGCGGGCCCCGCCGGCGCGGTCTCCGAGACGCCGCTGCCCCGCGCCATCGCCTGGGCGAAGGCGACCCGGCTGCCGAGCCGCGCGGCGGCGAGCGGGACCCCGTCGCGGGCGAGCTCGGCGGCGGTGCCGGCGACGAGGCTGGAGCGCGCCGGCACGCGGTTGAGCACGGCGAGCATCGGCCGGCCTTCCTCGCGCGCCAGCCGCACCGTCGCCGCGGTCGCCCACAGGTCGAGCGGCGAGGGCTGCAGCGGCACCAGCACGAGGCCGGCGGCGCGCAGTGCGATCCGCGTTTCGAGCTCGGCGTGCGGCGGGCTGTCGACGATGACGATCTCGGCCTCGCGCGCCCGCCGCTCGACCCATTCGCCGGCGCGCCAGCCGGCGAGCGCGGCGAACTCGAAGCCGAGCGTCTCGCCGAGCCGCCGGCGGCGCAGCTCGGCCCAGGCGGCGAGGCTCGCCTGCGGGTCGATGTCGAGCAGCGCCAGCCGTCGCCCGGCCAGCGCCCAGGCGATCGCGAGCTGCGCCGCCAGCGTCGTCTTGCCGGCGCCGCCCTTCTGCTGGGCGATGGTGATGACCCGGGCCGCCATCGGCGCCACCTTGCGGCAGAACCGAAGTGCCGACAAGTTTAGCCGGGTGAACGCAAACATCGTACCGGCGAGCCGCGCGGCGATCGACCGCGCCGCGGCGCTGCTGCGCGGCGGCGAGCTCGTCGCATTCCCGACCGAGACCGTCTACGGGCTCGGCGGCGACGCGACCAGCGAGGACGCGGTGGCGCGCATCTTCGCCGCCAAGGGCCGGCCGCGCTTCAACCCGCTGATCGTGCATGTCGCCGGGCTCGACGCGGCCGAGGCGATCGCCGTCTTCGACGGCCGGTCGCGTGCGCTGGCGCGACAGTTCTGGCCGGGGCCGCTGACACTCGTGCTGCCGCGGCGCGACGCGGGCGGGGTGGCGCTGCTCGCCGCGGCCGGGCTCGACACGGTCGCGCTGCGGGTGCCGGCGCATCCGGTGGCGCTGGCGCTGCTGCGCGCCGTCGGGCGCCCGCTCGCCGCGCCCTCGGCCAACCGCTCGGGGCGGGTCAGCCCGACCGAGGCGGCGCATGTCGCCGCCGAATTGGGCGACGCGCCGGCGCTGATCCTCGATGGCGGCGCCTGTCCAATCGGCGTCGAATCGACGGTCGTCGATCTCAGCGGGCCGACGCCGCGCCTGCTGCGGCCGGGCGGAGCGACCGCCGAGGCGCTGGAGGCCGTGCTCGGTCCGCTCGCCGCGGGCGGGGACGATGCGGCGGCGCCGCGCAGCCCCGGCCAGCTCGCCAGCCATTACGCGCCGCGCCTGGCGCTGCGGCTGAACGCGGTCGAGGCGCGGCCCGGCGAAGCGCTGCTCGCCTTCGGTGCCGCCGTGCCGGCGGGCTTTGCCGCGGTGCTGAACCTGTCGGAGCGGGGCGATCTCGCCGAGGCGGCCGCCAATCTCTTCGCGATGCTGCGCCGGCTCGACGATCCGCGCTTCGCGGGGATCGCGGCGATGGCGATTCCCGAGACCGGGCTCGGCCGGGCGATCAACGACCGGCTGCGCCGCGCCGCCGCACCGCGCGGCTAGGCGCCGCCGCGCCTATCTAGGGGCGCGCCGTCCACTCCGCCTGGCGGCGGGCGAACGCTTCCTCCCAGTGCTTGCCCTCGAAGAGCCGGCGCGGCTGCATCGTCTGCGGGTCGTAGTCGTCGAGGCAGCGGGCGTTGACGCTGTAGTTCTGCGGGTCGGTGCGCGGGTTGTAGAACGGGTGGATGCCGCAGTGCCGGCAGAAGGTGTGCTTCGCCGTGCCGGTGTTGAACGTGTAGGTCGTCAGCGCGTCGGCGCCGCTCAAGATTTCCAGCCGCTCGCGCGCCACGGGCAGATGCAGGATGCCCTTCTTGTTGCAGATCGAGCAGTTGCATTCGCCGATCGGCGTCGCGTCGAGATCGGCCTCGATGCGGAACCGGACCAGGCCGCAATGGCAGCCGCCTTCGTAGGTTTTGAGCATCGCCGTCTCCCTGTGGATGGGGCGAGGCTAGCACGCCCGATGCGGCGCCGTTAACCGCTCCGCAGGATTTGCCGCCGATTGTGCTAGAATCGGCCAGCCGCTGCCGGGGGGCGAGGCATGCGCGTCAGGATCGGTCTGAAGATCTTCAGCATCGCGGTCGGGCTGCTGATCCTGATGGGCGCCGCGGCGCTGCTCAGCCTGCGCATGACGAAGACGGTCGACGACCAGCTCACCATCCTCGATAACAACTACTATCCCGCCTATATCGACCTCGCCCGCGCCAATGTCCGCTCGGTCGAGGAATCGGCCTATCTGCGCCGGCTGGTGATCGCCTACGGAACCACGCCGCGCGACCCAGCCGACATCGCCGAGCTGAAAACCCAGATCAGCGCGGCAGGCAAGGCGACCGACGGCGATCTGGCGCTGGCGCGCCAGTCGATCAACCGGCAGATCGACGATCCGCTCGACTTCAACGACAACATCGCGCTCGCCCGGCTCGACACCCGCGTCGAGTTCCTGCAATCCGACCGGCGCGACTACGAGACGATGCTGGCGCGCCTCGTCAAAGCCGAGGAGGCCGGCGATACGGTGACGGCGCGCGACGCGCTCGACGATCTCGATGCCTGGCGCGACCGGTTCGACCAGCGGATCGACGCCGCGCGGGTCGAGATGAGCCGGCTGGCGCATGGCGCGATCAGCGGCACGCACGATTACCAGGCGCATGTCGTCGAGATCAGCTTGGCGCTCCTGCTGATCGCCGCGCTGCTCGGGGTCAGCGTCGCCGCGGCGATCACCAGCGGTCTCGTGCGCCCGGTGCGCCGACTGCTCGCCGGCACCGCGGCGGTCGAAAGCGGCGCTCTCGACACGATGATCCCGGTGACCTCGAGCGACGAGATCGGCCGGCTGACGCAGTCCTTCAACCGGATGGTCAGCGAGCTGCGCGTCAAGGAGCAGATCCGCGACACCTTCGGCAAATACGTCGACCCGCGCATCGTCGCCGGGCTGATCGACCGGCCGGAGCTGACCGATCCGAAGGGCGCCCGGCGCGAGATGACGATCCTCTTCTGCGACATGGAGAACTTCACCAGCTTCAGCGAGGGCATGACGCCGGTCGGGCTCGTCAACGTGATGAACCGCTACCTGACCGTGCTGTCGGAGCCGGTGCGCCGCAACAGCGGCATCATCGACAAGTATATCGGCGACGCGATCATGGCGTTCTGGGGTCCGCCCTTCGCCGCCGCCGAGGACCAGGCGCCGCTCGCCTGCTTTGCCGCGATCGAGCAGCTGGCGGCGCTTCCCGGCTTTCAGAGCGAGCTTCCCGAGCTGACCGGCGTGCGCCGCGGCTTCCCGCAGATCGCGATGCGCGCCGGGATCGCCACCGGCGACGTCGTCGTTGGCAATATCGGCTCCGAGCAGCACCGCAACTACACGGTGATCGGCGATACGGCCAACATCGCCTCGCGGCTCGAAGGCGCCAACAAGGCCTACGGCACGCGCATCCTCATCGGCCACCGCACCCGCATGCTCGCCGGCGAGGCGATCGAGGTGCGCGAGATCGACTCGGTGCTCGTCGTCGGCAAGAGCGAGCCCGAGCACATCTACGAGCTGCTCGGCCGCAAGGGCGAGGTCGCGCCCGAGCGCCTCGAGCTGCGCGACACCTTCATCGCCGCGCTCGCCGACTACCGCGAGCGCAGATGGGAGAAGTCGGCGAAGGGCTTCCGCGACTGCCTGACCATCGTGCCGGGCGACGCGGCGAGCCAGGTGTTCCTCGACCGCATCGGCCGGTTCCGCGACGCGCCGCCGGCCGAGGACTGGAACGGCGTCTGGGCGCTCCTGACG
>DATJOB010000098.1:0-16371 GCA_035507475.1 Allostellaceae bacterium | reverse complement strand
GACCGGGTTCGAGCTCCTCGAGAATCTGCGCGCCGATGACAATCTCTCGCAAGTTCCCGTGGTGGTGTTCACGGGTCGGGAGCTCTCTCCTGAAGAGGACGCGCAACTTCACACTATGGCGCGCAGCGTGGTCGTCAAAGGGGTCGAGTCTCCCGAGCGGCTGCTCGACGAGACCGCGCTCTTCCTGCACCGGGTGGTCGCCGATCTGCCGGAAGACAAGCAGCGGATGATCGAGCGGCTGCACAGCTCCGACGAAGCGCTGGTCGGCCGCACCGTGCTGCTGGTCGACGACGACGCGCGCAACATCTTCGCGCTCAGCAGCGTCCTGGAGCGCCGCGGCATGCGGGTGCTGACCGCGACGACCGGCAGCGAGGCGGTCGAAGCGGTGCGATCCACCCCCGAGCTGGCGATCGTCCTGATGGACATCATGATGCCCGAGATGGACGGCTATCAGACGATCGGGGTGATTCGCGCCGATTCCGCGTTCCGCCGCCTGCCGATCATCGCGCTGACCGCCAAGGCGATGAAAGGCGACCGAGAGAAATGCCTGGAGGCCGGCGCGTCCGATTACCTGGCCAAGCCGGTCAATACCGAGCAGCTTCTCTCGGCCTTGCGGATGTGGCTCCATCGCTGATCGTGGCACCCGAGATGGACGCCGAGGACAAGGTCAACATCCTCCTGGTCGACGACCAGGCGGCGAAGCTGCTGACTTATGAAGCGATTCTCGCCGACCTCGGCGAGAATCTGTTCAAGGCGACCTCGGCAAACCAGGCTCTCGAACTGCTGCTGCGCAACGAGGTCGCGGTGGTGCTGATTGATGTCTGCATGCCCGACCTCGACGGGTTCGAGCTTGCCGCGCTGATCAGGCAGCATCCGCGGTTCCAGGCGACCGCGCTGATTTTCGTCTCGGCCGTTCAGGTTGCCGATATCGACCTGCTGCGCGGCTACGCGGCCGGCGCGGTCGATTACGTGCCGGTGCCGGTGATCCCCGACCTGCTGCGCGCCAAGGTGCGCGTCTTCGCCGAGCTCTACCGCAAGACCAAGCAGCTCGAGACGCTCAACCGCGAGCTCGAACGCCGGGTTGCCCAGCGTACGGCGGAGCTGGAGACCGCCAACGCCGAGCTCGAGCGCCGTGTCGAGATGCGCACCCGCGAGCGCGAGGCGGCGCTCGCCCAGATCCACGAGATGCAGAAGCTCGAAAGCCTCGGCAAGCTGACCGGCGGTGTCGCGCACGATTTCAACAATCTGCTGACCGCGGTGCTCGGCAATCTCGAACTGCTGCGCAAATACGTCGAGCACGATGCGCGGCAGCGCCGCCTCGTCGACAGCGCGATCCAGGGCGCCGAGCGCGGCGCGACGCTGACCAACCGCATGCTCGCCTTCGCCCGCCGCCAGGAGCTGCGGCCGGAGACGATCCACCTGCCGACCTTGATCGAGGGCATGGCCGAGATGCTGAGCCGCTCGCTCGGCCCGAGCATCGAGATATCGATCGACCTCGATCCCGAGGTGCCGCCGGCGCGGGTCGATCCCAACCAGCTCGAACTGGCGATCCTCAACCTCGCCCTCAACGGCCGCGATGCGATGACCGACGGCGGCAGGCTGACGATCACCGCACGCACCGAAACGCTGGTCGCCGGCGACATCGCCGGGCTGCCGGGCGGGCACTATGTCTGCATCGCCGTCACCGACACCGGCAGCGGCATGGACGACGCGATATTGAAGCGCGCGACCGAGCCGTTCTTCACCACCAAGAGCCCCGGGCACGGCACCGGCCTCGGGTTGTCGATGGTCGACGGGCTGGTCGCGCAGTCATACGGCGCGATGCGCATCCTCAGCGAAAAGGGCCGCGGGACCCGCGTCGAGCTGCGGCTGCCGGTCTCGGACCTGCCGGTCGTCAAAAACCTCGATGCCGTCCGCCCCAAGGGCAACGGCGCCGGACCCTGGCGCATCCTGCTGGTCGATGACGACCCGATCGTCGCGGCCAGCACCTCGGCCATGCTCGAGGACCTCGGGCACAGCATCGTCGAGGCGGATTCGGCGCGGCGCGCGCTCGAGGTGCTGCGCAGCGACGGCGCGATCGACGCGGTCATCACCGACCACGCGATGCCGGGAACGAGCGGCACCGAGCTCGCCGCCCAGGTCCGCCGCGAATGGCCGCACCTGCCGGTCGGGTTGATCAGCGGCTATACCGAGCTGTCGGGCGAGCTGCGGACCGATCTGCCACGCCTCGCCAAGCCCTATCGCCAGGAACAGTTGGCCGATCTGCTCGCGACGCTGGTCCACGGCGAGAGTGCCGGCCAAGCGGTTTCCGGCCAGGCGGTTTCCGGCCAGGCGGTTTCCGGCCAGGCGGTCCACGGCCAGGAGCGGCGGCGCCCGCAACCGGTGGTCAGCGGGCCGCGCTCCCGGCGTCCCCCCTGACCTTCGCCGGCGCGAAGGTGAAGAATTTGTGGCCGGCATAGCTGGTGACGACCGGGCTCAGCACGCCCACGACATGCGCCACCGTGTCCGGGTGCCAGGCGAAGCCGAGCGCTGGGAAGGCCCAGCGCGCCAACCCGACGCTGACCAGCCACACCTGGACGAGCGCCACCAGGTTGACGAGACCGAAGCGCAGGTATTCGTGCGCCCGCGACTTGCCCGAGGCCGGGAACACGAAGAGCAGCATCAGCACATAGGCCGCGGTCATCCCGATCAGATAGGCGACCACCACCGCGGCCTCGTAGCCGATGAACCGCGAGACGAGGATGCGCGCGCCTATGTTGATGGCGGCGGCGATCCCGCCCGACAGGAGGAACCGCAGGAACGGCGAGGAGAGCAGCGCGGCGAGCCGGGTGCGGATCATGCCACCGCCTCGGCCATCAGCCGGCCGAGCCGCACGCTTTCGGCGATGCCGCGGTCTTCGGGATAATAGAAGCAGGTATCGGCGATCTGCAGACCGCGGATCGGCGTCTGCACCGGCGGCAGCCTGTCGCCGAAATTGGGCTCGCAGACCGGCTGCGCGTGGCGCAGGCGGCCCACGGTCGCTTCGATCAGGTCATCGTCGCCGAGCGCCGGGTTGACCCGGCGGATATAGCCGAACGCCTCGTCGACGAACTGGCGGTCGGCCCAGTTCCATTTCGGCTGGGTCACGGGCATGTAGTAGGGCACATAGACGATCGTCGCGTCGAGCGGCCGCAGCCGCGAGAACTCGACGAGCCCCGGAATGTCGATCTCCGGGTCGGCGATGTTGAGCCAGAAATGGCCGGTCACCGACCGCCGCAGCTTGAAGAGGACGCAGACCACACCGACGCTGCGGATCGCCGCGTAGCGTGCCTGCCACGCCGGCGGCAGGTCGGGCGCCAGGCGGTTGACGAGCGGGATCGGCACGGTCGAGAGCACCGCCTCGGCCGGGAAGAACCGGTCCCCGGCGGTGACGCCGGTCACCGCGCCGGACGCGGTCTCGACACGCTGCGCCGGGGTGCCGAGATGCAATCGCCCGCCACTGGCCGCGAACGCATCGACGAGCGCGCGCACCAGCGTCTCGCTGCCGCCCTCGATATAGCCGAGCTCCTCCTGGAAGAGCGAACGGCGCGAGCGGCCGACGCGTCTGATGCGCGTCGCCACCCAGGACGCCGAGACCTCGTCGGCGAACTCGTAGAATTTCAGCTCCATCAGGCGACGCCACAGCGTGTCGTAGACCCGTCGCCCCGATCCGCGCTCGATCCATTGGCGCGCGGTGAGCGGCTCGATCGACGCGAAGTCGCGCCGCCGCGTCGCACGAAACATCTGCAACCCGGTGCGCAGCTTCGCGACGAGACCGAGATGCGGGAAGCGCAGCAGCGCGACCGGGTCGCCCCAGCGATGCACCCGGCCGCCGATGAAGTAGCCCATCGAAGTCGCGCGCCAACGCATCTTGTCGGCGATGCCGAGCTCGGCCATCAGCGCGAAGGTCGGTGCGTCGGTCTTGCAGACGAAATGATAGAAGCGCTCGATCGACAGCCCGCCGAAGTCGAGATGCGCGGCCATGCCGCCCGGCTCGCGGCCTGCCTCGACGAGGTCGACCTCATGCCCGAGCGTCGCCGCGCGATGCGCGGCGGCAAGCCCCATCGGCCCGGCGCCGATGACGACGATCCGCGCCATCGCCGCCCTCAGAACGCGAGCTCGACGCCCGCGTAGCGGGGGTCGCAAAAGGTTTCCCGGAGCGCCTGGTGCAGCGGCGTCGGCGTCACGCCGAAGAGGCCCGGCCAGTCGATCACCGGAAACGTCTCCGGGATCACCAGCGCTTCGAGCTGGCGCGTCGTGAAGGGCGGGTCGCGGTAGAGCTTGCCGTAGACGAAGAGCATCGCCCAGAACACGGCGTAGGGAATGTGGACGAGCCGGGCGCGCGGCTTGACCAGGCCGTGGATCAGCCCGATCAGCGCCCCGTAGTCGATCTGCTCGAGCCCGGAGATGTCGTAGCTGCCGATGACCCGGCGATCGAGGCTGGCGGCGATGATCGCCGCGAAATCGCCGACATAGAGCGGCTGCCTGACAAAGCGGCCGTCGCCGGGGATCGGGAAGAGCGGCGCGCGGTCCATGAAGCGCCGCAGCCAGCCGAGATGCTTCCTGTCGAACCAGCCGAACATCAGGGTCGGGCGCAGCACGACATGCGGAATGGCGACGCCGTCGATCAGCCGCTCCTGCGCGGTTTTGCTGCGCGTATAGAAATCGTCGGCGCGCGAGTTCACCACCGACGACGAGACATGCACGAAATAGGGGATCGCGTGCGCCTGCATCGCCGCGACGATCCGCTCGGTGGCGGTGAGGTTGTTGGCGGTGAAGGCGGCTTCGTCGAGCCCGCCGATCTGCGCCTGGTTGAGCACCACCGCATCGGCGCCGGCGAAGGCTGCGGTCCAGCAGCCGGGCGCCGCGAGGTCCGCCTCGATCACCTCGATCTCGGGGTGCATGCGGCGCAGCAGGGCGGTGTTGCTCGGGTGCTTGTCGATCCCGACGATCGCGGTGTCGGGCCGCGCCTTGAGGCGGGCGACGAGGTTCTGCCCGACAAGTCCCGCCGCGCCGGTGATCACGACCTTGCGGCTCATAGGTCGAGGCGGTTGAAGACCGGGGCCGGCAGGAAGCGGATCACCAGCATCGCGAAACGCCAGAACCACGGCGCGTAAACGACCGGCCCGCCGCGCTCGGCGGCGCGGCGCACGATGCGCGCGACCGACTGCGGCGTCGCCCATAACGGTCCGGTTCGGTCTGCGAAGCCGGCGGTCATCGGCGTGATCGTCGGTCCCGGCTTGACCACGACCGCGCGCGGGCCGCGGTGCGCGAAGCGGTGCGCGATGCCCTCGACCAGCGCCGCGAGCCCGGCCTTGGCGGCGCCATAGACGAAGTTGGCGCGCCGGCCGCGGTCGCCGGCCACCGAGCCGAGCACGACAAGCGAGCCGTGGCCCTGCCGCTCCAGCAGCGCGGCGGCGGCGAGCGCCCAGGCGGCCGCGGAGGTGAAGTTGGTCGCCAGGCTCTGCTGCGCGGTCGCCGCGTCGCGCTCTGCCTCGGCCTGGTCGCCGAGGATGCCGTAGGCCAGCAGCACGTGGTCGGCGCCGCCGAGGCTTGCGGCGAAGGCGGCAAACGCCTCGGCGGCATCGCCAGGCGCCGCGAGATCGTGCGTCGCGGTCTCGACCCGGGTCGCGCCGCGCAGCCGCAGATCGTCGGCGATGGCGGCGAGCCGCTCCTTGCGCCGGCCGACAAGCAGCAGCTCGGCGCCCTCGGCGGCGTAGAGCCGCGCCGTTGCCTCGGCGATCGCCGAGGTGGCGCCGAGCACGATTACCCGCACGGCGCCACCCGCTGCCAGAAATGCGACGAGAAGCCCGGGTCGACATGCGCCGCGAAGGCCTGCCAACCCGGATAGCCGGTACGGAACATCTCGGGCGGGATGCGCCCGTCCTTCGCCGGGTAGAGGCGTCCGGCGGCCTCGCGCACGATCGCGTCGAGCCGGTCCATCAGCGCCAGCGTCGCCGGGCCGCGGTTGGGCAGATCGAGCGCCAGCGTCGTGCCTGGCCGGGGGAACGACAACAGCCCCGGCGATGCCAGCTCGCCGAAGGTCTTTAGCACCGCGAGAAACGAGCCTTCGCCCGCCGCGGCGATCGCCTCGAGCATGCGCTCGGTGGCGTCGCGCGCGGTCTCCGGCGGCACCACCGACTGGTACTGGTACATCCCGCCGCGGCCGTACGTCCGGTTCCAGCCGCCGATCCGGTCGAGCGGATAGAAGAACCGGTCGTACGGCACGGTGGCCACGCCCGCCTTGCGACGGCCGTTGCGGTAGTAGAGCGCATTGAACGCCTGCACGGTGCGCCGGTTGAGGACGAAGCCGGGCAGATCGAGCGGCACGCGCGGACCCGTCCTGGCGGCACGCCCTTCCGGGCCGGCCGGGCTCGCGACATGGCGACCGCGGGTGAAGATGCCGCGGCCGAGCTCCCCGCCGCTCGCCAGGCAATCGACCCAGGCGACGGTGTAGCTCGCCGGGTCGCTGTCCTCGGCGAGCGCGAAGAACTCGTCGAGCGAGGCGAAGGGCAGGGTCTCGGCCTCGATCGCCGCGCCAGGCACCGGGATCGCTTCGATCTCGGCCCAGGCGACGATGCCGGTGAGACCGAGCCCGCCGATCGTCGCGGCGAACAGCCCGGTGTTGTCGTCGGGGCCGAGCTCGATATCGCCGTCCGAGCGGACAAGGCCCAGCCGCCGCACCCAGCGGCCGAGCGTGCCGGCGGCGTGGTGGTTCTTGCCGTGCACGTCGTTGGCAATCGCGCCGCCCAGCGTCACGAAACGCGTGCCCGGGGTCACCGGCAGGAAAAAGCCGCGCGGCAGCAGGAACGCGATGAGCGCGTCGAACGAGATGCCGGCTTCCGCCCGGATGAGCCGCGTCGCCGGATCGAAGGCGATCAGCCGGTCGAGGCCGGTCATGTCGAGAACCGCGCCGTCGGGGTTGAGCCCGCTGTCGCCGTAAGAGCGGCGCAGCCCGGTCGCCAGCAGCTTGCGCCGATCCGTCCTCGCCTCGGCGATCAGCCCCGGCAGCTCGTCGCGCCAGTGCGGCCGGCCGACATGGTGGCGCGCCCGCAGCACCCGGCCCCATGACAAGAACGCATCGCTCGCCGGAAAGCGCGTCACAGCGCCGCGAGGAAAACGGCCGCGACCGCGCCGCCGAGCAGCCAGCTCGCCCAGTCGCGCAGCGCAAAGCTGACCGGATCGTCGGTCATCTCGCCGCGATGGGCGAGCAGCCAGACGCGGCCGATCCAGATCGAGAGCAGCAGGGGGATGCCCCAGAGCAGCGACGGATGGCCGTAGAGATTGCGCTGCCGGACCTGCTCGACGATAAACAACGCCATGATGACGAGCGAGGCGAGCGAGGCGGAAACGCCGAGTACCAGCGTCAGCGGCCCATCCTCGATCCGGTAGCCGCGGCTGTCGAGCGCGTGCGAGACGTTGTCGCCGGCGCGCACGATCTCGGTATGCCGCTTGGCGATCGCCAGCGAGAAGAAGAAGAACACCGAGAAGGTGAGCAGCCATTCGGAATAGTCGTGCCCGGCGAGGGCGATGCCCATCGCCAGCCGGCTGGTGAAGAGGATGCCGATGATCAGCGTGTCGAGCAACGGCACGCGCTTCAGGCCAAACGAATAGGCGAGCGTCAGCACGATATAGGTCGACAGCGTCAGCGCGAAATCGACCGCGAGCAGGAACGCGGTGGCCATCGCCACGGCGAGCGCCGCCACGGCGAAGGCGAAGCCGAAGGTGAGGCTCATCCGGCCGCTGGCCAGCGCGCGATGGCGTTTCGACCAGTGCCGCCGGTCGGCCTCGAGATCGGCGATGTCGTTGATCAAATAGGTCGCCGAGGTGGCGAGCAGCAGGCAGAGCAAGCCGAGCGCGGTGCTGGCCACGGTGTGGAGGCTGCTCCAGCCGTGGCCGAGGATCAGCGGCACGAAGATCAGCGCGTTCTTCGACCAGTGATGGACGCGCAGCGCCTTCAGCGCGTCGGCGAGGCCGAGCGGCTGGTTCGCGAATTCCGCCTCGATCGGCTTGCCGAGCCGCCGCGCGGCGCGCGCGACGGCGGGGGAGGCGCCGGCGAGGACGATGCGGTCGGCCTCCCGCCATACCGCGAGATCGGCGCGGCTGTCGCCGGCATAGCAGAAACCCTCGGGGAAGCTGCGCACGAGATGCGCGGCCTTGGCCTTGCCTTTCAGGTTGGCCATGCCGGAGCCGGTCGCGCTGGCGAAGACGCCGACCCGGTCGGCCATCGCCTGGGCGACGGCCTGGTTGGAGGCGGTGCAGAGATGGATCGGCCGGCCCTTCGCCGCCTCGCCACGCAGCCATTCGACCAGGTCGTCGCGCAGCGGCAGGGCCTCGGGCGAGAAGCCGCCTTCGCCGGCGAGCGCCGCCTTGAGCGCGGCGCGGCCGCGCAGCAGATGCGGCAGCGCCCGCAACAGCACGAGCGGCCGTCGGAACAGGCAGGCCGCGAGCTGCTCCTGCAGGCTGTCGGTCGCGATCAGCGTGCGGTCGAGATCGACGACAAGCGGCAGCCGGGCCGCCTCGGCGCCGTCATCGGCCAGCGGTGCCCGCGCGGTTCGCTCGCTGATTTCCAGATGCGGTGAGGCCATGCGTAAATTTGGATCGGACGGAAAATAAAGCTGCTAGGGTCCCGCAGCCCGGCTTTAGGCTCGTCCGCTTCCGGCAGTGCCGGGGCCGGCCGGCAGGCGCGCGGAGGATGGGGCGTGAAGCGTGCTGCGTCAATTCCCGTCGCCACGGGTTCGGAGGGCGACGCCTCTGCCGAGCGTCGCCGCGAGCGCCACTACGGGCGCGAGCTCGAGGCCCTGCAGATCGAGCTCGTCAAGTTCCAGCGCCACCTGATCGCGCACCGCGAGCGCATCGTCGTGCTGTTCGAGGGCCGCGACGCGGCCGGCAAGGATGGCACCATCAAGCGCATCGTCGAGCATCTCAGCCCGCGCGACACGCGTGTCGTGGCGCTGCAGGCGCCCTCCGACCGCGAGCGCGGCGAGTGGTATTTCCAGCGCTATGTCGAGCACCTGCCGGCGGCGGCCGAATTCGTCCTGTTCAACCGCTCCTGGTACAACCGCGCCGGGGTCGAGCGGGTGATGGGGTTCTGCACCGAGGACGAACTGCGCCGCTTCTACGCCGCCGCGCCGGTCTTCGAGCAGCTGCTGATCAACGACGGCATCCAGCTCTTCAAATACTATCTCGACATCGGCCGGCGCGAGCAGTTGAAGCGGCTCGAGGAGCGCGAGCGCGACCCGCTCGCGCATTGGAAGATCAGCCCGATCGACAAGGTCGCGGTCGGCCACTGGGACGACTACACCCGCTGTCGCGACGAGATGTTCCGCTACACTCATACGACGCTATCGCCGTGGCATGTCGTGCGCGCCGACGACAAGCACGCGGCGCGACTCAACCTGATGCGCCATCTGCTGTCCCGGCTGCATTACCACGACAAGGCGAAGACGCTGCTCGCCTTCGACCCCGCGATCGTCTTCGCCTTCGAGGAATCGCGGCTTCACGACGGCTCGCTCGCCCGGTAGCGCTGGGAGCTCGTTCGCCACGTCAGAAGGCGATCCGCCAGGCGACGGCGATCCCCGCCAGCGCCAGCAGCACCAGCGCCGCAGCCGGCACCAGCGCGGCACGCCCGCCGCCGAACCCCGCGGCGTAGATCGCCTTCAGGACGTTGTTCGACGACGCGGCGACGAGGATCGCGGCGACCCCCGCCGCCACCGGCAACGGCGCGCCGCCGCCCTCGGCGATGCTCAGCACGAACGGATCGATGTCGGTGAAGCCGACGATCGCGGCAAGGCCGAAGAGTCCGGCCTCGCCGAACCGCGCGCGCACCCAGGCGGCGGCGAGCGACACCGCGATGAAGAGCACGGCAAAGACCAGCGCGGTGGCTAGCTCCAGCGGGTTGGCGGGAGAGGCGGCGAGCGACGGCGCGCCGGACGGTATGCGCGCCAGCCGGTACCACGCACCCGCCAGCGCCAACCCGGCCGCGGCGAGTCCGAGCAGCGGCAGGAGCAGCTCCGCCGCGAGCGCCCGGTCGAACAGCGCGACGATGATCAGGAGCCGCAGATACATGATCGCGGTCGCCACGATGATCCCGGTCTGCGCCTGGCGGAGCAGCGCCGGGCCTGCGCGCGCCTGGCGGGCCAGCACGACGGTGGTCGCCGTCGACGAATAGAGCCCGCCGAGCACCGCCGTCCACAGCCCGCCGCCGCGCGGCGCCACGTAGCGCTGCAGCAGGTAGCTGGCATAGG
This sequence comes from Allostellaceae bacterium, assembly GCA_035507475.1. Classification (GTDB taxonomy): domain Bacteria; phylum Pseudomonadota; class Alphaproteobacteria; order ATCC43930; family CGMCC-115725; genus DATARH01. Next base: position 6,106 of record DATJOB010000098.1, on the reverse strand, counting down.
AGACGGTGCACACGGCGACGACCGCGAGCCACACCTGGCGCGGCGTGATCGCGGTCCACGCGGTCACCGGATGGTCCGGCAGGATGGGGAGCACCAGCCCGGTGAGGATCAGGAACTTGCCGGCGGTGACGATCTCGCTCGTCTCGATCTGCCGGGCGAAACCGTGCAGCTTCTCGCGCGCGGTCAGCAGCAGCACCGTCGCCACGGTGGCGCCGATCGGGACCCAGGGCGGTTCGGCGAACGCCGCCGGGCCGATCAGATAGGCGATGACGTTGCAGATCGCCGTCATCAACCCGACATTCGGCTGCCCTTCAGCGTCGGTTTCGCCGATATGCCGCCAGTAATAGACCGTGAGCCACGCCCCGAGCACGACGAGGCCGACGGTCAGCGGCAGGAGCCGGTCGGTGTCGAGGCGGTAGAGCAGCGCCCCGATCAGCGCGAGCAGCGGGAAGCTGCGCACCCCGCCGGGGCGCGCGGCGCCGGCCTGCGCGTAGAACTCCTCGAAGGCAAGCCCGAGAAAGAACCCGAGGCCCAGCAGCAGCAGAAACGCCGCGACGGGCGTGGTTTCCGCGAACACGATGCGATCTCCCCCGCGGCCATTGTGCCATTGCCCGGCGGATTCGGCATGCGCGCCGATGCGGTACGGCCCGGCTAGGGCGGCGCCAGCGCCGCCCGCGCGGCCGCCAGCGTGGCTGCCGGGCCGTTTCCGGCGTCGATCCGCTGCCAGTCGAGCGCACCCGGGTCGAGCGCGAGCTGCCGCTCGACAACGCCGCGCGTCGCGTCCGACGCATCGCCGCGGCGCGAATCGATGCGTGCCAGCAGCGTCGCTGCGGGGGCTTCGAGCCACAGCCCGGTGAAGCTTGCGCCCGCCTGTCGCGCCAGCCCGGCGAAAGACGCGCGCTCCTCTGGCTTGAGTGCGACCGCGTCGATAATCGCGGCGTATCCGGCCGCGAGCGCGCTCGCGGTACTCCGGCGCCGCCGGCTCCTCCGCGGGTTCGCACCGCGCTCCGATCAGCCGATCCGGTCGGAGAGCCCGGCCGCGCGCTTGACGAAGTCGAGCGGCCCCGAGAAGTCGAACGCGTTGTAGACCGCGTTCAGGTGGTTGAAATGCGGCGCCTGGGCGAACTGAACAAAGGTGAGCCGGTGCCCGGCATAATCCGAGTTGAGCAGATCGCGCGCGAAGGCGAGCAGCTTGCGGCGGTCATCGGCCTGCCAGTTATCGTTCAACGAATAGAACTTATCGAGCCATTCCTGCGAGCCGGCATTAACAAACGCCGCGGCGTTCGGGGTGACGCAAATCTGCCCGCCGCACAACTCGCGGGCGATGTGCATCATTTGCGGCAGGTTGGCGCAGGCATGGACGCGTCCGGCGTAAAGCAGCGACTGGTGCGGCATCAGGAGCCCGGCCGGGCTCTTCTGCGCCTCGGCGATCGCGGCGACGAGATGCGCGTTGATCCCCTCGCGGTAGCACACCAGGTCGGCGAGCTTCTCGCGCACCGCCTGGAGCTTGTCGAGGCCGGTTTGGCGCGCGTTCCACAGCGCCGCGCCGATCATCAGGTCGGCGGTGTAGAGCACGCGCAGCACATAGGGGAAAGCCGAGTAGCGGTGCAGCGTCCCGCGGATGAACGAGGCGGCCTTGGTGTAGCGGTAGAAGAACACGTCCTCCCAGGGGATCAGCACGTTGTCGAGGACGAGCAGCGTGTCGACCTCGTCGAACCGGTTGGCGAGCGGGTAGTCGGCGGGGTCGCCGCGCCCGGCAAAGCCCGAGCGGCAGAGATGCTTCACCCCCGGTGCGCCCATGCGGACGATGCAGCCGACCGCATAGTCCGAGAGCTCCTCGTCGGTCCAGGCGCCGACGGTCGGCTGGAGGAAGGCCTGGTCGGCGTAGGAGGCGGCGGTCTCGTATTTGGCGCCGCGCAGGACGATCCCGGCATCGGTCTCCTTGACGACATGGACCATCATGTCGGGGTCCTGGTCCTGCGGCCGCTTCGAGCGGTCGCCCTTCGGGTCGGTGTTGGCCGAGACGTGGAAGATGTCCTCGGCGAGCACGCGCTTGATGTGGCCGTCGATGTTGTCGCCGAAGCGCGGGTCGATCCGGTTGAGCACGTCGCGCCCGTCGAGCAGCGACCACATCTCGCCCACCGTCTCGTCGCCGACCCGGGTGACGACGCCGCCGATGTCGTTGAGGTAGAGGTCGAGCGCGCGGCGCTTCTCGTGCCAATGCTCGCGCTCGGTCGGCGGCCGCAGCAGGATCGAGAAGCGTTCGCTTCCTTCGGCGAAGGTCATGGTCGGCGCCGCGGCGCCATCGTGCGCGAGGTCGTACAGGCGCGCCTTGGCATCGACGATCGGCCTGAAGGCCGGGTGCGTCGTCACGTCGTCGACGCGCTCGCCATCGATCCAGACTTCGCGCCCGTCGCGCAGCCCGGCGCGATATTGGTCCCCTGTTCGTATCATGGCCGCCGCCCGCTCCTCTCGGTCGGCTGCACACTATCGCCATTACGGCCGCAGCGGGACTCGCTACCGCCGCGGGCGGCGACGGTTCCGTCGCGCCGGCAAACCGGCTAGGCTCGCCCGTCGGGTCGTGGCGCGATCGCCGCTGGGGAGGGACAAGGGATGACCGGCGCCTTTGAGATCGACCGGCCGCTGCCGGGCGCGCGGTTCGGCGGCACGGTGCGGCTCGGCAAGGGCGGCGGCGCGCGCGCGGTCATCGCCGCGGCAGAGGCGGCGCCCGGCGCGCTGCCCGACGCGCTCGCCGCGTGCGGCGGGCTGCTGCTGCTTGCCGGGCTGGATGAGATTGCCGAGGAACCGGCGCTGCTGGTCCGGTTGAGCCGGGTCTTCGGGCCCGAGGTCGAGGATTACCGGCAGACCCTGACCCGGCTCAACGCGGTCCATGCCGGGGTGCCGGAGATCTTCGTCGTCGCCAACACGCCGTCGGTCGGCCGCGCGCCGCCGCCGCGCCCCGAGCCGCCGCTGACCGCCGACGGCAAGCTGCCGACCCGCTACCCGCATCGCAAGGGCTGGCACACCGACCAGAGCTATCGCCGGCCGCCGCCCGACATCTCGCTGTTCTTCGCGGTCAGGCCGGTGCCGCAGGGCGAGGGGCAGACGCTGTTCGCCGACGGAGCGGCCGCCTATGCGGTGCTGCCGAGCGCGCTCAAGGAACGCATCGCCGGGCTCGAGGGCCTGCACGTCCAGCCCGGCAGCGGCCGCTCGCGGGAGGCGGTGCGCGCCGGCGACACCCCGCGCCCGCTGCAGCCGCACGAGCGCAGCCAGCGCCAGCCGGTGGTGCGCGTCCACCCGGTCACCGGCGAGCCGGCGCTCTATCTCTGCGAGAGCGGCCAGATGGACTGGCAGGAAGGCCCCCTCGTCGGCATGGAGCCCGGTCCCGACGGCGCCGGCGGCCGCCTGCTCGACGAGCTGATGAGCCACCTGACGCGGCCCGAATTCGTCTATGTCCACGAATGGAGCGCTGGCGATCTGGTGATCTGGGACAATCGCTGCCTGGTCCACACGGCGACCTGGTTCGATGCCGCCGTGCACGAGCGGGTGATGTGGCGTACCACGGTTCACGGCAACCCCGGCGCGCTCTATGCGGGCGAGCGCAAGAGCTGGGTCCCGCAGGCGCCGTCACAGGCCGCGGACGGCTGATCCCGCGATGCAGCTCGACGCGCTGTTCAAGCCGCGCTCGATCGCCGTCGTCGGCGCCTCGGACAAGCCGACGATCGGGCGCCGGCTGATTGCTTCGCTCGACCGGCTCGGCTTCGCCGGGACGGTCTACCCGGTCAACCCGGGCTACGCCGCGGTGCAGAACCGTCCCTGCTACCCGAGCGTGGGCGAGCTGCCCGAAGCGCCCGACATCGCGGTCTTCTGCCTCGGCAGCGCGCGGGTGCTCGACGCCTTTGTCGACGCGGCGCGCCGCGGCATCAGGGCGGCGGTGATCTATGACGGCGGTTTTGCCGAGCAGGGCGAGGCGGGCCGCGCGCTGCAGACGCGGATCGAGGACATCTGCCGCGAGGCGGGCATCGCGCTCTGCGGGCCCAACTGCATGGGCATTCTCAACGCGCACCACCGCAGCTCGACCTACATGCAGGAGCTGCAGGACCCGGCCGGGCTCGCCGGCAACGTCGCGTTCGTCTCGCATAGCGGCGGCGTCTGCATCGGGATGCTGACCGATATGCGGCGCTTCGGCTTCAGCCACGTCGTCTCGTCGGGCAACGAGGCGGTGGTGAGCGCGGCCGACTATCTCGAATACCTCGTCGAGGAGCCGGAGACGCAAGCGATCGGCTGCTTCCTCGAGACCATCCGCGACAAGGAGCGGTTCGCCGCGGCGCTCGACCGCGCCGCCGCGCTGGGGAAGCCGGTCGCGGTGCTCAAGGTCGGTCGCGCCGAACGCAGCCGCCGCGCCGCGCTCAGCCATACCGGCGGACCATCCGAGGACCCCGCGGCGGCGATCGAGCTGTTGCGCGCGCATCGCGCGATCGCGGTCGACGACCTCGCCGAACTGACCGAGGTGCTGGCGGCGTGCCAGGCGCCGAAGGGTCCGGCGGGCCGCCGGATCGGCGTCGTCACCTCGTCGGGCGGCCTCGCCGAACTGATCCTCGATCTTGCCGCGGCGAACGGCCTTGCGGTACCGCCGCTGTCGCCCGCGCAAAAGGCCGCGCTCGAAGCCGATATCGGCTTCGTCACCGGTGACGGCAACCCGTGCGACGCCTGGGGCAGCGGCACCTACACGGCCAACCTGCCGCGAGCGCTCCGCCTCTTCGACGCCAGCCCGGAGCACGACGTCGTCGTGCTCTGTCGCGACAATTTCGACGGCCAGCCGTTCGACGTGCCGCAGACCGCGCTCGGCTATTTCGAGCTGTTCGCCGCCGCGGCGGCGACGAGCGCCAAGCCGCATTACGTGCTGACGAGCAGGCCCGGCCTGATGGATCGCACCCTCGTCGCCCATCTGCGCGAGCGCCGGGTCGCGGTGCTGAGCGGGCTGCGCGAGGGGCTTATGGCGATCGACCGCCTCGCGCGCAATCGGAGTGGTCAAGCGTCGCAGGGAGGCTAAGCGTGGCAGACCAGCTGGTGCTCTACGAGGCCGACGAGAGGGTCGGCATCATCACCCTCAACCGGCCCGACAAGCTCAACGCGATCAGCGCCGATCTGATGAAGGCGCTGCTCGCCGCGTTCGCGCAGGCCGACGCCGACCCGGCGACGAGCGTCGTGCTGCTGCGCGCCGAGGGGCGCAGCTTCTGCGCCGGCTACGACATCGGCGCCAGGCCCGAGCCGGGGGCGGACGATTGGCGCAGCGATGCGACAAAGGCGCATGCGCATCTGCAGCCGCAGATGGAATTCGAGATGACGCCGTGGCTGATGACGAAGCCGGTGATCGCCTCGGTGCAGGGCCACGTGCTCGGCGGCGGCTGCGAGCTCGTCATGCTGTGCGACCTGACGATCGCCGCGGACAACGCCACCTTCGGCGAGCCCGAGGTGCGCTTCTCGGCGGTCGGCCCGGCGATCGTGATGCCGATGATCATCGGCTACAAGAAGGCGCGCGAGCTGCTGTATTTCGGCGATCAGATCGATGCCAAGGCGGCGCTCGATCTCGGCATGGTCAACCGCATCGTGCCGCTGGCCGAGCTGCGCGCCGCGAGCCTCGCCTATGCCAAGCGGCTGTCGCTGATCTCGCCCGAGGCGCTCTACGGAACGAAGCGCGCGGTCAACCGCGTCGCCGACGCGAGCGGGTTCCGCACCGCTCTCTATGCTGGGCTCGACGTGGTCGGCCCGCTCTACGCGACGACGACCGAATTGGGCGCGCGGTTCCGCGAGATCGCCACTAGCGAGGGCGTGCCCGCGGCGGTCAGGTGGCGCTCGGCCCAGTTCAAGGAATAGCGGCTCAAGGAATAGCGGCTCAGCGAACCGCGGCGGCGACCGGCAGCGGCTCGGGCAGCGCCGCGCCGTCGCGCGCGACGAGGCGCCCGTCGAACAGTACCAGCTTGCGCGGCGCGTGCACCGCGACCGCCTCGGCGACCCCGCTCGCGGCGATCGTGAAGAGCGTGGCCGGCGCGCCGATTGCGATGCCGTAATCGGCGACCCCCAGCGCCTTCGCGCCGGCGGCGCT
>DATJOB010000097.1:0-3982 GCA_035507475.1 Allostellaceae bacterium | reverse complement strand
ATGTCGCCGCTGCTTCCGCCGACCGAGGCGGAGAGCGAGGCCACGGCGAGGAAGGTGACGACAACATCCTCGTCTCGGTCGGCGGCGGCGCGGCGGGGCGGGCGCTGGTGATCGCGGCGCTGCAGGCCCGGCGCGGCGGCTGCCTCGCGGATCATGGCTGGCGCATTCTCGCCGGCACGAGCCTCGGCGACGATGAGCGCGCCGCGGTACAGCGCGATTTGCCGCCGAATGTCGTCGTCGAGCGGTTCCGCCACGACTTCGCGGCACTGCTGCGGCGCTGTCACGTCTCCGTCAGCCAGGCCGGCTACAACACTGTGCTCGACGTCCTTGCCGCGAAAGCCCGTGCCGTGCTGGTGCCGTTTGCTGCCGAACGCGAGACCGAGCAGCTGACCCGCGCCGAGCATCTCGCGGCGCGGGGCGCGGTGGTTCTCGTCCGCGAAACCGAGCTGACGCCGGCGGTGCTCGCGCGGGCGATCGAGCGGGCAGCAAGGGGCGGGCTGTCGCCCCTGGCCGTCGACACGGACGGCGCGCGGCGTTCCGCCACGCTGATCGCCGGTCTTATCGGTCGATGACGCGTCGCCGAGGCTTCTTTGCCGGCGCGGTCGGCGGTATCATGGTGCGATGACATATCAGCCGCGCGTCGAAGCGGCGAATAGCGCCGAATGGCCCGATCTGGTCGTCGAGCTGGATCGCTGGGAGGAAAACGGACGGGTCGCGCCCCTGTGGTGGCGCGACGACGACGCGGTCGCGCCGACAGCGCAATTCTATCGCCTGCTCGATCTCGCCGATGGCGCGCCGCTGGCCCTCGCGGTGATCCCCGCCGACGCCACCGCCGAGTTGGCCGCAGCCCTGCAATGGTTTCCCGGTGTCTGTGTGCTGCATCACGGCTGGTGCCACGCCAATCGCGCGATCGGCGGCAAGAAGAGCGAATATCCGGCCGAGCGCCACCCGGTCGATGTCGCCGACGAATTCGACGAAGGGCGCAAGCGCATGCGCACGCTGTTCGGCAGGCGGGCGCTGCCGGTTTTCGTGCCGCCGTGGAACCGCTTTTCCGAGCGCTTCGTACCGCTTCTCGCCGAGGCCGGCTTTGCCGCGATTTCGCAGATGGCGCCGCGCAAGACGCCATGGCGCGGGGGGATCGCCACGATCGATGTTGATCTTGACGTCGTTGCCTGGCACGAGGATCGCAGGTTCGTCGGCGAGGCTGCCGCGCTCGGCCGGCTGGTCGCCCTGTTGCGGGCGCGGCGCGCGGTCGGCGACGACACCGCGATTGGCATATTGACGCATCATCTGGTGATGGACGACGCGACCGAGAATTTTCTGGCGCGACTCGGCGAGATTGTCGCCGCGCATCCGGCCGCGCGCTGGGACGGCGTTGGCGAGTTGTTGTCATGACCCAGCTCGATGCCGCGACCGCGATGCCCGCCAGCGCGACGCGTTTCCGCTATCCCGCGTCGGCGATGGCCGGTGATTATCTGCGCGCCGCCGCGGGACTGGTACCGATCGCGATTATCTTTTCGACTGTTTCGGTCGGGGTGGTGGCCGGGGTGGTCCTGGGCGGGTTCGCGGTGATTTTCGGCGCGTTCGCGATCCGCACCGGACTGCGCCACGGCACCAGCATCGAGATCGACGATTGCGAGTTGCGCACCGCCGGGCTGCGGCCCGTGACGATCGCCTGGAACCGGCTCGACCGCATGAAGCTCGCCTATTACTCGACGCGGCGCGACCGCAAGAGCGGCTGGATGCAGCTTCAGCTCGCCGCCGCCGGCGCGCGGCTCAGCCTCGACAGCCGGCTCGACGGGTTCGACCGGCTGGTGCGCCAGGCCGCGATCGCCGCCGCGGGGCGGGGTCTGGAGCTCAGTGAGGCGACCGCCGCCAATCTTCAGGCGCTCGGCATCCGCGTGCCGGACCATCGGGAGCCGCGATGAGCGATCTTCTGCAAGTCCGCGACCTGTCGGTTCGCTTCGGGACGCCGGGCGGGCATATCGACGCGGTCAAGGGGCTGTCGTTCCGCATCCGGCCCGGCGCCACGGTGGCGATCGTCGGCGAAAGCGGCTCTGGGAAATCCACGGTCAGCCAGGCGATCCTGCGCATCCTGCCGCGCAACGGCGAGATTTCCGGCGGGCAGATCGTCTTCGATGACCCGCGCAGCGAGGCGCCGCCGGTCGATCTCGCCCAGCTCCCCGCGGATGGACCGGAGATGCGGGCGCTGCGCGGCGGCAGCATCTCGATCGTCTTCCAGGAGCCGATGAGTTCGCTGTCGCCCTTGCATACGGTCGGCAACCAGGTTGGCGAGGCGCTGTCGCTGCATCGCGGCTGCGCCGGCGCCGAGTTGCAGGAAATGGGCATCGACATGTTGCGCCTGGTCGGGTTCCCCGACCCGGCGCGTGCTTGGCGCAGCTATCCGTTCGAGCTGTCGGGCGGGTTGCGCCAGCGGGCGATGATCGCGATGGCGCTGGTCTGCCGTCCGGCGCTCCTGATACTGGACGAGCCGACGACCGCGCTCGACGTGACGATCCAGGCGCAGATCTTGAAGCTCATCGTCGAGCTGCAGCATGAGCTCGACATGGCGGTGCTGCTCATCACCCACGATCTCGGCGTCGTCGCCAACATCGCCGAGGAGATCGTCGTGATGTATCACGGCGCGGTGATGGAATCGGGCTCGCTCGAAGACATCTTCCGCCGCGCCGAGCACCCGTATCTCAAGGCGCTGCTGCGCGCGGTGCCGCGCTTCGACATGAACCCGGGCGAGCGGCTGGTGCCGATCCGTGAGATCCCGACCGGCGAGGCGCCCTATCTGATGTCCGAGAAGGCCTCGGCCGACGGCTGCGCCCAGACGCTGCTCGAATGCGTCGATCTGAGGAAGAGCTACGGGCTACGCCGCTCCGGCATTTTCGGCGGCGGCGAGGGCGGGCGCGTCGTCGCGGTCGACGGGGTGAGCCTCAGTATCGCGCGCGGCGAATGCCTGGGGTTGGTCGGCGAGAGCGGCTGCGGCAAGACCACGCTATCGAAGATGCTGCTGCGCGCGGTGACGCCCGACAGCGGCAGCGTCACGTTCGACGATCACGGCAGAACCTGCGACGTGCTCGCGCTCGAAGGCGACGCGCTGAAGCAATTCCGCCGCAAGGTGCAGTTCATCTTCCAGGACCCGTTCGGCTCGCTCAACCCGCGCATGACGGTCGAGGACATCATCGCCGAGCCGCTCGTCATCCACGGTATCGGCAACGCCGCGGAGCGGCGCGAGATCGTCGCCGAGCTGGCGGGGATGGTCGGCCTCGACGTGCGCCATCTGCGCCGCTACCCGCACAGTTTCTCGGGCGGACAGCGCCAGCGCATCGGCATCGCCCGCGCGCTGGCCTTGCGCCCCGATCTGGTGATCTGCGACGAGCCGGTCTCGGCGCTCGATGTGTCGATCCAGGCCCAGGTGCTGAACCTTCTGATCGATCTCAAGGAAAAGCTCGGCCTCACCTATCTGTTCATCTCGCACAACCTCGCGGTCGTCGACTACATTGCCGACCGCGTCGCGGTGATGTGCGCCGGACGGATCGTCGAGATCGCCGGGCGCGGTGTGCTGTTCCGCAATCCCGTGCATCCCTATACCCAGGCGCTGCTGGCCGCGGTGCCGGCGCCCGATCTGGCGCATCGGCTCGATTTCGAGCAGCTGATGGAGGACAAGGCCTCCGATCCTTCGGCCTGGCCCGAGCCGTTCCGCCGCGAGCCCGGCAATCCGCCGCGGCTGCTCGAGGTCGCGCCGCAGCATTTTGTCGAAGCGACGGCGATGCCCGACGCGATGGCGCGCGAACTTCACGCGGCGGCAGGAAAATGACGCGCAAGTTTGCCCTCGGCGCGGCGCCGCTCGCTGACCCTCGCGCCGGCGGGGCCAGCGGGCGGGTCGGCGTTCTTCCCCTCGCCCGTTGCGCGGGGGAGGGCGTCCATCGCGTGGTGATGGACGAATGATGGGCAGGGCTCGCGTCGCCGGGGC
>DATJOB010000096.1:0-5453 GCA_035507475.1 Allostellaceae bacterium | reverse complement strand
CCGGCGCAGCGCCATCAATGCCTTGCGGTCGAGGCTGGCGATGTCGACGCCGTCATAGAAGATCGACCCGTAAGTCGGCTTTTCGAGGCGCAGGATGCAGCGGCCCATCGTCGTCTTGCCGCAGCCGCTCTCGCCGACGAGGCCGAGGGTCTCGCCGCGCCGGATCGTCAGGTCGACCCCGTCGACCGCCCTGACCTCGCCGATCCTGCGGCGGGCGACGATCCCCTCGGTGATCGGGAAATGCATCTTCAGACCGCGCACCTCGACGAGCGGCGCCGTCACATCGCGGATATCGGCCGCGGCCTCGCTCATGCGGCGCGGCCCGAGGCGAGCGACGGCTCGGCGCTGCGCAGGCAGGCCGCGCGGTGGCCGGTTTCGCCGACCGCCTCGCCGACCGGCTCCAGCGCGGGCGACACGGAGGCGCAGGCCTCGATCGCGAACCGGCAGCGCATCCGGAAGGCGCAGCCGGGACCGAGCCGGGTGAGGTCGGGCGGTTGGCCCTCGATCGGGTCGAGCCGCGCCTGACGCGGCCGGTCGAGCCGCGGCACCGATTTCAACAGCGCCATCGTGTAGGGATGGCGCGGCTGGTGATAGATCGCCGCGGCGCTGCCGGTCTCGACGATGCGCCCGGCATACATGACGTTCACCCGGTTCGCGTAGCGCGCGACGATCCCGAGATTATGGGTGATGACGATCAGCGCGACCCCGAGCTGGCGGGTCAGGCGCTGCATCAGTTCGAGGATCTGCGCCTGGATCGTCACGTCGAGCGCGGTCGTCGGCTCGTCGGCGATGATCAGCTTCGGTTCGCAGGCCAGCGCGATCGCGATCATCACCCGCTGCCGCATGCCGCCCGACAGCTGGTGCGGATATTGCCGCAGCCGGCGCGCCGCGTCGGCGATGCCGACCATGCCGAGCAGCTCGACCGCGCGCCGTTCGGCCGCCGCGCGCGGAACCCCCTTGTGCTGCTCGATCATCTCGGTGATTTGCCGGCCGATCGACAGCACCGGGTTGAGCGAGGTCATCGGCTCCTGGAACACCATGCCGATCTCGCCGCCGCGCACCTCGCGCATCTCGGCCTCGTCGAGCGTCATCAGGTCGCGGCCGGCGAAGATCACCGCACCGTCGACGACCCGGCCCGGCGGGCTCGGGATCAGGCGCAGGATCGAGAGCGCGCCGACCGACTTGCCCGAGCCGCTCTCGCCGACGATCGCGACCGTCTCGCCCGGATCGACCGTGTAGGAGATGCCGTCGACCGCGCGCACCACGCCGACGCCGGTGCGGAATTCTGTGTGCAGGTCGCGGACTTCGAGCAGCGGCGGCAAGCCGGCGTCTCCCCCAAGGTTCTGTTGTGCGCCGCCGCCCGGACGGCGCCCTTTCGGCGCGGCAATCTTGCGCCGGACCGGCCGGCGCCCGAGTTGCGGCCTCTCGCCGCACCTCACACGCCGAAGGTGAACCGGCTCCCGGTGTTGGCGAGCACCAGCCGATCCGGCATCGCCTCGGCCAGTTTCGCCGTAAAGACCCGTCCGGTGCAATGCATCGGGATCACAATGTCGGGATCGAGCGCGCGCAGCTCGGCGATCGCCTGGTCGATGTAATCGGGCGGCGCGACGCCGAGGTGGAAGCCGCCGACCACCGCATGCAGCTTGTCGACCCCGGAGACCGCCATCGCGGTGCGGATCGCGTTGATGAAGCCGGAATGGCTGCACGACGACAGCACGACGAGCCCGCGCCCCTCGACGATGTAGCAGGTCGCATGCTCGTCGGGGTGCCTGTCCGGCACCAGACGGCCGCGGCGTTCGGCTTCGCTGAAGTGATCGGCCGGGGTCGGCTCGACCAGCGTGTTGGGCAAAACGTGCTCGAACGAGCTGCGCTCGATGGGGCCGCTGGTGAATGCGCCTTCGAGCGCGTGCGCGTGGTCGCAGCACACCGTCGCGACATGCTGCGCGGCCAGCGCCGCGGCGTCGAGCGCGCCCCAGGAGCGCGGTTCGGCGTCGCGTGAGCCGAGCCATTTTTCGCGGAACACCAGGTCCCCCCCGGCGTAGAGCCGCAGATCGTCCTTCATCGCGGCGCGGTGCTGGCGGACGAAGCCGACCAGCCCGCCGTAATGATCGCGGTGGGCATGGCTGAGGATCAGGCCGTCGAGCCTCGCCGCATCGATGCCGAGCAGGTCGAAATTGCGCAGCAGGATCTCCGGCGTGTAGCCGAAATCGAGCAGATACTGCCCGCTGCCCGAGCGGTCGCGGCTCTCGAGATGCAGCGACAATCCCCACTCGCCGGCGAGGGTCGTCTCCTGCTCGCGTCCGGCGATGCGCGAGACGTGCTCGATCCGGCAGAACCGGTGCTCCGCCTTGGGCATGAACTGGTCGAAATAGGAATCGACGACGAGCCGCACCGAGAGCGAGCGCACGCTCGGCGGCCGGAACGGCTGGGCGAGGTCGAGGGCCATGTGGCGTCCTTTGCCGCGGTCAAGCTGCGGAGCCTCAGGATGCCGATCTTGCTTCATGCCGGCAAACAATCCCGGCATGCTGCCGCGGACGCGCCGCGCCGCGTCGACCAGCCAGCCTGCCGGTGGCCGCGATGACCGACGAGACACTGGGTTTGCCGCCGGGCGCGTTCGCCCGGATCGACGAGAGCGACGACGAGGATTTCTACGCGCCGGCGCGCCTCGTCTACCATATCGACGAGCATGCGGTGCGCCTGCTGACCGGGCTCTACCGCGAACTGCTGCCGGCGGGCGGCGTGCTCTTCGACCTGATGTCGAGCTGGGTCAGCCATCTGCCGCCCGAGGCCGCCTATGCCGAGGTGATCGGCCACGGGATGAATGCCGAGGAGCTCGCCGCGAACCCGCGCCTCACCCGCTGGTTCGTCCAGAACCTCAACCGCGATCCGGCGCTGCCGCTGGCCGACAAAAGCATCGACGCGGCGACGATCTGCGTCTCGATCCAGTACCTGACGCGGCCGCTCGCGGTGCTGCGCGAGGCCGCGCGCGTGCTGCGGCCGGGCGGACCGCTGATCGTCAGCTTCTCGAACCGCTGCTTCTGGACCAAGGCGGTGGCGGTCTGGCGCGGGCTCGACGATGCCGGTCACGCGCGCCTGGTCGAGCTCTATCTGGCGCAGGCCGGCTTCGCGCATGTCGAGAGCCGCCGCCTCTGCCCATGGATCGAGGACGAGCAGGACCCGCTCTATGCGGTCATCGGCCGCGCGCCGGCATAGCCGCGCCGGCGCCAACCGCGGCGCAATGACAGGATCGCGATCGGCGGTGTAGGCTTTGCGCAAACCGCGATCCGGGAGAGGACCATGGAACTGGGGACATTGCTGCCGCTCGGCGATATCGGCGGCTCGCCGGCGGTGCTGAAGGAATATGCGCAGGCCGCCGAGGATGCCGGGTTCGATTTCATCGAGGCGCCCGATCACGTGCTGGGCGCCAACCCGGCGAGCCAGGCCGGCGGCGAGCGGATGTCGGCGGGGCTCTACCACGACCCGTTTGCGCTGTTCTCGTATCTCGCCGGAGTGACCCCGAAGCTCGGCTTCTCGACCGGCGTGCTGATCCTGCCGCAGCGGCAGACTGCACTCGTCGCCAAGCAGGCTGCGTGCCTCGACGTGCTGTGCGGCGGCCGCTTCCGCCTCGGGATCGGCGTCGGCTGGAACGAAATCGAGTTCACCGGACTCAACGAGAATTTCCACAATCGCGGCCGCCGCTCGGAAGAGCAGATCGTCGTGATGCAGAAGCTGTGGGCCGAGCCGTTCGTCGCGTTCAAGGGCAAATGGCACACGCTCGACGACGCCGGAATCAACCCGCGGCCGGCTTCGGGCAAGGTGCCGGTATGGTTCGGCGGCCATCACGATCGCACGCTGGAGCGCATTGCCCGGCTCGGTGACGGCTGGATGCCGAACGCCTACCCGCCCGACCAGAGCGCGACCGACGTGCTGGCGACGCTGCGCCGGCTGACCGAGGCGGCCGGCCGCGACCCCGCCGCGGTCGGGATCGAGGCGTGGACCTCGATGGGGGCCGGCAGCGAGGCCGACTGGGCGAAGGAAGCGGCGTTTTGGAAACGGGCGGGGGCGAGCCATCTCTGCCTCACCACCACCTTCCATCGCCGGCATCACCACCGGCTGGCCGGCCACACGCTCTCCGACCACATCGCGGCGCTGAAGCGCTTCAGGAACGCGGTCGCCGACGCGCTCTAGGCTCAGTCGCGAGGGAGGAAGGCATGACCGTCGCCGTCACGCCGCTGCACCCGCATATCGGCGCCGAGGTCGCCGGCGTCGACGCATCGCGGCCGCCCGACGACGCAGCGCTCGCCGCGCTGTGGCAGGCGATCGACCGCTGGTCGGTGCTCGTGCTGAAGCGCCAGTCGGTCAGCGACGCCGAGCTCAAGGCCTTCGCCGCGCGGTTCGGCGACCTCGAGATCGGCCGCGCCGCGCTGCAGCCCGGCCGGCGGCGGCTCGCGCTTCCGGAGATCGGCGACATCTCGAACCTCGATGTCGACAGCAACATCCGCGCCCGTGACGACAGGCGCCGGCTCGACATGCTCGGCAACCGGCTGTGGCACACCGATGCGTCCTACATGCCGGTGCCGGTGGTGCTCGGCATGCTGTTCGCGGTCGCGGTGCCGCCGCCTTCGCCGCTCGGCGCCGGCGAGACCGAGTTCGCCGACATGCGCGCCGCCTGGGACGCGCTGCCGGCCGAGATGCAGGCGCTGTGCGAGACGCTCGTTGTCGAGCACGACATTTTCTGGTCGCGCGGCCAGATCGGCTTCACCGAGTTCCCGCCGGGCGAGCGCGAGAAGTATCCGCCATCGCCGCAGAAGCTGGTGCGCCGCCATCCCGGTTCCGGGCGCAAGACCCTCTATCTCTCGGCGCACGCCTCGCACGTCGTCGGCTGGCCGGTGGCAGACGGCCGGCTGTTGCTGCACGACCTCGCGGCGCACGCGACGCAGCGCGCGTTCGTCTACAGCCACCGCTGGGAACCGGGCGACCTCGTCATCTGGGACAATCGCTGCACGATGCATCGCGGACGGCCGCACGACGAGAGCCGGCCGCGCGATCTGCGGCGCGCGACGACGCTCGATAGCGGCTCGACCCTCGACGAGGCGGCGTAGCCGCTACTCTGCCGGCGCCTCGCGCTCGGCGAGCGCTGCCTGGCGGCGGCCGAGCCACAGCGCGTTCAAGAGCCACAGCGCGGCGATCGGCACCGCCACCAGCGCGACCGTCGCGACGTTGTCGCCGACCCCGCGCAGCAGCGCCACGGACCACGCCCCGACCTGGTCGCCCAGCCGATAGACGAAGGTGTCGATAAAGCTCTTCGCCTTGTAGCGGTCCTCGCGCGGCACCACGGTGAACAGCACCTCGCGGGTCGGCCGGGCGATCGCATAATCGCCGGCGCGGCGCAGCACCTGGAACACCGCGATCGTCGTGAGGTTGGGCATCAGCGCGAGCGATCCAAAGCCGAC
>DATJOB010000095.1:0-10625 GCA_035507475.1 Allostellaceae bacterium | reverse complement strand
CGGGCGCGCTGTTCATCGCGGCCGGCCCGGGCGAATGGCGCGCCGCCTGGGCCGAGGACGGCGAGCCGCGCGAACTCTATGTCGAGCGCGGCGATACCAAGCCGCCGGGCAGCCTCCACCTGGGACGCATCGTGCGTCTCGTGCCGGGGCTCGACGCCGCGCTCGTCGATATCGGCGACGAGCGCCCTGCCTTCCTGCCGCTGCGCCAGCTCCCCGAAAACCTCGCGGCCGGGGAAGGCATGGCGCTGGTCGTCGAGGTGCGGCGCGAAGCCTGGGCCTACAAGGCGCCGCTGCTGACCGCGAAACTCGCCGCGCGGAACGACAGCGTCGCCGCCGCGACACCGGCGGCGCCGGCGCAGCTCTTCCCGCCGCCGGGGCTGGCCGCGGCGCTGGCGTTGCGCCTACCGGGCCGGCCGCGGCGCGTGACCGCGGACGAGGCCGCGGTGGTGCCGGAGCTGCGCGCCGCCTTTCCCGAGGCCGAGGTCGCGGCGTCCCCGGCGACGGCGTGGCCGCTCGATCTCGACACGCTGTTCGACGACGCCCTCGCGCCGAGCCTGGCGTTGCGCGGCGGCGGCAGCGTCCATTTCGACGAGGCGCGCGCCGCGACCCTGATCGATGTCGACAGCGGCACCCCGGACGACGCCGGTGCGGAGCGCGCCGCACTCGCCGTCAACCAGGCCGCCGCGCTGGCGATCGCGCGCCAGCTGCGGCTGCGCAATATCGGCGGCCCGGCGGTCGTCGACTTCATCGGGCTGCGGCGCCGCGGGTCGCGCGAGGCGGTGCGAACGGCGCTGGCCGCCGCTCTGGCCGGCGATCCCGCGCGCCCGGAACTGCTCGGCTGGACACGGCTCGGCCATATCGAGATCGTGCGGCCGCGACGCGGCCGATCGCTGGCCGATGCGATGCTGCTGCCGGGGAGCCGCGCCAGGCAGCCGGTCGCGCTGGCGCACGAGGCGCTGCGCCGCCTCTGGCACGAGGCGCGCGCCCGGCCCGCCGCCGACTGGCGGCTCATCGCCGGGCCGGACATCGCGGCGGCACTGCGCGGCCCGGCGGCGAGCGCGCTGCAGCTGCTGGAGACGCGGCTCGGCCGGCGCATCGCGCTCGACATCGGCGCCGGGCGCGACGGTTTCGACATCGCGCGGCGCTAATGCGATCTAAGGCTTTGAAAGTCGCAAACCAGGCCGCCGGCAACCGGCATGCGAACTTCAAATCCGCCGCGCCAGCCCCATATCGCCGGCATGACCCACCCCGATAAGCGCGCGGCCGTGCAGGTCGCCGGCTGCCCGATCTGCGGCAGGCCGGCGGCGGCAGCGCACCGGCCATTCTGCTCGGCGCGCTGCCGCAATGTGGATCTCGGGCGCTGGCTCAAGGGCGGCTACCGGGTCGAGACCGACGAGGTCCCGGAAGACGACGCCGGCCTCCGCGATCAATAGGCGTCGGCGCCGGCGGTACGGGCAAAGCGCTCGGTGCGGTAGGCGGCAACCGTGGTCGCCGCATAACGCGGCGCGCCGGTGCCGGGGAGCGGCGCGATCTCGGCATCGTAATTGGGGATGAAGAACATGCCGAGCGACAGCCGGCGGCTGCGCAGCGCCTCGCCGTCCGCCGGATTGACGACGCGATGCAGGGTGGAACGCCAGCGGTCGTTGGTCCAGCGCATCATCAGATCGCCGAGATTGACGACGAACGCATCCGCGGTGCGCGGCGCGGCGACCCATGTCCCGTCGCGGCGCATCACCTCGAGCCCGCCCACGTCGTTGTCGCTGTAGATCAGCGTCATCATGCCGAGATCGCTATGCGCGCCGGCGCGCAGCTGGCCGGCGAGCGGTGCGCGCTCGGGCGGCGGATAATGCATCAGGCGCAGTTGGCTGATGTGCCGGTCGGTCTTGGCCGCGAAGAAATCGATCGGCAGGCCGAGCGCCAGCGCGAAACAGCGGCACAGCGTGCCGGCTAGGCGCTCAACGGCCCGCCAGTAGGCTTCGAGCGCCGGGCGCAGCGCGGCGGGTCGCGCCGGCCACAGATTGGCGGCGAAACTGGGATAGGCCGCCGGGCCGCTGAAATACGGCTCGTCGGGCAGATCGAACGGACCGATCGCATACATTTCCTTGAGGTCGGCGGGCGTCTCGACGCCGCGCAGCCGCGCGAGACGCTCGTCACCGGCCGGGATGTAGCCGCGGTTCTGCTCGGGCCGCGGCCGCTTCACCCGAAGCTTTTCCGCGAGCGGCAGGTCGAAGAACCGGTAGCTCGCGGCGGTCAGGCCGTCGATCACCTCGCGCGGCACGCCGTGCCCGGTGACGCCGAAGAAACCGATCGTCTCGCAGGCTTCGGCGATACGCTCGACGATGGCCGCGCGGCGGCCCGCCGCAGCCGGTCCGTCGAAACCGGCGAGATCGACGATCGGAAACGCCTCGCTCATCGGCGCGGTCAGGGCGCGCGACGCAGGCCGCTTCCCCAGCCGAGCCGGACGCGGCCCAGCGCCATCGCGACCGCGGCCTGGGTCGGCTCGACCACGGGGATTTGCACCTCGGCTTCGAGCGCATCGCGATAGCGGGCCATCCCGGCGCAGCCCATCACCAGCACGTCGGCGCAATGCGTGTCGCGCAGCCGGCAGCCCACCTCGGTCATTCGCGCCATCGTCGTGCGGCCATCGCCGAGCTCGGTCACGCCGAGGCCGATCGGCAGATCGCCGGCGAGCCGGTCGCCGACACCCAGCGCCGCGATATAGCGCAGATGGCGCGGCACCGATTTGGCGAGGATCGAGATCACCCCGAAGCGGTGCCCGAGGGTCAGCGCCGTCAGGATGCCGCATTCGGCGATCCCGAGCACCGGCTTCGCGGTGGATTCGCGCGCCGCGTAAAGCCCGGGATCGCTGAAACAGGCGATGACGAAACCCGCCGCCGCATTGTCCTGCGCGGCGATCGTGCGGCACAGCGGCACGATTACCGAGTCGGCGTCCTGCTGGCTCTCGACGCCGGGCGGCCCCTCATGCAGCGTCTGGCAGACGATCGGCGGCCCGCCGGCGAGGCGCAGCGGCGCGAGCGCCGCGTCGATCGCCGCGGTTACCGCCTCGGTCGAATTCGGGTTGATGACGACGATCGGTCCCTGATCCGAGACTTCAGCCATGGCGCCGCTCCCTGTCAGCCAGGAGCGCAGACTTTAACGCAGCGGCGGCCGCCGGAAAATGCGCCGCCGCAGACGCCGCCAGCGCGCGACCCCGTGCGCCTCGGCCGTGCGCTGCGCGTGGAAGGTGCAGGCTGCGCTGCAGGCCGGCTGGCGGCAGTGGCCGGTGCCGGGCACCCAGCCGCAGGATTCGGCCCAATAGCTCGCGTCGGGCGCGCTCGCCAGTTCCGCCGCTTGCCGCGCCGCGTCGGGCGGTCCCGGCCGGAAGGCAGACATGCCGGCCTCTTCAGCTAATTCCAATGGAAGTTATTTATCGCGTCGCCACACCCGATGCCAGTAGCTTTTAGGGTTAAATCGGTCCCATCGCATAGACCACGAGGCCGAGCAGCTCGGCCGGGTCGTCCGGGCGCGGGACATAGACGACGGGGCCGTCGCGCGGCGCCAGCAGCAAGGCCCGCTCGGCAACTCCGGGGAGGCCGGGGGCCGCGCTCTGGATCAGCGCATAGCGCGGGATCAGCCGGTTGCGGGTGCGGCTGATCAGCACCAGATCGCCGACCACGTTGCGGTCGAGGACGCCGTAGAGGATCTCGTGCGTCGGCCGCAACGGCGCCGGCCCGCCCGGCTCCAGGAAAAAGCGCGCGAGCACCTTGGCGCCGACGCTCAGCAGCCCGGCCGCCGCCGGTCGGCGCACCACCAGGATGGTGCCCGAGGCGAAGTCGAGATCGGCGCTGTCGTCGAAGATTTCCGCGGCAAAACAATCGACCGCGTCGGCAAGGTGGCGTAATTGCAGACGCTCGTGCGGTTCGGGCAGGTCGTAGGTCGCCGGGCGCGCTTCGGATTCCGCCGCGGCGACCGCAACCGCGAGCGGCACCGAGGCACCTTGCTCGCCGGTGAGCAGGTCGGCGACCGTGCAGCGCAGCCCCCGCGCCAGCCGGTCCGCGGTCTCGGCGTTGATCCGCTTGTCGCCGCGCTCCAAGGCGCCGTAATAAGCGGGGCTGATGCCGGCCGCAGCGGCGACCGCGCGCTGCGCTAGGCCGCTCTGCTCGCGCAGCGCGCGCAGCCGGTTCGGATAGCGTCGCTCCCCGGTCCGGGTCGAAGGACGGCCGCGGCTTCGCATGCGCCGAATTCTCGCCGGTTATGCTCGGGACCGCATCATAGCCGAGAGCGGATGATACTTCTATTGGAATTAATTAAGGAGGGCGAACATGGCGTTGGCGCTGGCGGCGACGGAATTCGGCGACGGGCCGCCGGTCGCGATCCTGCACGGGCTGTTCGGCGCCGGGCGGAACTGGACCGGGATCGCCCGGCGCCTCGCTGCGCGCTACCGCAGCATCGTCTTCGACCTGCGCAACCACGGCGCCTCGCCCTGGGCCGATACGATGAGCTATCCGGAGATGGCCGAGGATGTGGACGCGGCGATGCGGGCCCGCGGCCATCGCCGCTACCGGCTGCTCGGCCACAGCATGGGCGGCAAGGTGGCGATGGCAGTGGCGCTCGCCGACGCATCGGCAGTCGAGCGGCTGGTCGCGGTCGACATCGCGCCGGTCGCCTATGAGATACCGTTTCGCTCTTACGTCGAGGCGATGCGGCGGCTCGATCTCGCCGCCGTCGCGCGGCGCGGCGACGCGGATGCCGCGCTCGCCGCCGCGGTCCCCGATGCGGCCGAGCGCGGTTTCCTCCTCCAGAACCTCGTCCTCGGCGACGGATCACCGCGCTGGCAGCTCAATCTCGCGGCGCTCGAAGCGGCGATGTCGGTGATCGCCGGCTTCCCCTCTCTGCCGCAAGGCGCAACCTTTGACGGGCCGGCGCTGTTCGTCGCCGGCGGCCGGTCGCCCTATCTCAAGGCCGCGCACGAAGGCGCGATCCGGGCGCTTTTCCCGCACGCCGCGGTGGCCCGGATCGAGGATGCGGGCCACTGGGTCCATATCGAGCGCCCGCACGAATTTCTCGCGCTGGTCGAGCGGTTTTTCGAGGGCTGACCGGACCCGGCGGGTCGCCCAGGCGCGGCGGCGAATCGCATTGCTTTCCACGCCGTTTCGCGCTGACATGCGGAAAAGCTCAGGGCTCGCGGCGAAACGCGCGCTTTAACGGTCCGCCGCGCGGGGGTCAGGCTGATGTCGAGGAAGACGGCCTTTGCCGCAGCGCTCGTATTGGCGCTGATCGGGCTGCCCCGACCGGGCGCCGCCGCCGAGGCGATCGTCCTGCAGTTGAGCGCTCCGGCGCAGTTCGAGTTTGCCGGTTATTACGCAGCTCTGTGGCAGGGTTATTACCGCGACGCGGGATTCGACGTGACGATCCGCCCCGGCGGCCTGCGCGACCAGATCCCGATCGACCCGGTGCGCGAATTGGCCGAGGGCCGCGCTCAATTCGGCATCGGCACGACCCGGCTCGTCATCCGGCGCGCGCAGGGGCTCCCCGTGCTGCTCGTCGCGCCGATCTTCCAGCAGAGCGGCGCGGCGGTCTACTACCGCGCCGACAGCGATTTCTCGTCGCCGGCGGCGCTGGTCAACGCGCGTCTCGGGCGGCTGGCCGCGAGCGACATCCTCGACATCGAGCTCGCGACCGCGCTGCGCGCCGAGGGCATCGACCCGGCGCGGATCAAGTCGATAACGCTCGACCGCAGCCGGATCGTCACATCGCTCGCCGACCGCACGGTCGATGCCGCGATCGGCTCGGCCTGGACCGTGCCGTGGGAGGCGCATGAGCGCGGCCTGGTGCTCAAGGCGTTCAACCCCGCGAGCTACCGCGTCGAATACTACGGCGACAGCCTGTTCACGATGGAGCGGCTCGAGATCGCCGAGCCCGACACCGTGCGCCGTTTTCGCGCGGCCTCGCTCAAGGGCTGGGACTATGCGCTGCAGCACCCGGCGGAGCTGATCACGCGGCTCGCCGCCGACAAGACCGCCGCGCCGGCGGTCGCCGATCTCGCCGGGTTCAACCGCTATCAGGCCGATGTCGCGCGGCGCCTCTCGCGCTATCCCGACATCCCGCTCGGCTACGCCAATGTCGACCGCTGGACGCAGATCGAGGCGGGGATGATCGGCGCCGGCGTGCTGGAGCGCAATGCCGACCTCAGCGGTTTCATCTATCAGCCCGGCCGCGTGGCGCCAGAGCGCGGCGGCCTGTCGCGCCGTCTTATCGCCCTGCTCGCGGCGGGGCTCGGGGCCGCGGCCGCCGGTGCCGTCGCCTGGTACGCGCTGGTCGCCTGGCGCCGGCGGGCGCCGCGCGACGCCGCCGCACCGCGCCCGCAATCGGCGGCACGCGCCCCCGTCCTGGTGCTGCATCGCGCGGCGGCTCGACCGGCGCCGTCGCCCTCGCCGCCCCAGCCGACCGAGCTCAATGCGGTGCTCGGGCCGCTCGAACGGCGCATCCGCCAGCGGGTGCGCGGCAAGGTGCGGTGCCGCTATTCGCTGCTGGAGGAGCTGTGGTCCTGCCGCACCGAGGGCGGCACCGTCGCCGGCATGGTGCTCGACCTGGTCGATGCCGCGATCGCGGTGATGGACAGCGACGGCACGCTGATCGTCGGCACCCGCAACTTCGCCTTCGACGAAAACAATGTCGGCGACTATCCGGGCGCCCGGCTCGGCCAGTTCGCGCGGATCACCGTGCGCGACAGCGGCCCGGGGTTGAGCGACGCGGAATTCGCGCAAATCGCCGATCCCGAGACGACGACCCGCCCGGCGGTCGCCAAGGCCGCCGCAGCGATGGCACGTCTCGGCGGCTTTCTGCGCGTCGAAAGCGCCGAGGGTGTCGGCACCGCGGTGCACCTTTATTTCGTGCGGGTCGGCGAGGGGCTGGAAGAGGTCGCAGCGGCGGACGCGCCGGCCGTGCAGGTCGCGGAATAGCGCGGCGATTACGCGGATTACGCGGGCGAGCGGCGCCCGCCGCGTGCCTTGTAGGGCGCCCAGGGCTTGGCGGCGCGCGGCGGAAAGGCGAGCGTGCAATGCTCGCTGGTCAGGCTCAGGTTCGGGTTGAAATACGGGTCGTCGCGCAGCAGCGCGCCCCAACGCTTCTTCATATAGGCGCGCTCGCGCGTGAACCGGTCGAAATTGGCCGCGCGCAGGTCGGAACCGCGCGACGCGGATTCGTGGTGGTAGAGTTCCGCATCGGGGGTCCACACCAGGCGATAACCCGCCTCGCGCACCTTGATGCACAGATCGACATCGTTGAGCGCGACCCTCAGGTTCACCTCGTCGAAGCCGCCGACTTCGTCGAACACCGTCTTCCACATCACCATGCAGGCCGCGGTCACGCACGACACGTCACGCGCGATCTGCAGCAGGCCGAAATAGCCCGGCGAGCCGCGCGGCCATTTGCGGTGAACATGCCCGGCGATGCCGCCGAGCCCGAGCACCACGCCGGCGTGCTGGATCGTGTCGTCGCCGTAATAGAGCTTGGCGCCGACCGCGCCGACCCCGGGCTGCAGCGCCTGCGCGACCATCTCTTCGAGCCAGTCGGCGTGGATCACCTCGATATCGTTGTTGATGAAGCCGACGAGCTCGCCGGTCGCGGTCGCGGCGGCGCGGTTGTTGAGCGCGGAAAAATTGAACTCGCCTTCGACCCGCAGCACGCGCACCTCCGGGTGCGCCCGCAGCGCATCGAGATAGGCGAGGGTGTCGGGCTCGCGGCTGTCGTTGTCGACGACGATGATCTCGCGGTCGGGATAGCGCGTCCCGTGCAAGAGGCCGTCGATGCAGGTGCGCAGCAGCTCGACGCGATCGCGCGTCGGCACGATCAGCGAGACGCGCGGCGGCGCGGCGGGCAGCGCCCGCCTGACCCGCCAATAGCTCGGCACCGCGCTCGGCACGATCTCCGGCCGCTCGCCGCGCAGCCCGAGATGCTCGGCTAGCGCACGATGCGCGGCGCCCAGCGCGGTCGAGGCGTTGTCGGTCGAGAAGGTCGGCAGCTGCTCCGAGAGGCGCCAGTGGTAGAGGACGTGCGGGATGTGGCGGATGCGGGCGGGCTCGGTGCGCACCGAGACGCGCAGCGCCAGGTCGTAGTCCTGGCTGCCTTCGAAGCCCTCGCGAAACCCGCCGACCTCGCGCACCAGCGCCGCGCGGTAGACCCCGAGATGGCTGATCATATTCTGCGAATGGAACAGCGTCGGGCTCCAGTCCGGCTTGAAATACGGGTCGCGCCGGCGCCCCTCGGCGTCGATCTTGTCCTCGTCGGAATAAATCATGTCGGCGTCCGGGTGCCCGTCGAGCTCGACCGCGACCATGTAGAGCGCGTGCGCCGGCAGCTCGTCGTCATGGTCCATCGGCGCGATGAACTCGCCCTCGGCGAGCGCCAGCGCCGAGTTGCTCGCCGCCGAGATGTGCCCGTTGCGCGGCCGGAAGACCACCTTGATGCGCGGGTCGGCGGCGGCGGCCTCTTCGAGGATCGCGCGTATCTCCGGCTTGGTCGAGGCGTCGTCGGCGATGCACAGCTCCCAATGCGGATAGAGCTGCGCGACCACCGAACCGATCGCGTTGCGCAGGAACGCCGGCCGCGTGTTGTACACCGGCATCACCACCGAGATCGTCGGCTGCCGTTCGAGGGCGGCGAGATGGGCGAGGATGGCCCGGCGGTCGCGCGCGCGCAGCGTGTCGTAATGCGCGACCCAGGCGTCGTAGGGCGGCTTCAGGGTCAGCCGCTGCCTGACCCGCGCCAGCGTGGCGCGCACGCCGTTCTCGCGCGCATAGCGGATGCTGACCGCGAGGTTGCGCGGGTCGAGGATCGGACGCGGCGCAGGCGCACCGCTCGCCGCCTTGGACGAATGCATCGCGCGCTCAGTCGCTTTCTGCGGCTACCGCGCGTAGATAGGCCCCGTAGCCGTTCTTGTCGAACCGCGCCGCCAGGCTCAGCAGCTCCTCGGTGCCGATGTAACCCTTGCGCCAGGCGATCTCCTCGAGACAGGCGATCTTCCAGCCCTGGCGGTGCTCGATGGTGCGCACGAACTCGGCCGCCTCGAGCAGCGAATCGTGCGTCCCGGTGTCGAACCACGCATAGCCGCGGCCGAGCCGCTGCACCGCGAGCTCGCCGCGCTCGAGATAGGCGCGGTTGACGTCGGTGATCTCGAGTTCGCCGCGCGCCGAGGGCCGCACCGACGCGGCGATGTCGACCACCCGGTTGTCATAGAAGTAAAGCCCGGTGACGGCCCAGTTCGACACCGGCTCGGGCGGCTTTTCCTCGAGCTTGATCGCGCGGCCGTCCGCGTTGAACGTCACGATGCCGTAGCGCTGCGGATCGGTGACCTGATAGGCGAAGACGGTGGCGCCCGCCGCGCGGTCGGCCGCGCTTTCCAGCGCCGCGCCGAGCCCGGCGCCGTAGAACATGTTGTCGCCGAGCACCAGGGCGACCCGCTCGCCGGCGATGAACGCGCGCCCGACGATGAACGCGTCGGCCAGCCCGCGCGGCTCGGCCTGCACCGCATAGCTGATCGACACCCCCCACGCCGCACCGTCGCCGAGCACGAGCCGAAACTGCGCCTGGTCCTGCGGCGTGGTGATCACCAGGATGTCGCGGATGCCGGCCAGCAGCAGGATCGACAGCGGGTAGTAGATGAGCGGCTTGTCGTAGACCGGCAGGAGCTGCTTGCTGGTCGCCAGCGTGATCGGGTAGAGCCGGGTGCCGAGCCCGCCGGCCAGCACGATCCCCTTCATCGCAGCACCGCCTCCGCGGTCATTCGCCCGGTACGCGGCGCATCTCCGTCGGCGGCGAGCGCGTCGAGGCATTCCGCCAGCGCCGCCTGCCACGGCCGCGGCACGATGCCGTAGACGCGGCCGATCTTGCCGCAGTCGAGCGCCGAATTGGCCGGCCGGGTCGCCGGCGTCGGATAGTCGGCGCTGGCGATCGGCTCGACGAAACGCGGCGTCGGCAGCCCGCGTGCGGCGGCGCCGGCGAAGATCTCGCGGGCAAACCGGTACCAGCTCGTCGTTCCCGCAGCGCAGAAATGGAAGGTGCCGAAGCCGGCGTCCCGGCCGTCCGCCAGCGCCGTGCAGACCGCGATCGCGGCGGCGGCGATGTCGGCCGCCGCGGTCGGCGAGCCGTGCTGGTCGTCGACGATCGTCAGGCGCTCGCGCTCGCCGCCGAGGCGCAGCATGGTACGCACGAAATTGCGGCCGAACGGGCTGTAGACCCATTCGGTGCGGATGATGACGTGGCGCGCCAGCCGCTCGCGGATCGCCGCCTCGCCGGCCGCCTTGCTGGCGCCGTAAACCGAAAGCGGGTCGATCGGATCGTCTTCTCGGTAAGGACGCGCACCGCGCCCGTCGAACACATAGTCGGTCGAGAAATGCACCAGCGCGGCATCGATCTCGCGGCACGCTTCGGCGAGCGCCGCCGGCCCGTCGGCATTGACCGCGAAGGCCGCGTCGCGGTCGCCTTCGGCGGCGTCGACCGCGGTGTAAGCGGCGGCATTGACGACGATCTGCGGGTGCAGCGCGCGGATTCGCGCGCGCACCTCCTGCGGCCGCGCCAGGTCGTGCTGGGCGCGGTCGAGCCACTGCGCGGCGTGGCCCGCGGGC
>DATJOB010000094.1:0-5854 GCA_035507475.1 Allostellaceae bacterium | reverse complement strand
CGCTCGCCGCTGGCCGCGCGGGCGAGGATCGTCTGGAAGAATTCCGTCACCCCACCCTCATCTCGCTCGCATGCGCGGCAATAAGCGTAGCTGCGCGTGTTTCCGATTCTAGCCGTGCAAAATGATCGAGGTCCCGCGGATTGTCGATATCGAAGGCGATACCCGGCAGGCGCAGCACGCATGGCGCGATGCCGACCGCCCGCGCCGCCGCGAGATGCGGCAAGAAGCTGTCTTCGCCAAAGCGCAGCGGCACCGCATCGGGCGGCGACATGAGGATCGCGTTCGAGCCCTGCTCGTCGTGCGACGGCGCGATGGTAAAGGCGGGCGCCGGCCCATGCGCGGCGATGAGCTCGGCGAGTTCGGCCGCGGTCGCCAGCGGGACGTCGCCGGGCAGGGTCAGCATCGCGCGCCGACCTTTGGCGATCAGGTGGCGGGCACCGGCGGTCACCGCGCCGGTATGGCCGGCATGCGCGCCGTCGGCGAGCGTCGCCATCCCATAGCGCCGCGCCAGCAGGATCGCCTGCGGGTCGACCGTCACCAGAAGCGCGCCGCCGAGGCCGGCGACCCCGGCGACGGCCGCAAGCACGTCCTCGAGCATCGCCAGCGCCAGCGCCCGGCGCAGCGGCGCGCTCAGCACCGGGGCCAGGCGCTGCTTCGCGCCCGGCGTCTCCTTGACCGGGATGACCGCCCAGACCTCGGTTGGATCGCTCATTTGCGCACGCGCGCCGCGCCGTCGAGGACGATCTGCGCCAGCCTCTCGCGATCGCCGAGCGTCGTCATCAGCGTCCGCGCGAGCACGACCGGCAGGTCGAGACCGGCGACCGCGTCGCGGTCGGCCTCGTCGGCGATGTAGAGATCGAGGAACTGGCGATAGCGCCGGGCGACCGCGGCGGCATCGACCGGCAGGCCCAACTCGCGCATCATCTTCGCGGTCGGCCCCTTGACCGCCTGGCCGCCGATGATCGGCGATACCGCGACGACCGGCGCCCGGCAGGCGGCGAGCGCCGCGCGCAGGCCCGGCAGGGCGATGATCGGGTCGATGCTGATGAACGGGTTCGACGGGCAGATCACCACCGCGCGCAGGCCCGGATCGGCGAGCGCCTGCAGCAGCCCGGGATGCGCGCGGGCGTCCGCGGCCCCGGCGAACTCGATCCGCCGCACCGCCGGCTCGCAACGCAGCCGCACGAAATAGTCCTGGAAATCGAGCCAGCCGCCATCGGTGTCGAGCCGCGTGCGCACCTTGTCGTCGCTCATCGGCAGCAGCCGCGCGGCGATGCCGCAGCGTCGGCGGAAATCGTCGACGATCGAGGAAAGCCGCTCCCCTGCGGCAAGGCGACGGGTGCGCTCGACATGGGTCGCGAGATCGCCGTCGCCGAGCCGGAACCAGGTCGCGCCGCCCAGCCGGTCGAGCGCCGCCATGAAGTTCCAGGTCTCGTCGCGCCGTCCCCAGCCGAGTTCCGGATTGTCCTGCCCCGACAGCGTGTAGAGCAGCGTGTCGAGATCGGGCGAGATCGCCAGGCCGAGATGCTCGAAATCGTCGCCGGTATTGGCGATCACAGTCAGCGTGTCGGGCGGCAGGATGCGGTAGAGGCCGAGCGCCAGCTTGGCGCCGCCGACCCCGCCCGAAAGCGCCAGCACCACCCCGTCGCCGCTCATCGGAACAGGTCGTGCTCCGGCGGACGGACCAGCGCCGCGGCCGGTGCGTCGGGCGCCGACCATCTGAGGCCGCGAACCAGCACCATCGGCATCGCCTCGTCGGCCTGCCCCATCACCAGCGAGGCGGCTGCGGCGACCTCGTCGGCGAAGCCGGTTTCGGTCACCTCGAGCGGCCGGCCGAAGAGATCGGGATGGCCGCGCCAGTCGATCACCGACGGCAGCCCCGCCGCGCCCAGGGCGATGCCGACCGTACCGCGCCGCCACGGCCGGCCGAAGCTGTCGCTGATGATCACGCCGATCGGCACCCGGTAGGATTCGATCAGCTGCTCGCGCAGCGCGCTTGCCGAGGCGTCCGGATCGCGCGGCAGCAGCAGGACGCGCTCGTGCCCGTCGCCGGCGGCAACGTTGGAATGGTCGATCCCGGCATTGGCCATCACGAAGCCGAGCTTGTGCTCGGCGATGATCAGGTTCTCGCGATGGCGCACGATGCGCCGCGACTCGCGGAGCACCAGCTCGACAAAGCGGGGGTCCTTGGCGGTCTGCGCCGCCAGCCGCTCGGCGCGCTTCGACGGCACCACGCCCGCCACGTCGACAAAGCGGTCCTCGGCCTTCGAGACGATCTTTTGCGCGACCACCAGAATATCGCCGGCTTCCGGCGCGATGTCGGCATCGACCAGCGCCGACACCGCCAGCGCATGCAGGTTGTCGCCGGGCTGCACCATCGGCACGCCCGGCAAGCCGACGATCGACAGCTTATCGGGCATCGCCGCGTCGCGCGTCAGCCAAACGCCTTGCGCAGGCGCGGGAACACTTGCTCGGCGTAGAGCTTGATGAAGCGGGCCTGGTCGGGGCCGGGCGCGTGGAACACGAGATGGCGGAAGCCGAGCTCGACATAGGGGCGGATGCGCTCGACCTGCTCGTCCGGGTCGCTCGACACGATCCAGCGGCTGGCGGCGCGGTCGAGCGGCAGCGCATCGGCGCGCTTCTCCATCTCGATCGGGTCCTCGACCCCCATCTTTTCCTCCGGCGACAGCGCCAGCGCCGCCCAGTGCCGGGTCAGTTCCTTGGCCTGCTGCGCGTCGCTATCGAACGACACCTTGACCTCGATCATCTTTTCGATCGCGGCTTCGTTGCGGTTGGCCTTGCCCGCCCCCTCGCCGACCTTGGCCGACAGGTCGATGTAAAGCTGCGGGTTCTTGCCGCTGGTGACGATAAACCCCTCGGCGATCTGCCCGGCCATCTGAGCCGCGAGCGGGCCCGACGCGGCGACCCAGATCGGCACCTTCTGCTTCGGCTTGTCGTAGATCGTCGCGTCCTTGGTGCGGTAGAACTGACCCTCGAAGGTCACCCGGTCCTGCGTCCACAGCGTATTGATGAGGCGGATCGCCTCGCGCAACCGGTCGCGGCGTTCCTTGGCGCCCGGCCATTCCATCGCGGTCGACGGCACCTCGTTCAGCGATTCGCCGGTGCCGACGCCGAGCACCACGCGCCCCGGGAACATCGCGCCCAGCGTGCCGAAGGCCTGCGCGACGATCGACGGGTGATAGCGGAAGGTCGGCGTCGCGACGCTGGTGCCGATCGCCACCCGCTTTGTGCTGGCGCCGAGCGCGCCGAGCCAGGCAAGCGAGTTCGGTGCGTGGCCGTCGGTATGCTTCCACGGCTGGAAATGGTCGCTGACGAAGACCGAGTCGAACCCGGCCTCCTCCGCCAGCACCGAGAAGTCCAGCAATTCGCGCGGTCCGAACTGCTCGGCCGACGCCTTGTATCCCAGCTTCAGCACGGTCTGCTCCTGTGGAAAGCCTATACCTTCGCCAATACGTCATCATGGAAGCGGCGCATCGCGCCAACCATCGCGTCGGCGTCGCGGCCGGCGAAACCGAAGTCGACA
The DNA here is from genome assembly GCA_035507475.1 of Allostellaceae bacterium. Lineage (GTDB taxonomy): Bacteria > Pseudomonadota > Alphaproteobacteria > ATCC43930 > CGMCC-115725 > DATARH01. The sequence continues at coordinate 2,310 of DATJOB010000094.1, read as the reverse complement.
TGGCCGACCCCGAGCTCGCGCAGCCCGCGCAAATCCTCGACAATGCGGCCCGCGTCGCCCGAGAACAGCCGGCGCTCGCCGTCATCGGCCTTGTCGGGAACGTCCTTGCCCATCTGCGTCACGCGATAGGCGAGCGCGATATCCTTCGGGTCGCGTCCGGCATCGCGGCAGTGCCGATGCAGCCGGTCGATCCCGCCGCGCAGGCGCGCCATCGTGTCGAGCCGGTGCTGCGGGTTGGTGCCGATCGGATACCAGGCGTCGCCGAGCTTGGCGGTGCGCCGCAGCGCCGGGCCGCTTTCGCCGCCGACCCAGACCGGGATCCGCTTCTGGACCGGGCGCGGGTCGAAGAAGATATTGGCGAACTTGACGTATTTGCCGTCGAACCGGGGCGACGGGCTGGTCCACAGCTCGCGGCAGGCGAGGATGTATTCGTCGGTGACGGCGCCCCGCTCGGCGAACGGCTCGGTCTGCAGCGCCTCGAATTCCTCGCGGCACCAGCCGGCGCCGATGCCGAGGGTCAGCCGGCCGCCGGACAGCACGTCGATCGTCGCCAGCATCTTCGCCGTGAGCACCGCCGGCCGGTGCGGGACCACCATAACCGAGGTGACGAGCCGCAGGCGTGTCGTCCGCGCCGCCGCGAAGGCGACCGCGATCAGCTGCTCGTGCCGGTCGCCGCCGGCGCGGCCGGGGAATTCGCCGGTGTCGGAATAGGGGTATTTGTTTTCGAGCTCGCGCGGCACCGCGACATGGTCGGAAAGCGTGCAGTAGTCGTAGCCGATCGCCTCGCCTTCCGCGATGATGCGGTTGAATTCGGCGGCGCCCGACAGCGGCCCGCTGACCGGCGCGTTGAAGCCCCATTCCATGCACAGGCTCCCGGCAGAACGATGGTGCCGGCTAGCCTAGAGCAAATCGGCGGCGATGAGAAAGCGCGGTGTCGGCCTTCACAGTTCGAGGACGCGGCGCAGCCCGTCCTCGACCGCCTTGAGATCGGCCGCCGACAATCGGCCGGCGGTGCGCGTCAGCCGCGATTTGTCGACCGCGCGCGCCTGGTCGCAGACCGCGACCCGTGCGTCGCCGGCCGACGGCGTCGCCACCACGATCGGCGGTCGCGGCTGCGCGCCGTTCGCCAGCGGCACGACGATCACCGTGCGGCGCGCCCGGTTGAGCGGGTCGGCGGTGACCACCACGGCGCGCCGCATCGGGCGGATATCGCCGCCGTCGGCGGTGTCGAAATCGACCCACCAGACCTCGCCGCGGCGCACCGGCTCGCCGATTGCGGTCCGTGCCATCGTCAGTCGCGGCCTGTTTCACCGGCGGGCACGGCGACCCCGTCGGCGCCGGTCGCGGGCTCCCATTCGGCCATCTCGGCGGCGAGCGCGCCGTCTTCCTCGACCGCGAGCGCCGCCAGATAGAGCGGGTCGTGCTCGGCGACGCCGTCGGGCGGCAAGGCCTGTTCGAGCAGATCCTGAATGAACTTGCTGCGTTGTCGCGGCGCGACCGCGCGCTTCAAGCGGCGCACCAACTCGTCCGGCAGATGCAATAGAAGCTGCTGCGTCGCCATCGCAGCTCCCCGTCAACGATGCTCCGGCTATCAATATCGCCAAGCCGGCGCGCCGCCAAGCCCTGCGTCGCGCGTCAGGCGGCGCGGCGCACCTGGCGGATGACCCGCGGCAGCAGGAACGCATCCATCAACCGGATCGCCTCGTCGATCGCTTCGTCGGCCGAGGCGTAGTACATCGTGCGGCCGAAGCGCGGCACCTGCGCCGCCCAGCCGGGTGCCTCCCGCACCACGGTAATCTCGACGCCGCGATAGACCATCTGCTCGACCGGCATGAGGAGCCTCCTCCTGCGTGGTGGTCACGAACACCCGCTCGTCGCGCCGCAGGTGTCGCATTTGAGGCAGGTGCCGTTGCGCACCAGCGTGAAGTTGCCGCACTCGCCGCAATTGTCGCCCTCGTAGCCCTTGATCCGCGCTTGGCGGATCTGCTCGGCCCGCGGGTCGGCGGCGAGGGTCGCGATCTCGCCGGCAACGGGCGCGGTCATCGCCAGTGCGCCGGCGAAGAGCGGCATCTCCGCCGCGCCCGCGTCGACGGTTGCGGTCGCCACGGCACTGCGCTTGCCGCCATGCAGCACGGTCAGCTTGTTGCGCACGTACCCGTTCGAGGCGACGCGCTGCATCATCGCCGCGACCTCCGCGGCGACCTGCGGCCGCTGCGCCGCGGTGCCGGCCTCGGGCAGCTCGGATTCCGCGGCGCCGTGGCCGATCGTGTCGGGCATCAGGTCGGCCGGCTCGACATGCGCCAGATCGGC
>DATJOB010000093.1:0-8601 GCA_035507475.1 Allostellaceae bacterium | reverse complement strand
GCCGTTCTTCGTGCTCACCTTGTTCGGCGCGCTGCGAACGATCCCTGCCGCGCTGGAGAATGCGGCGCGGAACCTCGGCGCGTCGCGGCGGCGCACCTTCCTCCACGTCACGCTGCCGCTGTCGATCCCGGGGATCGCCGCCTCGTCCTTTCTCTGCTTCGCGCTGTCGCTCGGCGCGTTCCTGTTTCCCGAGATACTGGGCGGCGGCCGGGTCCAGGTGATGGCCACGGCGATCTACGACCGCATCCAGACGAGCTACGACATCCCGGCAGCGGCAGCGCTGGCGGTGATCTTTCTCCTGCTGATGCTGTCGCTGCTCGCGGTGCTCGGCGCCGCGCGCCGCCTTGTCGGCCGGACCGTCGCGTGACCCGCCGCGTCGATCACGCCCGGACGGTGACGCCGTTGGCGGCGCTCGCCGCGCTGGTCCCGCTCATCTTCGTCGTTGCGCCGCTGCCCTTCATCGTGCTCTCGGCGATCAGCCACGGCAGCTACCGCCTGCTCGATCGCGGCAGCCCGACCCTCGAGTGGTTCCGCGCCTTCCTCGCCAACGACCGGTTCATGGCGGCGCTGCGCAATTCGCTCAGCATCGCGATCATCACCACGGTCGCCGTCCTGCTGATCGCGCTGCCCACCGCGCTCGCCGTGGTGCGGGGCCGCCTTCCCGGCAGAGGGCTGCTGGTCGGCTGCGTTTCCATGCCGCTGCTCGTGCCGGGGGTGATCGTCGGCACTGCGGCGCTCAGCTTCGTGGCGCAGACCGGGGCAGGACCCGGCTATTGGCCGATCACCGTGGCGATGATCGCCGCCGCGTTGCCGCTAGCCTTGCGGCCGCTGGTGGCGAATTTGTCCGGGCTCGACCCGGACCAGGAAAAGGCGGCGCGCAATCTCGGCGCCTCGCCGTTGCGCAGCTTTTTCCTCGTCACCCTGCCGCAATTGGCGCCGGGGCTCCTCGCCGGCGGCATCTTCGCCTTCATCGAGGCGATGGACAATTTCTCGATCACCGCATTCCTCACCAACATCAACACAACGACGCTGCCGATCGAGGCCTACAGCTATATCCGCGACATCGACGACCCGACCGTTGCCGCGATGGCGACGCTGTTGGTAATCATGAGCCTGGTGTTGGTCGCGGTGATCGACCGTCTGCTCAGGCTCGACCGGTTTCTCGACCTCTCCTGAGGCCGCTCGCCGCACTATCGCGAAAGGCAGACCCCGTGCTCGACAGCAAATCGCTTGCGACCATCCCGATCGCCCCCGCCAACGCCGCCGCGCCGGCGCCGGTCTTTCCCTGGCCGGAGCCTTACCGCGCGGCGATGTTCCTGTCGTTCGACGTCGATGCCGAAACCGCGGTGACCAGCAAGGACCCGGCTCATGCGCAGCGTCTCGTCGCCATGAGCTATGGCGGGTTCGAGGCGCGGGTCGGCACCCCCAAGCTTCTCGAACTGCTCGACCAGCTCGGGCTGCGCGCCACCTTCTTCACCACCGGGTGGTCGGTCGATGCGCATCCCGCGATGGCCGAGGGCATCCTGCGCGCCGGCCATGAGATCGGCCATCACGGTTATCACCACCTGCTGCCCGATCCCGGCGATCCGTTTATCGAGGAAGAGCTGGAACGCGGCTTCGAGGCGCTGAAGCGCCGGCTGGGCGTGGTGCCGGCGGGCTACCGCGCGCCTTACGGCGAGTTCACCGAGGAATTGCGCTGCTCTCTGGTGCGTCACGGCATCGTCTACACCAGCTCCTTCCGCGACGATGTGCGGCCCTATCGCCACGTCCTCGGCAACGGCGCGCCGGGCACGATCGAGCTGCCGGTGACGGCGAGCTACGACGACTGGATGCACGGCCTGTCGACCCGCTTGGGGCCGCGCCCGATCTTTCCCAAGGAGCACGTACTGTCGATCTGGAAGGATGAGCTGGACGAGACGCGCGATTGGGGCGCGATGGTGACCACCGTGCTCCATCCGCAGTGCAGCGGCCGGCCGATGCGGCTGCGGCTGCTGCGCGAGTTCCTGCAATACGCCCGATCGTGCGGCGACGTGTGGATCGCGACCGGCGAGGAGATCGCCGCCAACTTCGCCAGGCACGAGGCCGGCGCCTGGGCAAAGCAGCCGGCCGCCTCGAGCGTTCGGCCGGCGGCTGCGGCAGGCGGGTGACGATCCGGCTCTGGCCGATGGCCTGCCCCCCGCCAGACCCCAAAGGCGAGCAGTGCGCCTGGCAGACCTATCCGGCAAAGCCAGGATCGAAGCGCGCCAGCACCGGCAGCAGCGGCAGGATGCCGCCGTGACCGAACATCGTGGCATCGGTCATCGACCCGGCATGGCCGGGAGCGGGGTCGAGCCCGCCCTGCGCCGCATACGCGGCACCAGGCCGCGCATCGTCGAACCCGACCACCGTATCCTCTAGCGAGGCAGCCTGCGTCGCGGCGTTGCCGTGCCATGGAGCCGAGAGGGTGATTTGGGTGGACCCGTCCTTCTGCTCGAGGTCGAGCCCGTACCCTTGGTAATCGCCGATCAACTTGAGTCGGTAGGTTCCGCCGCCTTGCTCGTGCAGGACAATCTTGCTCGTGTCGCCGGATGTTCTTATGGCTGCCGACTCGATATTCGCCGCGACATCGATGTCGTTGCCGATCTGGAAGTCGGCGATCGTCGCATGAAAGTCGGCGGGATCAAGATAAAGGGTATTGGTAGTGACATCCTGGAACTGAAAGGTAATTCCTTTGCTTGCCGCACCAACATCCACCGCGGCATGCGAACCGATAAAAACCGATCCACTTCCCGAAATCGATCCAATACTCAAGTAACCCGGATATGGCAGACCATCCGCCTGGATATTGTCGTCATGCAAGGTCAGCGAATGTGCAGCAAACGAGCCAGCGGTTACGTAGCCGTCTGTATCCGCAAAGGTGATCGAATAGTTCTCCTGCGACGACAGCGTCGCGGGATGCGGGCCGCCCGGGCGGTGCAGCGACCAGGAATCGGGGTCCGTCAGGCTGCCGGTTTCGTCAGCCGACCAATAGAGCCTGGTCATCGCGCCCTCCCGTCACCGACCGGGGCACCCGTGCCGCGCGGCATGCACCCGGCCTGAGCGGCTGCCAAATCGGCGCCGCTCGAACGGGTCTTTGTTGCAGAGGCCGCCCGCGCCGTCAAACGGCAGCGACGCCGCAGGCGTGTGCCTCGCGGCCGGCGCGCCCGTCAGCGCACCGGCACAGGCGCCTCGTAGGCATAGGGCGCCGGGGCCGGAGCGGGGCCCGGCGTCGTCGCGGCGCCGGTGACCGCGCCGACCACGCCGCCCACCGCGGCGCCGACCGCCGCGCCGTCCCAGCCGCCGATCACGCCGCCGAGCACCGCGCCGCTGCCGGCGCCCACCGCGGCACCGGTCAGCGCCCGCTCGCCGGGGTCGCTGGGGTTGAGGTTGAAGCCCGGATAGGAACAGGCGGACAGCAGCAGCAGCGACAGCGCCGCCGCACCCGCCGGCAACGGAAATCGTTTCGACATCGGTTCCCCCACACGCATCGGGCCCGCAGGCCCTTCGCGCCCCTTCCCCCGAAGGCGCGCAAGAATAGATATATTGTTCGCAGCGGGAGACCCAAAGCGTGCCCGCGCAAACGCGCGATGGCGAAGGGATCGCCGCCGTCTCGTCTTGAAATTGGCGGCGGCGACCTACTATTGTTTATCCCGTGTCATTGCCCCCGTTGGAGTTCCCCCCATGATGCGCAAGATCGTGTTGGTGACCGCGCTGTCGTTGATGGCGCTGACCTCGACGCTGAGCGTCGGCAGCGCCGATGCGCGGTGCTGGTGGAGCGGCTGGGGTTGGCACCGGCACTGGGTCTGCGGCCCCGGCTGGGGTTACCGCGCCGGCTACTGGGCGCCCGGCTACCCCTATTGGGGACCCGGCATCCGCGTCGGCTGGGGCTGGGGTTGGCACCGCTACGGCTGGGGCTGGCGGCGCTGGTAGCCGGCACCGAGGCTTTCGCGGGTTCCGATCGGCGGGCCAGCGCGGCGGGATCGCCCGCCGCCCGTCTTGCATCGCCTTTAAGCGCTGGGTTAAAGCTAGGCCGCGCAACGGCGTAAGGCGACGCGTGCGCGAGCAAGGTTGTTCGATGCCGGTGGGGACGGACCTTGAGCCGAAGGGCTCCTCTGAGGCGGCCACCTTGGGCGGACCAACCCCATCGAGGAGCATAAATGCGCATTCTGGTCGGGCTGATCGAGCACATGGGCGACATCGTCGCGTGCGAGCCGGTCGCCCGCTATCTCAAGCTTAACCATCCCGCCGCGCAGCTGACCTGGGCGGTGTCCCCCGCCTATCGCGAACTGGTCGACACCAACCCGCATATCGACGAGACGCTGCCGGTCGATTGCCTGACCGACTGGATCAAGCTCACCAAGCATGGCGGCTACGACCAGATCGTCGATCTCCATGTCAATTACCGGGTCTGCGAGCACTGCCGCATCCCGCTGATCAAGCAGACCGGCAATGCGTTCGTGAACGTCTATGAATGGTTCGACTACGGCACGCTGCAGGAGGCGCTGAGCCTCGGCGCCGGGCTGCCGCCGCTCGCCGCCCAGCCGCAGCTGTACCTGAAGCCCGAGCATGCCGCGGCGGTGGACGCGCTGGGCCTGCCGGCTGAGTTCTGCGTCGTTCACCGCGAGTCGAACAACCTCGTCAAGGACTGGCAACCCGAGCGCTGGCAAGGGCTGCTGGCCCGGGTGAAAAGCGAGCTCGGCCTCGAGATCGTCGATGTCGGCGCCGGGGCGATCGCGCCGCCGCCCCTCGCTGTCTCCGGCGCGATCACGCTCTTCAACCGGCTGCCGATCTTGCAGACCGCCGAGGTGATCCGCCGGGCGCGCCTTTTCATCGGCGTCGACAGCGGCCCGGCCCACCTCGCCAACGCCGTCAGGACCCCCGGCGTCGTCCTCCTCGGGCACCACGGGTATTTCCGGCAGTACATGCCGTTCAATGGCTTCTTCGCCAGTGCCTCGCCGCGGGTCAAGATGGTGCGCAACCTCGCCGGGCTGGTGCGCGACCTCAGCCTCGACGAGGTGGCCGAGGCGGTGCGCTATGTCGTCGCCGCCGGCCCCGAACCTCGCGACGACGCGCCGGCAGAGGCGGCCTCCGCCGCGCCGCCGCGCGCGGCGGCGAAGGAGCGCCGGCGGCTCCTTGCCGCGGGGGTTTTCGACCCGGGCTGGTACGGGGTGCATTATCCCGACGCGGTCGCGGCCGGCGGCGACGTCATCGATCATTACCTCGCTGTGGGTCGGGCCGAGGGGCGCTTGCCGGCGTCGCCCGGCTCCCGCGGCCCGAAGGGGATTGCCGACGGCGACGCGGCTCTCGCGGAACCCGGGTCGCGGCTGAAGCGGGCGGAGCTGCGGCAGAGCGCCGCCGCGACCGAGGGATGGGCGGCACGCGCCGCGGCCGGTGCGAACCCGGGATCGCCGGCCGCGCCGCGCCAGCCGCCGCCCGAGGACCTGCCGCGCACCTTCGCCTTCTACCTGCCGCAGTTTCACCCGATCCCGGAAAACGACTGGGCACACGGCGCCGGCTTCTCGGAATGGCACAACGTGGTCAGCGCCAAGCCGCTGTTTCCCGGGCACGACCAGCCGCGCGTTCCCGGCGAGCTCGGGTTCTACGACTTGCGCTCGCCGGAAATCCTGCACGAGCAGGTGGCGCTCGCCCGGGAGCACGGGATCGCCGGCTTTTGTTTCTATTATTATTATTTCGCCGGCAAGAAATTATTGTACAAGCCGATCGACAATTACCTGAAATCGAAAAACGATTTTCCGTTCTTTTTTCTCTGGGCCAATGAGAACTGGAGCCGGCTGTGGGACGGCGGCGACCAGGAGCTGATCATCGAGCAATGCCACTCGCCGGAAGATGACCGTGCCTTCATCCGCGAGCTGCTGCCGATATTTGCCGACGAGCGCTACGTGAAGATCGGCGGGCGGCCGATCCTGATGGTCTACAAGGCCCATCTGTTCCCGGACAGCGCGCGCACCACCGAGCTGTGGCGCGACGAAAGCGAGCGGCACGGGTTTCCCGGCCTCTATCTGGTCATGGTCGACGACTGGCTCGGCGAGATCGTGCATCCCCGCGAGTTCGGGTTCGACGCGTCCTACGAGATTCCGTCGAACCTGATCCCGCCGCAGGTGCTCAGCGGCGAGACCGAAGGGCTGGGGCTGTCGCCGGACTTCACCGGCCGCATCGTCGACTATCCGAAATTCGCCGATTTCCACCTCAGCCGGCCGGCGCCGCGCTACAAGCGGTTCCGCACGGTGATGCTGCCGTGGGACAACACGCCCCGCTACGGGACGCGCGCCATCGTCCACCTCAACGGCCGCGGCGAAGCCTACAGGAACTGGCTGCTGGGCGCGCTCATCGACACCTACCGCTCGCGCGCCCCCGAGGAGCGCATCGTCTTCCTCCATTCGTGGAACGAATGGTGCGAGGGCACCTATCTCGAGCCCGACCGCCGGCTCGGCCGGCATTTCCTCGAGCAGACGCGCGCCGCGATCGACCTTGCCAACGAGGCGATCGCGCTGCTGGAAGCGCCGTCGGACGGGCTCGGCGCGGTCGCCGGGCTGCTTCGGGTGCTGCAGGCCAAGGACGAGGCCGCCTACCGCAATCTCGAGGCGACGCTCGACTGCCACCGCGAGCTCGACCGCCTGCGCGGCGAGCTCGGCGGCATCTACAATTCGCGTGCGTGGCACGTCGCGATGCGGCTGCACGGCCTGGTCGGGCGGCTGCGCCGGCTGCGCCAGTTCCGGCCGTTTTGAGAGGCCACGGCGCGCGAGCGAGGATTGGCTCTAGCCGAGGGCGCCGAGCGCGCAGTAATGACGGCCGTCGCGCGACAGGCCGAAAAGCTTGAGCGGCGGCGGCTCCGCCAGGCGGGCCAGGCCGAACCAGCCGACATCCTCGAAGAATTTGCGGCCGGCGACGTTTTCGGCGAGCACGCTGGTGCGCGAGCTCCGCGCCACGCCGACGATCCGCCCCGCCGCGTCGACCGCGATGACGGTGACCGGGGGTGCATGGTCCCGGTTGACCCAAGCCCATCCGGACATGGTTTCCGGCGTCCCCGGATCGGCGAACGTGTCGGTGCGGTAGTCGGGAGCGATCTCGACCAGCGACTGCCCCGAGCCGAGGCATGGCGTCTGTTTTAACGGACCGAGCACGGTGCTCGCGTCGTCGCCCCAGCGGAAGGAAAAATACGAGAAGACGCTGCGGCCGCGCGGCGCGATGTCGTCGAGGTATTCGACAAGCTCCTGCTGGTTGCCGTCGATCCCGCCGAGCCGCGCCTTGTCGTTGACGTGGAGAAACGCCGCCAGCGCGTTCTCCCAGTTCGCGTCGACCGCGCGCTGCCAGATCGCCGTCTCGCGGCCGTACCCGATCAGCGTCAAGGGCAGCAGCAACGCCAGCATGGCGACGAACGGCGCGCTCCTGCCCCAATCGCCGAGGCACGTTCGCTCCCGCGCCAGGCCGACCGCGACGAGCAGCACGCCGAGCCAGCCGAGCGCGGCGAACGAGGCGTATTTCTTGCTGCCGCCTTCGAACACCCCGAACTGCAGCCGCGCATGCGCCGCGGCAAGGCCGGTCACGATCACGATCACCAGCAGCATGAAGCCGAATATCGCGGTCTGCCCGCCGAGCCCGGGGCGCAACAGGCGCGCCACGCCGAACCCGACCCCGGTGCCGAGCACCGCGGCGCCGCAGAACAGCGCGAGATGCGTCGAGGTCGACCAGGTCTCGAACGGCGCCGGCCATGGGCCGAACCGCAGAAACGGCGCACCCCAATAGATCAGCGCGAATTTGAGCAGCCGCAGCGGATCGTAGGCACCGCCCGCCAAGTCGGGGGTGGTCAGGAACATCAGCACGCTGTGCGCCACGGCGAGCCCGCCGAAGAGCGCCACCGTATCCCAACGCCAGCGCAGCACGAACGCGGTCGCTGCCGCGGCAATCAGCACCACCGGCGCATTGCCGAGCGTGAAGCTGGCCACCACCGCCAGCGCGACAAGCGCCATCACCAGCCGAAAGAGGCGACGGTCGGTCGGCTCCGCCGCCGCCGCGCGGCTCATCAGCACGGCCGCCGCCACGCAGAGGAACGCCATGATCGCGTGCTGCAGCTGAAACGGCACCAGCAGCGTGTAGAGCAGGTTCGGGTTGATGAAGAGGAGCGCGATCGCCGCAAAGGCAAGGCAGCGCTGCGCCAGGTCCCAGGCCTGCCCCGCCTGGCCGACGAGCGCGCGGTACGCCAGCACCGCGCTGGCGAGCTGGAACGCATTGGTGGCGACGACCTGGGTGTGCTCGCGGCCGCGAAAGACGGCTTCGTCGAGCAGCGCGAAGAGCCGCGTCGTCAGGATGCGATGCTCGTTATGCAGCGCGATCAGATAGTCGAACAGCGTCGACAGGTGCGGCAGCGCCGTATAGAGCCGGACCCGGTCGAACACGTCGTCGTAAAACGGCATCGCGAAGGGATGCCGCGCTTCCCACCACAGCGTCGCCGCCACGAGCAGCAGCGCCGCCGTCGCGACGGCGAGCTTCGCTGCCGCCGCAAGCTCGGCGCCAGCCGCCGTCAGCGCGCGGCCTGGCGTCGCGGGCGCCGCCGCCCCAGCCTCC
>DATJOB010000092.1:0-9859 GCA_035507475.1 Allostellaceae bacterium | reverse complement strand
GACGCTGGCGACCCTGGTCAACCCGAAGCGCGGCAAGTTCAACGTGACCGAGAAGGGCGGGCTGCTGCCGCGCGACTATTTCGACTACAAGATCGTCAGGCCGCATCTGATCATCTTCGGCCTCCTGGTGGTGGCGCTCGTCATCGGCATCGTGCGCTGGATCCTCAGCGACTTCACCGACACCGAAGTGCTGATGCTCAACGTCGCCTGGGCGATCTTCAACCTGTTGACGATCGCCGCGGCGATCGCGGTCGGGCGCGAGACACGCCAGCTGCGCAGTTCGGTCCGCCTCGGTCTCGAGGTGCCGAGCGTCGCCTACCTGCCCGACGGGCAGGCGCTGGTCACCCGCTCGCGCAATCTGTCGACGACCGGCGGGCTGTTCATCGCGCCGCGTCCGGAGGGGGTCGAGCTGGACGATGTCATCCAGATCGAACTGCCGGTCGGCGATCGCACGGCGGTGCTGCCGGCACGGGTTGTGGCGTGGGACGGGGAGGTACTGCGCGTGGCCTTTGAACAATTGACGCTTCGTCAGCAGCGCGATCTGGTCCGGGTGGTGCTGTGCCGCGCCGATGCCTGGCTCGACTGGGAGGAGCATCCGGTGGATCGGCCGCTACGCTCGGTGCGCGAGATCCTGACGAGCATCGGCGGCCTCTTCGTGCGCCCCGGCGTCGGCGGGCCTGCACCGGCGCCCGCGCGCGCCCGCGCGCGCGAACGGGTCGCGCCGAGCCTGGTCTTCGCGATCGCCGGCGGGCTGGCCGCGCTGCTGCTCGGCGGCGCCGCGATCGCCCAGACCAACCTGCCGCCGACCAGCGCGCCGCCGTCGAGCGCGCCGCCGGCCGTCGGCGTGCCGCAGACCAGCGCCGGTCCGCTGACCGGCGGCGCTGCACCGCCGCCGCAAGGCGCCCAGGTGCCGCTGCAGGGGCCGACGACACAGGTGCTGCCCGGCACTATGGCGCCGCGCAGCGTCACGCCGAGCACCAACCCGACGCTGCCCGGGCCGGCCGGCGCGCCGGCCGGGACCGCCGCGGGCCGCGCCGCGCCGAGCGGCTCGGTGCGCACCCAGGTGCTGACCTTGAAGGATATCGGCGCCAATTCGCCGATCCGGCTGATCGGCGTCCAGGGCGAAGGCAGCCTGCCGTTCACCGTGCGCCGCGACGAGATCGTCACCGGCGGCAAGATGGACCTGACCTTCGCCTATTCGCCGGCGCTGATCCCCGAGCTGAGCCACCTGACCGTGCTGATCAACGGCGAGGTGGTCGGCAACATCGCGCTGCCGAAGGACAAGTCGTCGGGGCAGACCGCCACGCTGCCGATCAACCCGGTGCTGTTCCAGGAGGACAATCGGGTCCTCTTCCGGTTCATCGGCCATTACACGCTGGGCTGCGAGGACCCGCTCCATTCGAGCCTGTGGCTGGTGCTGAGCAACACCACCGCGCTGACGACGCAGCTGCAGAAGCTGCCGCTGCCCAACGATCTCTCGCTGCTGCCGACGCCGTTCTACGATTCGAAGGACATGCAAGCGCTCAACCTGCCGTTCGTCTTCGCCTCGCGCGTCTCGCCGGCGACCCTGCAGGCGGCCGGCACGGTGGCCTCGTGGTTCGGCGCGCTTGCCTCCTACAAGGGCGCGAGCTTTCCGACTAGCCTCGACACCATCCCGAGCGGCAACGCGGTGGTCTTCGCGACCAACAACGAGAAGCCGGCCGGGCTCAGCATGCCGGCGATCAACGGCCCGACCATCGCGGTCGTGAGCAACCCCAACAACGCCGAGAACAAGCTCCTGCTCGTGATGGGCCGCAACGCCGACGAGCTGCGCGCGGCGGCCGACACGCTGGCGCTCGGCGCCAGCGCGCTGACCGGCCAGACCCAGGTGGTGGGCAACCCCGACATTCCGGCGCGCAAGGCCTACGACGCGCCGCGCTGGGTGCCGATCGACCGGCCGGTGCGCTTCGGCGAGCTGGTGCAGCCGACCGACCTGCAGGGGAACGGCCTCGTTCCCGGCCTCCTGACGCTCAATTTCCGCACCGCGCCCGACCTCTTCGTGTGGGGCAACACCGGCGTCCCGCTCGATATCCGCTACCGCTATCCGGCGGGCACGTGGATGAATTTCCGCGACTCGCGGCTCGACGTCTCGATCAACAACTCGTACCTGCGCAGCTTGCCGCTGACCCAGGAGGGCGTCGTCCAGCAGGTCAAGGACATCATCTCGCCCGACTTCGTGATGAACGAGCAGACGGTGCGGGTGCCGCCCTACTACGTCTTCGGGCAGAACCAGCTGCAGTTCTATTACGACCTGCGGCCGATCAAGCAGGGTGAATGCCAGGACGTGCTGCCGAACAACGTCCAGGAATCGATCGACCCGGATTCGACGATCGACCTGTCGAAGACCGAGCGCTTCACCTCGCTGCCCAACCTCGCCTTCTTCGTCAACTCGGGCTATCCGTTCACCCGGATGGCCGATCTCTCCGACACCGCCGTCGTGCTGCCCGACCAGCTGACCTCGCAGGATATCGAGGCCTATCTCGAGCTGATGGGCATGATGGGCGACTCGACCGGGTTCCCGGTGGTGCACGCCAGCGTGGTCACCGCGGGCGGTGTCGACCAGATGGCCGACAAGGACCTTCTCGTGCTCGGCTCGATCTCGCGCCAGCCGCTGGTCGCGCGTTGGGTCGAGAACAGCAAGCTGCGGGTCGAGAACGGCCGCCTGCGCGTCGGCATGACCTCGCCGCTCGACCGCGTCTACACCGTGCTCGACCCGAACGCCCAGCAGGAGCGCGAGCGGGTCGACCAGCTGCTGGTCTCGCAGGGCGACAACCTCGCCGCGATGGTCGGCATGCAGTCGCCGCTCAATTCCTCGCGCAGCGCGGTCCTCATCACCGGGTCGAGCCCCGACAAGCTGCTGACCGTGATCGGGACGTTCCGCAATCGGGAACTCAACCCGTCGATCCAGGGCGACCTGATGGTCGCCGGGCCGGGTCGGGTCACCAGCTTCCGGATCGGCAACGAGTATTCGGTCGGCCACCTGCCGGTCCTGACCAAGCTGCGCTGGTGGCTGGGCAATTCGCCGCTGATCCTCATTCTGTTCACGCTGGTCGGCGTCTTGATCATCGCGCTGGTCGCGTACTGGCTGCTGCGGCGCCTGGCGATGGGCCGTCTGGGCAGCCGGACGGCGGTGTAAACGGGTAGGTGACGGGTCGATGGGTACGCGTCTTTCGCTGCGGGACGGGCGCCAACGGTCAGCCGTGACTCGACTGGCCGGCGGCGCTGCGGTGGCGCTGCTGCTGACGGTCGGGGTCGCGCCGGTGGCGCTGGCGCAGGAGGACGCCCAGGCGGTGCTCCTCGACAAGGCGAACTACTGGCGGCTCAAGGACCGTCCCGACCTCGCCGCGGAGGCGCTCAATAAGCTGCTGGAGATCGACCCGAACAACGCCGAGGGCCTGTTCCAGTACGGCGAGCTCTCGGTGCAGATGAACAAGCCGGCCGATGCCCAGCGCTATCTCGCCAAGCTACAGCAGGTCGCGCCCGACAGCCCGCACATCGCCGATCTCCAGGCGGCGATCCGCGCCGGCAAGCTCGGGCCGAGCGATCTGACCGAGGCGCGGCGCCTCGCGCAGGCCGGCCAGCTCAACGAGGCGGTGCAGAAATACCGCGAGGTGTTCCGCGGCCCGCCGCCGTCGAGCTACGGCATCGAATACTACATGACCCTCGCCGGCACCCCCGACGGCTGGGACGAGGCGCGCCAGGGCATGGAGAAGCTGGCGCAGCAATCGCCCAACGACGCCCAGGTCAAGCTGTCGCTCGCCGAGCTCTACACCTATCGCGAGCCGACGCGGATGCAGGGCATCGCGATGCTGGCGCAGCTCAGCAAGAACCCGGTAGTCAGCGCCGCTGCGGTCCAGGCCTGGAAGCAGGCGCTGACCTGGCTCGGCGGCTCGCCCGCGGCGAAGCCCGCGTTTCAGCAATACCTCGCGCAGTACCCGCAGGACGCCGACATCCAGCAGCTCCTCGCCGATCTCAAGAACCAGCCGGCCGGGGGCAGCGAGGCGCAGTCGCAGGCCTATCTCGACCTGAAGAAGGGCAATCTTGCCGGCGCCGAGCGCCAGTTCCAGTCCGATCTGCACGCCAATCCGAACGATCCGCAGGCGATCGCCGGGCTCGGCCTGTTGCGTCTGCGCCAGCAGCGCTTTGCCGAGGCGCGCGACTTGCTCGGCCGTGCGATGCGGGCCGCGCCCGATCAGCAGAAGGCGCTCGGGCCGGCCTATAACAGCGCGGTCTTCTGGTCGCGCGTCGAGGACGCGAAGCGCGCCGCGGCGGCCCGCAACTATGCGGCGGCGCGGGCGATCCTGGTGCCGCTGCTGGCGCATCCGAGCGCCGACCAATGGGGTGCCGAGATGGTGCTCGGCGATGTCGAGACCAAGTCCGGGCAGTATGCCGCGGCCGAGGCGACCTATCGGCAGGTGCTGCGCTGGCGGCCCGGCAATCCGGATGCGACGCTCGGTCTGGCGAACGCGTTGCGGGCGCAGAACAAGAGCGCCGAGCTGGCGCAGCTCACCAGCCGGATGAGCCCCGGCGAGCGCGCCGCGTTCGAGAAGTCGTCGAGCGGCGGCGGCGAGGCCGAGAAGCTGCGCAACGAGGCCAAGGCGGCCTCGGCGAACGGCGACAATGCGACCGCGATCGCCAAGTTCCAGGCGGCGATCGCGGCCGATCCGAGGAGCCCGTGGATCAGGCTCGACTACGCCCGCTTCCTCGCCGGCCAGGGCAACACCGCGCAGGCCTTTGCCGCGGTCGACCCGGCGGCGTCGGGCAATACCCCGACCAGCGTCCTTGTCGCGGCGATGTTCGACAGCCAGCAGGATCGTTGGGTCCAGGCGCTCGACCGGATCAACAGCATCCCGGTCAACCTGCGCACCGAGGACATCCGCAACTTCCGCGACCGCATCTACGTGCGCGGCACGATCGAGCGGGCGAAGGCGCTCGCCGCTTCCGGCAACGTCACCGAGGGGCGCAACCTTCTCGTCCAGCTCTACCAGGATCCGAGCGTCACGACCGACGAGAAGCGGCAGGCCCCGTTCGAGCTGACCAAGGCGCCGTACAACGACATGGCGACGGCGCAGCAGATCACGCGCGAGGCCTACATGAGGGGCGGGCCCGGCTCGATCAAGGCAGGGGCCGACTATGCCTCGCTGCTGCTGCTGGAGGGCGGGCACGACCAGGAAGCGGCCCAGATCATGGCGCAGATCGCCTCGAGCGGGCGGGTCACCGACAACAACCGCGAAGACCTGACGCCGGTCAACATCACGATCGCGATTCGCCAGGCCGACAAGCTGCGCGATCGCGGCGACTATGCCGGTGCCTGGGACCAGATCTCGCGCTACCTCCAGGACAACCCGGACGACGTCAACCTGTTGTGTTCCGCCGGGCGGATCTACGCCTCGAGCGGTCGCAGCAAGGAGGCGATGGAGTATTTCGACAAGGCCTTTCAGCAGGACTCGGGCAATGTCGATGTGATACGACAGGTTGTGGCGGGGGCCATCCTGGCGCACCAGTACGCGCAGGCGCAGAGCTATCTCGACAAGGGCATGGAAGCGGATTCGCAGAACGCGTGGCTCTTCTTCATGCAGGCGCAGATCGACCAGGCGCGCGGCAATAACGGCGCGGCGATCCAGGCGCTGCTCAAGGCGCGCTCGCTGAACCAGCAGGCGGCGGGGCCGGGGACCGCACCGGCCGGCACATCGGCGCCGACCCCGCTTGCCCCGGCGCCGTCATCGGCGCCGCCCAACCCGTTCCGCAGCTCGCAGTTGGACCTGCGCGCCCCGAGCGCCGCGAAGCTGGCCGCGGCGGCGGGCGAGGGTGGCGAGCCGCGCACGGCACAGCCTGGGGGAGCTTTGCTATGAGAGGGTCGCCGGGCCGGGTCGCGTTCGGGCTGTTGCTCTCGGTCGCGCTGCCCGCCGGCAGCGCGCTGGCGGCCGATCCCGGCGAGCAGCTGCTGCTCGAGCGCGCCAATTACTGGCGCCTGCAGCATCGCCCCGACCTCGCCGACGAATTTGTCGCCAAGGTGCTCGCGCTCAACCCGGCGCAGCCCGATGCGCTCTACCAGCACGCGCTGCTCGCGGCCGAGCGCGGCAACAAGGGCGAGGCGCAGCAATATCTCGACCGGCTGCGCCAGCTGGCGGCGTCGGACCCGCGCGCCGCCGAGCTGGTAACCCCGGCACCGACCAGCGGGCCGGCTCCCGCCAGGGCTGCCGCATCGCCGGCGCGGTCGGCGCCGGCCGCCATCGCATCGCCGGCGCGGTCGGCGCCGGTCGCCATGGCCGCGGTGCCTGCCGCCCGCCCGGATGCGGCAAGCGCGGCGCCAAGCGGCGTCCCGGCCGCGCCTGTCCCGGCGCCCGCTTTGGTGGTCGCATCGGCCGACAGCGCCGACCTCATCCCCGACGCGCCGGCGCAGACGGCGATCGCCGCGGCCGCGCCCCCCGTCACGGCTTTCGGCGCCGGCGATGCGGCGGCGACCGGCGCCCTGGCGCGCAATCGCCAGCTCGCCGCGCTGCCCGAGACGACGATCGCCGACGGCGACACCGGCATCTCGGTCACCGCGCCGACCATCGCCGACACCACGCCCTCCGACATCGACAAGCCCAAGCCGTTGCGGATGCCGGTGCAGACGGCCCAGCTCGAGCTGATGCCGCCGCTCCCGGTCGGCGGCTACCAGCGGCCGACCAACGTCACGCCGTACTCGCCGAGCGACACGCTCGAAATCGACATCGACCGCAACCTCACGCAGCTCGAGGCGCAATCGAACCCGATGCTGGTGGCCGGTGCCGGGTTCCGCTGGCACGACGGCACCAGCGGCCTCAGCCAGCTGACCGAGTTCGGCTTCCCGGTCGAGGCGAGCTTCTCGCCCTGGTATACCGGCACCGCGCGCCTCGCGGTTCTGCCGGTCTATATCGACCCCGGCTCGATCAGCTCGAGCAATTACGGGATCTTCGGCGCCAATCCGGCGCTCCTCGCCAAGGGGCTCCCGGCGGCCGCGCCCGGTTCGCAGACCGTGGCTGGCGTCGGCATCCTCGGCGGCTATAGCTACGGCGATCTGAGCGGCCAGTTCGGCACCTCGCCGCTCGGCTTCCCGGTCACGAACCTCGTCGGCTCGGTTGCTTACGCGCCGAAATTCTACAACGATTTCATTACCGTACGCCTCGAAGGCCTGCGCCAGCCGGTGACCGACTCGGTGCTGTCCTACGCCGGCACGCATGCCAACCTGTCGGCCGCCAACGCGGTCACTTCGAATTCGTTCGGCAGCAACGGGACGTGGGGCGGCGTGGTGCGCACCGGCGGCCACGTCACCCTGTTCTACGACGACCAGATGTACGGCGCCTATGGCGGCGCCGGGATGGCCTCGCTGACTGGCCAGAACGTTGCCGAGAACAATCAGCTGGACGCGCTGCTCGGCGCCTATTTCCGGCCGTGGAAGACCGACAACTGGGCGATCCGCGTCGGCGTCGCCGGCTACTATACGAGCTACAACAAGAACCTCGGCGGCTTCACCTTTGGCCAGGGCGGGTATTTCAGCCCGCAGAACCTCGAATCCCTGACCTTCCCGGTCGAATATACCGGCCATGCGGGTCCGTGGAGCTGGCTCGCCTCGGTGGCGCTCGGCGTGCAGCACTTCAATACGAATTCCAGCCTGATCTTCCCCAACAATGTCGGCGCGCAGACGGTGCTCGCCAGCTCGGGCGCGACCAGCGCGTTCGGCGGCGGCAGCTCGACCGGGCTCGGCGCCGCGCTTCAGGGCCAGATCGAATACGCGATCGACCCTTCGCTCTCGGTCGGCGCGGCGGCGAGCTACAACAACGGCAACGACTACAACGAGGTCATCGCCAAGCTCTACCTGCGCAAGACCTTCGATTGGTTTGCGCCGGTGGCGGTGAAGAACGACCCGGCCTCTATCGCCGCGCGCGATCTGCCGCAGGCCCGCCTGTAGCCGCGCGTCCGGCGCTGCGGCTAATCTAGCGATCACCGCCGCCGCGTCCGCGGCGGCGGACAGCTCAAGAACATGCGCGAGTTAACCACGTTTATTTAAAATGCCGATCAAATCGACGGTAATTTCGCGGCGATGAAGCGGGGCCTGCCGCCAACGGCCAAGGGAAAGAGCCGGCGGGCCGGCGCATCGGGCGCGGAAACTTGGGGCGAGGAGAGGAGCGATGAACGGTGCGCTTGCCGGGCTGGTGATCCTGGCATTGGGGGACAGCCATATGGTGTACATGGTGTCGCCGCTCCACGACGCGCTGGAAGAGCAGGGCGCGACGGTCAACACCTACGCGATGTGCGGCGCGATGGCCGAAGACTGGCTGACCCGGACCACCACGCAATGCTTTGCCGAGCGGCACGACAAGGGCGCGGCGGTGGTCAAGAACCAGCCGGCGCCGACCTGGCTCCTGACCGACCTCCTGGAGCGCAACCGGCCCAACCTCGTGGTTATCGAGCTCGGCGACAACATGGCCGGCTACGGCACGCTTGGTGCGCTGCCGCGCGATTTCATCCGCACCCAGGTGGACGGCGTGCTGGGTCCGATCCGGGCCCGCCACCTGCCCTGCGTGTGGATCGGCCCGCCCTGGGGCAAGGATACCGCCGCCTACCACAAGACCGAGCTGCGCACCAAGGAGCTCTCGCAATTCCTGGCGCAGGCGGTGGCGCCGTGCGCCTATATCGACACGACGAGCCTGGCCCGGCCCGGCGAGTGGCCGACCTATGACGGCGAGCATCTGAGCCAGGCTTCGTACCGCAAGTGGAGCCTCGACATTACCGGGGCGATCATCGGGCTGAAGGGCCGTCTGCACTGAACCCGGGGCAGGGGCGCCGGGCGGCCTAGGGCGAGGCGTACGCAGGAGGGGGCGATGAACGGGGCATTGGCCGGGCTCGCGATCCTGGTTCTGGGCGACAGCCACATGGCCGGGCCGACCTACCTGATCTCGTCGCTGCACGAGTCGCTCGAGGCGCAGGGCGCCACGGTCGACAGCTACGGGATGTGCGGGGCCAGCGCCGAAGCCTGGATGGAGCGCACGACCTTTTCCTGCGGCCGCGCCGAGCGCCACGGCACCCAGCCCACCGTCGCGGAGAACGGCAAGACCGAATACACTTGGTCTATCACCGACTTGCTGGCCAAGCACCACCCCAATCTGGTGATCGTCGAGGCGGCCGACGCGATGGGCGGCTACGGCTCGCCCACGGTCCCCAAGGGGTGGATCTACGACCAGGTGCATGCGCTGGCGACGCGGATCAAGGCGGCCGGCGCGGCCTGCGTCTGGGTCGGCCCGATCTACGGCAAGGCCGACTCGCCCTATCACAAGGCCGACGACCGGGTGCGCGAGCTGTCGCAGTTCCTGTCGCAGTCGGTGGCGCCCTGCGTCTATATCGATTCACTGCGCTTCGAGCCGAACCCGTCCTGGCCGACCACCGACGGCCAGCACCTGACCCCGATCGGCTATCGCGCCTGGGGCGCCGACATCGCCAACGCGGTCGTTGCCTTGAAGACCCAGAACCAGCTGCGCTGACGCCGCCGCCGGCCACGCGCCCGCGCGCCGTTTACCGCTTCTTTAACCGCTGGCCTGCGATAACCGAGCGCGGTGTCCCCGCCGCCCCCGCCGCGCCCGCCGCTGTTGAAAAGGACCCCCGGTGATCAAATCCGCGCTTGCCGGCCTCGTCATCCTGGTCATCGGCGACAGCCACAATGCGTCGAAGGACTTTCTGCTGTCGTCGCTTTACGACGACCTCGTCAATCAGGGCGCCATCGTGCATTCCTACGGCGTCTGCGGGTCGCAGCCAAACGATTGGATGAAGCAGACCGAGCTGCCGTGCGGGCGCGGCGAGC
>DATJOB010000091.1:0-3364 GCA_035507475.1 Allostellaceae bacterium | reverse complement strand
TCTGAACCGAACCCTTACCAAAGGAGCGTGTGCCCATAAGGATCGCGCGATGGTGATCCTTCAGCGCGCCCGCGACGATCTCCGACGCCGAAGCGGAACCGCTGTTGATCAGCACGACCATCGGCAGGCCGCCGGTGATGTCGCCGGGATGCGCATTGTAGCGCTGCGCGTCGTCGGCCCGCCGGCCGCGCGTCGAGACGATCTCGCCCTTGTCGAGAAACGCGTCGGAGACCGCGACCGCCTGGTCGAGCAGCCCGCCCGGGTTGTTGCGCAGGTCGAGCACGACGCCGGCGAGCTTGTTGCCGGCCTGCTGCTTCAGCGATTTCATCGCGTTGTTGAGACCGACATCGGTCTGCTCGGTGAAGCTGGTGATGCGGATATAGGCGATGTTGTCGCCTTCGAGATGCGAGCGCACCGACTGGATCTTGATCGTCGCGCGCGTCAGCTTGACGTCGAACGGGTCCTTGCCCGAGCGGCGGATGCGCAGCGTCACCTCGCTGTTGACCGGCCCGCGCATCTTCTCGACCGCCTCGGGCAGGGTCATGCCCTGCACCGGGTTGCCGTCGAGATGGGTGATCAGGTCGCCCGGTTTCAGCCCGGCGCGCGCCGCTGGCGTGTCGTCGATCGGCGAGACCACCTTGATGAGCCCGTTCTCCATCGACACCTCGATGCCGAGCCCGCCGAACTCGCCGCGGGTCTGGACCTTCATGTCGTTGAAGTTCTTGGCGTTGAGATAGTTGGAATGGGGATCGAGCGAGGTCAGCATGCCGTTGATCGCGCCTTCGATCAGCGTGTCGTCGCTGACCTGGTCGGCGTAATCGCTGCGCACCTTCTCGAACACGTCGCCGAACAGGTTGAGCTCCTTGTAGGTCTCAGCCGTGTTGACGGGCGATGCGGCACCGGCCGGATGCGGCGCCGGCAGGATCAGGAGCGTTGCGGCAAGCGCCGCGACGAGGCCCAGTTTTTTCATTCGCTTACCCTAGTGTCTTCGATCTTTTGATCCCGGCTCCCCAGCCGCGACTGCGGATCGACCGGGCGACCCTCGCGACGCAGCTCAAGGTAAAACCGCGTGTCGGCGCTGTCGTCGGCCTCGGGGAGGCTGCCCACCGGCTCGCCGGCCAGCAGCCACTGGCCCATCGCGACATCGACGCGGCCCAACCCGGCCAGCAGCGAATGATATCCGCCGGCATGCCGGATGATCAAGATAAGCCCATAGTCGCGGAAGCGCCCGACATATTCGACGCGACCGTCGAACGGGGCGACGACAAGCGCCTCCGGCGTCGAGACCAACGTCAAGCCCTGGCTCGGCCGGCCGCTGCGGTCGGCCTCGCCGAAGCGGTGCACCAGCTCGCCCGATACCGGCCAGACCATCTCGGCGTGGGGCGCGTCCAATGCGCGCAGGTTCTTGGGCCGGGTCGGGTCGGCGAGCGCCGGCGATCCCTTTGCCGCCGCGCCGTAGAGGACGCGCAGCCGCATCAGCAGCTGCTTGTCGCGCTGGTCGGTCGCGAGGTCGGCGCGCTTGATCAGGTCGAACAGGTCGCTCGCGCTGTCGCCGATGCTGACCCCGTCGGGCTTGACGCCGTCGGCCTTGGTCCCGTCGGGCTTGGCCCCGTCGGCCTTGGTCCCGTCGGCGATCTTGCCCGCATCGTCGTGCAGCAGCTGGCCGATCAGCGTGTTGCGCCGGCCGACGAGCTGATCGAGCGTGCCGCGCGCCTTGGCAAGGGCGTTGCGCAAATCGTCGACATCCTTGCGCCGCGTGTCGATCTGCGTGCGCACCGCGGCGAGCGCGGCAAGCTGGCCGCCGAGTTCGTGCGCCTCGGCGGTCAGCGCCGGCAGCGCCGCCGCGATCAGGATGCCGCTGCGCAACCGGTCGACCGGACCCTCGGGCGCGAAGGCGAGCGGTTCGCGCGGCGCGCGCGCCAGCCGCTCGAGCGCGCCGAGTAGCGCCTCCTGGCGCTGGCGGCTCTGCGCGATCTCCTGGTCCTTCGCCGCCACGCCCTGGCGCATCACCTGGATCGCCAGGTCGAGCGCGCCGAGCGTGCGCTCCTTCTGCTGGACGATGCGCGCCGCGGCGACGCATTGCGCGCGCAGCGCATCGAGCTGCCCGGCCTGCGCCTCGATCGCCGGCTTTTCCGGGGCGGCGCGCGCCGCCGCAAACGCGGCGGCGGCAAGGCCGGCGCCGATGACCGCGGCGACGGCGCCAGACGTGCGGCGAAGGCGATGCATGCGCTCAGTCGGCGGCACGCATCCGCGCGTCGTCGGCGATCAGCGAATGGCCGGTCATCGCCGCCGGCTTCGCGAGGCCGAGCAGGGCGAGCAGGGTCGGCGCGACATCGGCCAGCCGGCCGTTGTCGAGATGCGCGATCGCGGCGGGCGGGTTGACGATGAGGAACGGCACCGGGTTGAGCGTGTGCGCGGTGTGCGGCTCGCCGGTCTGCGGGTCGCGCATCATCTCGGCATTGCCGTGGTCGGCGGTGACGACCAGCGTGCCGCCCGCGCTCTCGACGGCCTCGGCGAGCCGCCCGAGGCATTGGTCGACGGTCTCGACCGCATGCACCGCGGCGTCGAACAGCCCGGTATGTCCGACCATGTCGGTGTTGGCGTAGTTGAGCACGATCACGTCGAACTTCCCCGAGCGGATGGCCGCGACCACCTTGTCGGTTACTTCCGGCGCCGACATCTCGGGCTGCAGGTCGTAGGTCGCGACCTTCGGCGACGGCACCAGGATGCGCTCCTCGCCGGGAAAGACGGTCTCGCGCCCGCCGTTGAAGAAGAACGTGACGTGCGCGTATTTCTCGGTCTCGGCGATGCGCAGCTGGGTCATGCCGGCTTGCGCGACGATTTCGCCGAACGTGTCGGCGAGGTTCTCGGGCGGGAACAGCGCGGTGAGGTGGCGGTTGAGCTCCTCCGAATATTCGACGAGGCCGAGCGCCCCGGCGAACGCGATCGTGCGCGGCCGGGCGAAGCCGGCGAAGCCGGGATCGACCAGCGCCGCGGCGATCTCGCGCATGCGGTCGGCGCGGAAGTTGGCGAACACGATGCCGTCGCCGTCCTTCATCCCGCGATAGCCGTCGAGTACGCTCGGCAGCACGAATTCGTCGGTCTCGCCGCGCCCGTAGGCGGCCTCGACCGCGGCCAGCGGGTCGCGCGCCGTCTCGCCCTCGCCGAGGGCCAGCGCGCGATAGGCCTTCTCGACCCGGTCCCAGCGCTTGTCGCGGTCCATCGCATAGTAGCGGCCGGCGACGGTGACGACGCGCACCTTGCTGCCGCTTGTATCCGCGGCAAAGCGCTCGAGAAAGTCGATCGCGGATTTCGGCGGGGTGTCGCGGCCGTCGAGCAGCGCATGCACCGCGACCTCGACCCC
>DATJOB010000090.1:0-2893 GCA_035507475.1 Allostellaceae bacterium | reverse complement strand
CGGCGCGCTCGCCGCGATCGCCTTTCGCGCGGCCGACAGTCCGGTCGGCCGGCTGATCGGCGAGGCGAAGGGCCGGGCGATCCACATCGCCGGGCATCTGCGCCGCGACACCTGGCGCGGCGGCGATGCCGTGCAGCTCGTGGTCGACGATGCGGCGTCGGCCGAGGCGGCGCATGGTTGAGCAGGCCGAGCAGCCGGAAACCGTCCACGAGCACCATGCGCATGGCGGGGCTGGCGACGGGCCGTCCGACGCCGGCTTCCGCCGCTGGGCGGCGATCTATGTCGGGGTCGTCGCGATGCTGCTGGCGATCGCCACGCTCGGCGGCGGCAAGGCGACGAAGGAGATGCTGGCGGCGAATATCCGCGCCTCCGACACCTACGCCTTCGCCCAGGCGAAATACCTGCGCCAGACCGCCTACGAGCTCGCCGCCGACCAGCTTGACGCCGAGATCGCGGCGCTGCCGGCGATGCCCGACCCGGCCCGATCCTCGATCGCCGCGACGGCCGACCGCTACCGCAAGGCGGCGGCGCGCTACGCCAGCGATCCGGCGAGCGGCGAAGGGCGCCGGGAGCTCATCGCCAAGGCGAAGGAGTGGGACGCCGCGCGCGACCACGCCGAGGCGCAGGACCCGAACTTCCAGTTCGCCGCCGCGCTGTTCCAGATCGCGATCGTGCTGGGTTCGGTGGCGATCGTCGCCGCCTCGCGCGCGCTGCTCGGCTTCAGCGCGGCGATTGCGGCCGTCGCCGTCGCGCTCACCGTCAACGGCTACCTGCTGCTCGTGCCGCTGGCGGCCGGCTAGCGCAAGATTCGATAAGGTCGACGCGACGCTCTCGACTCGTCGCGGCCGGGCCTGACCCGTCCTGCTCCTGCGCCGCGCCGGATCAGCTCGGTTCGGCGGTGAGGATCTCGCCGGTGCCGCCGTCCAACGCCTCGAGGCTTCGGCCGCGGGTCTCGGGCAGCAGCATCAGCGTGACGATCATCAACAGCGAGGCGGCGGTGCTGAAGATCGCGACCGCGGCGCCGAGGCCCATCCGCTCGGCGAGGAAGCCGATCATCGTCGGAAAGAACGAGCCGATCGCCCGCCCGGAATTGTAGCAGAAGCCCTGGCCGGTGCCGCGCACATCGGTCGGGTAGAGCTCGGTCATGAACGGCCCCATCGGCGGGAATTTCATCAGCAGCACGATGTTGAGCGGGATGCCGAGGAACAAGAGCGCCTCATTGCCGATCGGCGCGTACATGTAGACGAGCACCATGACGAGGGAGAGGGTCGCCGACCACAGGAAGGTCCATTTGCGGCCGATCGCGTCGCTGAGCCAGGTGCCGATCAGGAAGCCGATCAGCGCGCCGAAGATCTGCACCAGAAGAAACCCGCCGGTGCTCGGCGCCGAGAGGTGGCGCACGGTGCGCAGGTAGGTCGGCATCCAGATGCTCAGCGCATAGCCGCTGCCCTGCGCGCCGGCGACCATCAGCGATACCTTGATCGTGGTGCCGAGATGACCGCCGCGGAAGGCCGAGAACAGCTGCGACCAGCCGGCGGCCGCCCCTTCGCGGCGCGCGCGGTGATAGATCTCGGGCTCCTCGATATGGCGGCGGATCCAGAACACGAAGACCGCGGGAAAGAGGCCGATCGCAAACAGCACGCGCCACGCGGTCGCCTCCGGCAGGAACCAGTAGACCGCGGTGTAGACGAGCGCCGAGGCGCCCCAGCCGACCGCCCAGCCGGTCTGGACCAGGCCGACGCCGCGGCCGCGATACTTGTCGCGGATCACCTCGCCCATCAGCACCGCGCCCGCCGCCCACTCGCCGCCGAAGCCGAACCCGTGCAGCGCGCGCAGCACGAAAAGCTGCTCGAAATTCTGGGCGAAAGCGCACAGGAAGGTGAAGATCGAATACCACAGGATGGTGATCTGCAGCATCTTCACCCGGCCGTAGCGGTCGGCGAGGGCGCCGGAGAACCAGCCGCCGAGCGAGGAGATCAGCAGCGTCACGGTGCCGATCAGGCCGGCCTGGCCGGTCGTCAGTCCCCAGACCGCGATCACCGTCGGGATCACGAAGCTGTACATCTGGACGTCGAAGGCGTCGAGCGACCAGCCGCCGAAGCAGGCGAGCATCGTGCTGCGCTCTCTCGCGGTCAGCTCGCGGAACCAGCCGAGCATTCGTTCCCCCCTGGAATCGCATTGTCTTTGCAGGGCAGTGAAGCCGATAATCCGGCGCACCGTCACCTTGGAGAAAACGCGGAGCGGCCATGCGTACCGCAAGCGAGCGCGAGGTGCTGCTCGTCGTCGATGTGCAGAACGATTTCTGCCCCGGCGGTGCGCTCGCGGTGCCGGAGGGCGACGCGGTGGTGCCGGCGGTCAACCGGCTCGCCCGCCGCTTCGCGCATGTCGTGCTGACCCAGGACTGGCACCCGCCGGGCCACGCCTCGTTCGCCAGCGCGCATCCCGGCCGCGCGCCGTTCGACACGGTCGAGACTGATTACGGGCCGCAGATCCTGTGGCCGGATCATTGCGTGCAGGGGACGCCCGGCGCCGCGTTCCGAGCCGACCTCGCCGCGGCTCACGCCGAGCTGGTGCTGCGCAAGGGCTACCACCTGGCGATCGATTCCTATTCGGCCTTCCGCGAGAACGACCGTCGCACGCCGACCGGGCTTGCCGCCTATTTGCGCGAACGCGGCTTCGAATCCGTCACGCTGTGCGGCCTGGCCACCGATTTCTGCGTCCTCTATTCGGCGCTCGACGCGCGCCAAGCCGGGTTCGCGGCGAGCGTCGTCGTCGACGCCTGCCGCGGCATCGATCGCGACGGGTCGGTAGCGCAGGCGCTTGCCGCGATGCGCGACGCGGGTGTGTCGTTGGTCTGATGGCGGAGGGTCGCATGCGGCGCCTGGCGGGGCTC
>DATJOB010000089.1:0-5570 GCA_035507475.1 Allostellaceae bacterium | reverse complement strand
CGCAGGCGTTGAGGAAGTGGCCCTGGTAGCCGGCCCTGGTCAGCACCTTGGCGTGCGCGTCGAAGACCTCGCCGACCGTGGTGCCGGGGCGCAGCGCCGCCTCGCAGGCGTCGAGCGCCTCGGCGCAGGCCTCGAACATGTGCCGGTGACGCGGGTCGGGGGTCCCGGTCAGGATCACGTACATCAGCGCCGCGTGGTAATGGCGATAGGACGCGGCGATCTCGAATTGCACCTGGTCCTGCGCGGCGACCGTGCCGTGCCCGGTATGGTACCGGACCAGCAGCGCTTCCTCGCCGGCGCCCATCGGCCAGCGGCTGGCGGTCGGGTCGCCGTCGCCGCGCATGATCGCGCTCAGCATCTCGCCATAGACCGCACCGATCGAGGCGCTTGGCACGGTGAGCCGCTGCGACACCGCGCAGGCCTCGTCGACCAGCTTGCCGGCTTCGCGGAAATAGGCGAGCTCGGCCGGGCTTTTGACGAGGCGCAGCAGGCGCACGAGATCGGACGCGTCCTGCAACTGGCAGAAGCCGGCGAACGCCGCGTCGACCATCTTGCCGCGCTGCGCGGTGAGGCCGTAGGCGTGGTACTCGGCGCCGATGCGCTTGCCGCGTCCGCCATAGGCCTCGACCAGGTCGCGCAGCTCGCCGGCCGGGTCGGCGCCCTCGCGGTCGGTCCAGATGCGGATGTCGCCGATGACCGAGGTAAGCCGCGCCTGGCGCAGATCGGCGGAGCGGGTCAGGAGGGCGAGCGCGCCGTCGCCGCGCAGGTACATGCCCTGGAACATGCTGTACCCGCTCGTGTCGTACCCCGTCAGGTAATACATGCTCTCCTGGCGGAAAATCAGCAGGCCGTCGAGCCCTGCCTCGGCCATCGCGGCGCAGGCGCGGCGCTGGCGCTCGGCGAATTCCTCGCGGGTGAAATGCAGGGCCATGCCGCGTCCCCTCGTTAGCGGTCCGGTCAGCGGTCCGGTCAGCGGTCCCGGGCGAATTCCGGCAGCGGGCTCTCGTAGAGCGGCAGCGTCTCGCTGCGCGGCGTCCAGCGGCCGGAGCCGATCAGCTGCCGGACGTGGTCGCAGATCTCGTCGAGCCGGGCGAACCAGACGCCGCCCTTCGCGTGCATGTGGTCGAGCAGCTCCAGCGCCGCCTTGAACCGGGCCGGCCGCCCCGACAGCGCCGGGTGCCAGACGCTGATCCACAGCCCGCCATATTCCCAGGCGGCGTCGAACTCGCTGCGGAACACCTCGTGCGCGCGCTGCGGCGCCGCGATCGGCATGCGGTAGCCGAGATCGCGGTTATGCGCATAGTGCGGAAAGTCGTCGAGCGTCCAGTCGACCGGCAACTCGATGAGCGAGCGGCCGCTCGCGCCCTCGCGCAGCGCGTAGGGAATGTCGTCGCCCATCAGCGAGGAATCGTATTCGAAGCCGCGATCGAGCAGATAGCCGAGCGAATGCTTCGAGAAGGCGAAGCTCGGCGCGCGCCAGCCGCGCGGGCGGCGGCCGATCTGCTTCTCGTAGGCGGCGAGCGCGCGATCGAGCCAGTAGCGTTCGTCCTCGGCGGCGATCTCGTTCGAGCGTTCGTGCAGATAGCCGTGCAGCCCGATCTCGTGGCCGTGTTCGAGCAGTAGGTCGATCTGCGCCGGATATTTCTCGATCACCCAGCCGGGGACGAAGAAGGTGAGGCGGAGGTCGCGGCGGGCGAAGTGCTCGACGAGGCGCGGGATCGCGATCAGCGGGTCGTAGCGCGTCCAGGATTGCGCGGCGACGAGGTTGTCGGCAGTCGCCTGGTTGTACCAGTTGAAGGCGCTGTCGGCGTCCATGTCCCAGGTCATCGCGACCGCGCAGCGCGCGCCGTTCGGCCACGGGATGGGGTTGGCGATCATCGGCTCGTTCCTCGCGCCGGCGCGGTCAGCTGCGGTTCTTGGTCAGCGCCGCCCAGTCGAAGGACGGGGTGCGGCCGGGGACGCCCGCGATGCCGTTCTTCTTGATGTGCGGATGGACCGGCCGCATCCCGGGCACGTCGAGCCACAGCCGGAGCAGATGGCGCCGCGCGTCGTCCGGTGCGTCGCCGTCGTCGAACGCGGTGCGCGCGTGGAGGATCGTGTAGTTGTTGATGAAGTACATTTCGCCCGGCTGAAGCGTGAAGTCGAGCATCAGCTCGGGCCGCTTGCTGGTCTCCTCCAGGCGGTCGAGCACCGCGAGCTCGGCCCCGTCCATCGGCCGTCCGGCCGCCGCCTCGCCGGCCTCGACATAGGTGCGGACATAGCGCGCCGACACCCTGTCCTCGACGTTCGAATAGACCGGCACCCGGTAGGGCGTGTACGGCAATTCGCCCGGCTGTTCCTCGCCGCGGCGGTGGAACGTATAGCCGCGATAGAGGCGCCGCAGCGCGTCGGGGTCTTCGGCGAGCATCGCGTTGTGGACGCTGAGTGCGCTGGTGATCCGAGACACCCCGCCGCTTTTTGCCGCGCGCAGGCAGAAGAGCCCGACGAGGTCGCAGGAATCGGTGTGCGGCGACAGCTCCTGCTTGTTGCGGTAGGCGCGCGCCAGCGGGTCCTCCCGGCTGAAGTCCTTGACATGGCCGAGACGGTCGCCGAGCACGCTCTGCGACAGGCCGCGGCCGAGATGCGTGCCGATCCCCCAGAAGATCATGCCGAGCTCGTCTTTCGAGTAGCTCTCGACCGGCAGCCGGCGCAGCACGACAAAGCCGCGACCGTCGGCGATCTGATGCCGGATCTCGGCGATCGCCGGAGCGAGCGAGGGCAGCGGAAAATGCTCGCGCGTCAAGTCGTCGAGCCCGAGCCCGGCCGCCTTGATGCGCGCCACCGCCGCGGCGATGTCGGCAAGCTGCGCCGGGCTCAGCTCGATCGTGTAGGCGGCCGGACCGGCGAAATCGGCCACCTTCCAGGCCGCCGGATGGTCGATCGGCCGGGCATGCAGCGGCGTCACCAGCGGGATGCTGTCGCGGTTTTCGGTGATCTCGCGAACCTCGCTCATCGTCGGCCTCCTCGCCGGGATTGCCTTGTCGGCTCGTCGCGTCCGGGCATCTCAATAGCCGCGCGCCGGATCGACCCGGTTGAGCAGCGGCTCGCCGCGGCGCAGCCGCGCGGCGTTGGCAAAGACCAGGTCGAACGTCTTCGGGAGGTATTCGTCGAGATCGTCCGAGGTGACGTGCGGCGTCAGGAGGACGTTCTCGGCATGCCATAGCGGCGAGGATGCCGGCAGCGGCTCGGGATCGTGGACGTCGAGGATGGCGCCCGAAAGCGCGCCCGAACGCAGCGCCTCGACCAGCGCCTCGTGGTCGAGCGAACCGGCGCGGCCGATGTTGAAGAGGCCGGCGCCCGGCTTCATCAGCCCGATGCGGCGGCGGTCGACCAGGTTGCGCGTCTCCGGGGTCAGCGGTGCGGCGAGGACGACGAAATCGGCCTGCGGCAGCATCGCGTCGAGCGCGTCGAGGCCGCCCATCCGGTCCACCTCGGGGTGCGGCGCGCCGCTGCGGCGGATGCCGAGGACGCGCAGCCCGAGCGCCCGGGCGGCGCCGGCCGCGGCCGCGCCCATGTCGCCGACGCCGACGACGAGCACCGTCTTGCCGGCGATCCGCGGCGTGAAAATCTGCTCCCAGCGCGCCTTTGCCTGATTGGTCGCGATCGACGGGATGCGCGCGTTGAGCATCAGCAGCGCCATCGTCGCCGCCTCGCGGATCTTCTCGACGTGGATCCCGCTGTTGTTGGTGAGGACGATATGCGGCGGCAGCCAGTCGAGCGGCAGGAGCGGCTCGATGCCGGCGCCGATGATGTGGATCCAGCGCAGCCGCGGTGCAGCGGCGGCAAGCTCGCCGAGCGGGAAGGCGGGGTCGCGGACGATGTCGTTCGACGCGATCAGCGCATCCGCCTCGGCGAGCCGGCCCGGCTCGCGCAAGCCCTCGCCGAGGCTGACGCGGACGCCGTCGAGCCGGCTGCGCGCCAGGGCCGCGGCGATCAACTCCTCGGTGAAGCGGAAGACCGGCGGCTTGTCGGCGCGCGTCTCGAAGCGCAGGTGAAAATCGCCGCTCACCGCGGCCGGCTCATGTAGTCGTAGGCCGACAGGACGTGGCATTTGACGACGTGGAAGAACTCCTCGACCGTCACGTGCTCGTCGATGCTGCCCATGCCGGTGGGCGAGGGCCCATAGACGATCGCCGGGATGTCCTTGTAGCGCCACAGCCGGGCGTCGGTGCCGCCGAGGCTGACGATCGGCACCGGGTCGATGCCGGCGACCGCCTGCGCGTTGGCCCGCACCAGCTCGGCCATCTCGCTGTCGGGCGGGCACCAGCTCGGCGGGTTGTAGTTGACCTGGCGGTAGCTGACCTCGGGATGGGCGGCGACGATCCGGTCGATCGCGGCGAGGATCGGCGGCGCGTCGAGCCCGTTGGGCACGCGCACGTCGAGCTCGAAGACACATTCCGCGGCGACCATGTTGACCTTGAGCCCACCATGCACGACACCGGGATTGACCGTCACCCGCCGGGTGATGCGCGAGGCGCCCGGGCCCTGCGCCCGGTCGATGGCCTCGGCGGCGAGGTCGAGCGCGGCGGCGAGGTTGCTCGCCTCGGGGATCGGGATGTCCTCGAGCGCCTGAAGCTCGCCGATCAGTTGCGCGGCGATGCCGGTCGCGCTTTTGCTGGCATGCGTATAGGCGCCGTGCGCGCCCCGCGTCTTGACGGTGAATTCGAGCCAGAGCGGGCCCTTCTCGCCGAAGCGCAGCGTCCAGGGGCTGCTCGGCTCGCCGTTGAGGCAGGTGTCGCCGAACACTTCGGGATGATGCTCCGCGAGGTAGCGCGCGCCGTAGGGGCCGAAGGTCTCTTCGTCGGAGACGCAGGACAGGGTGAGCCGGCCGCAGAGCTCGTCGCGCAGCTCGCGCAGGAAGAGGAAGGTGAAGATCGAGGCGGTGGTGCCGCATTTCATGTCGCAGGCGCCGCGCCCGTAGATGCGGCCATCGACCAGCTCGCCGCCCCACGGGTCGTGCGTCCAGCCGGCGGCGTCGCCGACCGGGAACACGTCGATATGGCCGTTGAGCGCGAGGTGACGGCCGGGCTTCCCGGCCTCGAAGCTGGCGACGATGTTGGGCATCGTCTCGTTCGGCGCGATGATCCGCTGCTCGACGCCGTGGCGGGCGAGAAAGCCGCTTATATGCTCGGCCGCCTGGCGGGTGTCGCCCGGCGGGTTGGGGCTCGGACAGCGGATGAAGCCGCGCAGGAAGTCGAGGAGCACGTCGCGCTCGCGCTCGATCCGCTGCAGCAGTTCCGCCTTGCGGCCTTCCATGTCGCCCTCCCGGGTCCCGGTCAGCCGTCGAGCACGCGGTCGAGGATCCAGTTGTCGATCTCGTGGACCAGCGGCTCGCGATGGGAGAAGCGCCCGGCGCGCGCGAACGGCGAATCGAGGCCGCGCTGCTGGCGCTCGGAGGCGACGATGTCCTCCTCGATCGTGATGTCCCAGCGCTTGTAGTAGTTCTGGGCGATGTCGGCGAAATCGTTGCGGGCCAGCCGGTCCTTCGGGAACAGCGCGCCGTGGACGAGCCGGGTGCGCGACGGGCCGAG
>DATJOB010000088.1:0-9470 GCA_035507475.1 Allostellaceae bacterium | reverse complement strand
TCGGCCTCCAGGTGGTCATTGAGGACTACATTCACGGCGAGACGCTGCGGCTGACGGTGCTGGTGACGATGCGGCTGCTCTGCGTGGTCTTCGTGCTGCGCGGGGTCCTCGCCGTTCTCAAGCTCGCTCTCGGCGCCTAGGAGGCCGCCATGCCCGCCGCCTATCCGATCATCGATCACGCCTACGATGTCGTCGTGGTGGGCGCGGGGGGCGCCGGCCTGCGGGCGACCCTCGGCTGCACGGTCGAGGGGTTGAAGACCGCCTGCATCTCCAAGGTGTTCCCGACCCGCAGCCACACCGTCGCGGCGCAGGGCGGGATCGGCGCCGCGCTCGGCAATATGGGGCCGGACGACTGGCGCTGGCACATGTACGACACGGTCAAGGGGTCGGACTGGCTCGGCGACCAGGACGCGATCGAATACATGTGCCGCAACGCGATTCCCGCGGTCTACGAGCTCGAGCATTTCGGCGTGCCGTTCTCGCGCACGCCCGAGGGCAGGATCTATCAGCGGCCGTTCGGCGGCCACATGATGGAATACGGCGAGGGCCAGCCGGCCAACCGCGCCTGCGCCGCCGCCGACCGCACCGGCCACGCGATCCTGCACACGCTCTACCAGCAGAGCCTGCGCAACAATGCCGAGTTCTTCGTCGAGTATTTCGCGCTCGACCTGATCATGGACGGCGAGGGCGCCTGCCGCGGCGTACTGGCGTGGAACCTGATGGATGGGACGATCCATCGCTTCCGCGCGCACCTGGTGATCCTGGCGACCGGCGGCTACGGCCGCACCTACCTGACCTGCACCTCGGCGCATACCTGCACCGGCGACGGCAATGCGATGGTGCTGCGCGCCGGGCTGCCGCTGCAGGACATGGAGTTCATCCAGTTCCACCCGACCGGGATCTACGGCGCCGGCTGCCTGATCACCGAGGGCGCCCGCGGCGAGGGCGGCTACGTCACCAACGGCGAGGGCGAGCGCTTCATGGAGCGCTACGCGCCGCACGCCAAGGACCTCGCCTCGCGCGACGTGGTCAGCCGGGCAATGACCGTCGAGATCCGCGAGGGGCGCGGCTGCGGCCCGCAAAAGGATCATATCCTGCTGCACCTCGAACACATCGACCCCAAGGTGCTGGCGTTGCGGCTGCCCGGCATCTCGGAGACCGCCAAGATTTTCGCCAATGTCGACGTGACGCGGGAGCCGATCCCGATCCTGCCGACCGTCCACTACAACATGGGCGGCGTGCCGACCAACTACCGCGGCGAGGCGCTGCGCCCGACCGGAAGCGAGCCCGACGCGGTGTGCCCGGGGTTGATGGCGGTCGGCGAGGGCGCCTGCGTCTCGGTGCACGGCGCCAACCGGCTCGGCACCAACTCGCTGTTGGACATCGTCGTGTTCGGCCGTGCCGCCGCGCAGCGCGCCGCCGAACTGGTGCGGCCCGGCGCGACGCACCCGCCGCTCGCCAACGGGATCGAGGCGTCGCTCGACCGCTTCGATGCGGTCCGCCACGCCAAGGGCTCGCGCATGGCGGGGGCGATCCGCACCGAGATGCAGCGGATCATGCAGAATAACTGCGCGGTGTTCCGCGACAGCGAGGTGCTGAGCGAGGGCGTCGAGCGGATCGACGCCGCCGCGCGCAGCTTCGCCGAGCTCGGCATCAACGACCGCTCGCTGATCTGGAACAGCGACCTCGTCGAGGCGCTCGAACTGCAGAACCTGCTGCAGCAATCGGTGGTGACGCTGCATTCGGCCGAGGCGCGGCACGAAAGCCGCGGCGCGCACGCGCACGAGGACTATCCCGAGCGCGACGACGTGAACTGGATGAAACACACCGTCGTCTGGCTCGACGGCGATTGCGACGTGGCCATCGACTACCGGCCGGTGCACATGAACACGCTGTCGAACGAAGTGAAATCGATCCCGCCCAAGGCGCGGGTGTACTGATGGTCGAGTTCGCCCTCCCGAAAAACTCCAAGATCGGCAGCGGCCGGACGCACCCCGCGCCGGCGATGGCAAAGGACCCGCGCCGCTTCCACATCTACCGCTGGAACCCGGAGGATGGCGGCAACCCGGCGATCGACACCTACACCGTCGACATGGCCGACTGCGCGCCGATGGTTCTCGACGCGCTGATCAAGATCAAGAACGAGGTCGACACCACGCTGACCTTCCGCCGCTCGTGCCGCGAAGGCATCTGCGGCTCCTGCGCGATGAACATCGACGGCACCAACACGCTCGCCTGCCTGAAGGCTGTCGACGACATCAAGGGCGACGTCAAGATCTATCCGCTGCCGCACATGCCGGTGGTCAAGGACCTGGTTCCCGACCTCAGCCACATCTACGCGCAGTACCAGTCGATCCAGCCCTGGCTGCAGGCCGAGAGCCCGCCGCCGCCGGACAAGGAGCGCCTGCAGTCCGAGGAGGAGCGCGAGAAGCTCGACGGGCTGTGGGAATGCATCCTGTGCTTCTGCTGCACCACCGCGTGCCCGAGCTACTGGTGGAACGGCGAGCGCTATCTCGGGCCGGCCGTGCTGTTGCAGGCCCATCGCTGGCTCGCCGACAGCCGCGACGAGAAGACTGGCGAGCGCCTCGACGCGCTGGAGGACCCGTTCCGCCTCTACCGCTGCCACACGATCATGAACTGCACCCGCACCTGCCCGAAGAACCTCAACCCGGCGAAGGCGATCGCCGAGATCAAGAAGATGCTGGTGCTGCGCCGCTGAGTTGGCGGCTGAAGGTACAGCTACTCGCGCGGTTTGCCGCGGGATATCGCGATCGCCGGTATCGCCAAATCGCGCGACTTGGTGCTGCTGACGATGAACCCGCGTCACTTCGAGCCGTTGGCGGTCAAGGTGCTCAGCCCGTTCGACATCGCATGACCGCAACCCGGCCGACGGTCTCCCGGGACACCGGCCGATCATGAGCGAACGACGCCGCGTCACCGTCGACGACCGGATGCAGCAGGGCTATGCCTATGAGCTGACGGCGCCGGCGGGGAAGGGTTTCGACCCCGAGTTCCACCCCGAGCTGACGCCGAAGGAGATGCTGGCGCTCGGCGTCTTCGGCGGCAAATACCTGACCGATTGCCGCGCCGAGTTCCCGGCGGACTGGTTCGCCCAAGCGAAATTGTCGCCCGCCGGCGCCGACCCCAAGCTCAACTACTTCCGCGTCGCTGCCAGCCAGCCCTTGTCGGTCTGGCGGGCGAAAGGCTGGATCCATCCCGACGACCCGCGCGGCTGGTTTCAGTGGTACTGCCGCTATTTCATGGGTCGCCGCATGGCCGACGACCGGCGTCAGATCGCGCGCTGGAAGGCGATGCGCCGCCACCTCCGCCAGATCGAGCGGCATTGCCGGCCCTGCGACCATGCCTGCCGTCCGCGCCAGCGTCAGGCGCTGCTCCACTGGGCCTACGACAGCCGCCGGGTTTGACGGGAGTGGCGCCGCCGGGGCCGCCCGCGTAGCATGCGGCGACGGGATTCGCGTGCGCGGAGATCACGGGATGACGGCTGACGGCGCTCTTTCCGGCAAGGTCGCGGTGGTGACCGGCGCGTCGAGCGGGATCGGCCGCGAGTGCGCGAAATTGTTCGCCGCCGCGGGCGCCCGCGTCGTCGTCGGCTACAACCGGGGGCTCGACCGCGCCCGCGATGTCGTGGCGGGACTTGCCGGCGCCGGGCAACCAGGCTTCCACCTAGCGATGCACCTGCCGCTCGAGGACACCGCGCAGATCAACCAGGCGGCGGTCGCGGTCAAGGAATCGTTCGGACGCTGCGACGTGCTGGTCAACTCGGCCGGCTTCACCCGGATGGTGCCGCATCACGACCTCGACGCGCTCGACGACGCGCTGATCGACCGGGTGCTGACCGCCAATGTGCGCGGCCCGTTCGCGACGATCCGCGCCTTCGCGCCGCTGCTCAAGGCCTCGGGTGACGGCGTCATCGTCAACATCTCGTCCGGCGCGGCGCAGCGCGGCTCGGGCAGCAGCATCATCTACGGCGCCTCCAAGGCCGCGCTCGACACGATGAGCATGAGCCTCGCCCGCGTGCTCGGCCCGGAAATCCGCGTCGTCGTGGTGGCGCCGGGGATGGTGCATACCGGCTTCGTCCCGGGCCGCACCGAGGAGGCGATGCTCAAGGCGGCGATGGCGACGCCGCTCAAGCGACAGATCGAGGCCGAGGACGTCGCCCTGGCGGTGCTCTCCTGCGTTACCCATCTGAAGTTCACCACCGGCTCGATCGTCAACGTCAACGGCGGCGGCCACCTCTAGGACAGCAGACGTCATGGCCCTGCCCGCGATCGCCCGGCAGCGCGAGATCATCGACCGCCGCGCCCTCGGCGAAATGCTGTCGGCGCTGGTGCTCGACCCGGCATCGCCCGACCGCGCCCCGGTCGTCACGCTCGCGCGCCGCGCGCTCGACGCGGGGCGGCGCGAGGTGCGACGCCGCTTCGAGGCAGGCGGCAGCGCCGCGCATTGCGTCGCCGAGCAGTGCTTTCTCGTCGACCAGCTGGTCCGCGCGCTGTTCGATTTCGTCACCGGGCGGGTCTTTCCGCTCGCCAACCCGACCCAGGGCGAGCGCCTCGCCGTGGTCGCGGTCGGCGGCTACGGGCGCGGCGAGATGGCGCCCTATTCCGACGTCGATCTGCTGTTCCTGCTGCCCTACAAGCAGACGCCGCACACCGAGCAGGTCGTCGAATACCTGCTCTATCTGCTGTGGGATTTGCGGCTCAAGGTCGGCCACGCGACGCGCTCGATCGACGAGTGCCTGCGCTACGCCAAGTCCGACCTGACGATCCGCACCGCGCTGTTGGAGGCACGCTACGTCTGGGGCGAGCAGCCGCTCTTCGCCGAGCTCAAGACGCGCTTCGATGCCGAGATCGTGCGCGGCACCGCCGGCCAGTTCGTCCAGCAGAAGCTCGCCGAGCGCGACGCGCGTCACAAGCGGGTCGGCGACAGCCGCTACCAGCTCGAACCCAACGTCAAAGAAGGCAAGGGCGGGCTGCGCGACCTGCACACGCTCTACTGGCTGGCGAAATACATCTACCGGATCGACGACGTCGCGAAACTCGTCGATCTCAAGGTGCTCTCGCAGGAGGAGGAGCAGCGCTTCGCCCGCGCCCAGGCCTTTCTGTGGACGGTGCGCTGCCATCTCCACTACCTCGCCGGGCGGGCCGAGGAGCACCTGACCTTCGACATGCAGACGCAGATCGGCGAGCGCATGGGCTACCGCGACCATGCCGGCAGCCGCGGCGTCGAGCGCTTCATGAAGCACTATTTCCTGATCGCCAAGGATGTCGGCGACCTGACGCGCATCTTCTGCGCGATCCTCGAGGTCAACGAGCAGAAGCCGCGCCGCCTCGCTTGGCTGCGCTGGGGCGGCGGGATCAGCACGCGGCGCGGGCTTGCCGGCTTCGCGCTCGACGGCGGGCGCCTCACCATCCCCGGCGAGGATTTTTTCAGGAACGACCCGGTGGCGCTCTTGCGGCTGTTCCGCGTCGCGCAGGAAGAGGAGGTCGACATCCACCCGCGCGCGCTGCGCGCCGCGACCCGCTCGCTGCGCCTCGTCCCCGCGCTGCGCGAGAACCCAGAGGCCAACCGCCTTTTCCTCGAGATCCTGACCTCGAAGAAGGACCCCGAGATCGCGCTGCGGCGGATGAACGAGGCCGGCGTCTTCGGCCGCTTCATCCCCGATTTCGGCCGTGTCGTCGCGCAGATGCAGTACGACATGTACCATGTCTACACGGTCGACGAGCACACCCTCTTCGCGATCGGCATCCTGCACCAGATCGAGGCGGGCGCGCTCAAATCCGAGCTGCCGCTCGCCACCTCGATTGCCCCGACCATCGCCTCGCGCCGCGCGCTCTATCTCGCGGTGCTGCTGCACGACATCGCCAAGGGCCGCGGCGGCGACCATTCGGTGATCGGCGAGCGGATCGCGCAGAAGATGGGGCCGCGGCTCGGCCTCACCGACGAGGAGACCGAGACCGTCGCCTGGCTGGTGCGCTGGCACCTCTTGATGAGCGGCACCGCGTTCAAGCTCGACATCGCCGACCCGCAGACGATCCGCAACTTCGCCGAGCGGGTGCAGTCGCCCGAGCGCCTCAAGCTCCTCCTGGTGCTGACCGTCGCCGATATCCGCGCGGTCGGGCCCAAGGTGTGGAACGGCTGGAAGGCCGCGCTTCTGCGCGAGCTCTACCACAGCGCCTTCGACCTCATCTCCGGCGGCGCCACCGCCGAGGCGCGCGATTCGCGGATCGCCGCCGCCCAGGCCGCGGCGCGGCAGCTATTGCCCGAGTTCGACGCCGCCGAGTTCGCCCGCTTCGTCGCCCGCGGCTACCCGTTCTACTGGCTCTCGCTCGACGCCGAGACCCATGCCCGGCACGCCCGGCTGATGCGCCGCGCCGAGGCGAGCGGCGCGCCGCTCACGGTCGAGACGCGGGTCGATGCGCAGCGCGCGGTGACCGAGGTGACGCTCTACACGGCCGACCACCCCGGGCTCTTCTCGCGCATCGCCGGGGCGCTGGCGCTCTCCGGCGCCAACATCGTCGACGCCAAGATCATGACGATGACCAACGGCATGGCCTTGGACACGTTCTGGGTGCAGGACCACAGCGGCGGGCCGGTCGACCGGCCGGACAAGCTCGCCCGCCTCTCGGTCGCGTTCGAGAACGTGCTCACCGGCGACCTCAAGCCGCACCGCGAGTTCGCCCGGCCGCCGGCGATCCACAGCCGCACCAGCGTCTTCACCGTGGTGCCGCGCGTTCTCATCGACAACAACGCCAGCCTGACCCACACCGTCGTCGAGGTGAACGGCCGCGACCGGCCGGGCCTCCTGCACGAGCTGACCCGCGAACTGACCGCGCTCAAGCTCCAGGTGTCGAGCGCCAAGATCTCGACCTACGGCGAGAAGGTGGTCGACGTGTTCTATGTGAAGAACCTGTTCGGCCATAAGGTCGAGGGCGAGCAGCGCCTCGCCGAAATCCGCGCCGCGCTCAGCGACGTGCTCGCCAAGGGCAACCAGCCGCCGGCCGCCGCCGCCCGCCGCTCACGCGAACCCGCAGCGGCAAAGTGACGGCAGCTTTTTCTTTGCGGAATAGTAGAAGTCCAAAAGCGTACTATTCCGCGAATTAAATGCTGCATGGGTTTGCATCGTCTTGTCGCGGCTATCGAGCGCTCTCGGCGCCGCGCAGCGGCGCGACGATGGCGCCGCGAACCGCCGGGATCGGCGCGGCCTTGCCGGCGCCGCACGCATGAGTTGGTAAAGCGCGACACCGCCGCATTTGCGGCGGCCATCGCCTCTGCGATAATGCGCGGGCCGATGGGCGGTAGCAGGACATCCGGATGATCGACGAGATCGGGCATTTCGCCCTGGTGCTCGCGCTATGCGTTGCCGCGATCCAGGCGGCGGTGCCGCTCTACGGCGCGGCGCGGGGCGATTCGGCGCTCATCGCGCTGGCGCGGCCGGCGGCGCTGGCGCAGTTCGTCTTTGTCGCGACCGCGTTCCTGGCGTTGATGCACGCCTATGCGACATCCGATTTCTCGATGCTCAACGTCGCGGCCAATTCGTCGAGCGCCAAGCCGCTGCTCTACAAGATCACCGGCGTCTGGAGCAACCACGAGGGGTCGATGATCCTCTGGGTGTTCATGCTCGCGCTGTTCGGCGCCGCGGTGGCGCTGTTCGGCGGCAATCTGCCGCCGGCGCTGCGCGCCCGGGTTTTGGCGGTGCAGGCGATGATCGGCGTCGGCTTCCTGCTCTTCATCCTGTTCACCTCGAACCCGTTTTTGCGGCTCTTCCCGGTGCCGGCCGACGGCAACGGGCTCAACCCGATCCTCGAGGACCGCGGCCTCGCCTTCCATCCGCCGATGCTCTATGCCGGCTATGTCGGGTTCTCGATCTCGTTCTGCTTCGCGATCGCCGCGCTGATCGAGGGACGGGTCGACCCGGCCTGGGCGCGCTGGGTGCGGCCGTGGACGCTGGCCGCGTGGTGCGCGCTGACGATCGGCATCGCGATGGGCAGCTGGTGGTCCTACTACACGCTCGGCTGGGGCGGCTGGTGGTACTGGGACCCGGTCGAGAACGCCTCGTTCATGCCGTGGATCATCGGCACCGCGCTCCTCCACTCGGCGATCGTCGTCGAGAAGCGCGACACCTTGAAGGCATGGACCATCCTGCTGGCGATCCTCACCTTCTCGCTGTCGCTGATCGGCACCTTCCTGGTGCGCTCGGGGGTCCTCACCTCGGTCCACGCCTTCGCCGAGGACCCGCGGCGCGGCGTCTTCATCCTGATGCTGCTCGGGGTCGCGACCGGCGGCGCGCTGCTGCTCTTCGCGGTGCGCGCGCCGACATTGAAGGGCGGCGGGCTGTTCGCGCCGATTTCGCGCGAGGGCGGGCTCCTCCTCAACAACCTGCTGCTCACCACGGCCTGCGCGACGGTGCTGCTCGGCACGCTCTACCCGCTCTTTCTCGACGTCCTGACGCACCAGAAGGTGTCGGTCGGCCCGCCCTATTTCGACATGACCTTCGTGCCGATCATGGTGCCGCTGCTGGTCGCGATGGCGGTCGGGCCGCTCATGTCGTGGAAGCGCGGCGACCTCTGGGCGGCGCTGCAGCGCCTCAAGCTCGGCTTCGCGATCGCCGCCGGCGCGGCCGTGTTGACGATGATCGTGATGGGTGCGAAGTCGGTCGGCGCCGCCTGCGGCCTCGCGCTGGCCGCCTGGCTCCTCGCCGCCACCTTTGTCGAATGGGCCGAGCGCATCCGGCTCTTTTCGGTGCCGCTCGGCGACAGCTTGCGCCGTGCGCTGCGCCTGCCGCGCGCCGCCTGGGGCATGACCTTCGCCCATGCCGGAATGGCGGTCGTCGTCGCCGGGATTACCGGCTCCTCGGCCTGGACGGTCGAGAAGATCGAGAACGTGCGGCCCGGCGGCACGGTCGAGCTCGCCGGCTACACGGTAGCGCTCGACGCGGTCGACGACGCGAAGGGGCCCGACTACATCGCCACCCGCGCCGATATCCGGCTCCTCAAGGGCGACCGGCTGGTCGCCGCGATGCACCCCGAGAAGCGCTTCTTCCCGCTCGAAAACGGCAACCAGACCGATGTCGCGATCCGCACCAACCTGCTGGCCGACGTCTATGCGGTGATCGGCGACAGCGACGGCAAGGGCGGCTACACGCTGCGCCTCTACTGGAACCCGCTGGTGCCGTGGATCTGGCTCGGCGCCGGGCTGATGGCGTTCGGCGGCCTGGTCTCGCTCAGCGACCGGCGGCACCGCGTCGGCGCGCCGTCGCGCCGGGCGCGGCCGATCGCCGAGGCGAGCGCGGCGCAGCCGGCCGAATGAGACGCTGGCTCTACATCCTGCCGGTCGTCGTGTTCGCGCTGATGACGGGCGGCTTCTATGTCGGGCTCGGCATCGACACCAACGTGCTGCCCTCGGCGCTGATCAACGAGGAGGCGCCGCGCTTCGACCTGCCGCCGCTGCCG
>DATJOB010000087.1:0-4593 GCA_035507475.1 Allostellaceae bacterium | reverse complement strand
TTGTCGACCCTGCACAACCTCTCGGGCGGGCGGTTGATCCTCGGCGTCGGGGTCGGCTGGCTCGAGCCGGAATTCGCCGCACTCGGCGTGCCGTTCCACGAGCGCGGCCGGCGCATGGACGAGGGCATCGCGATGATGAAGGCAGTGTGGTCGCGCGATCCGGTCAGCTTCGAGGCGAAATACATCCCGGCGGAAATCCGCGACATGACGATGCTGCCGCAGCCCATTTCACCGATCCCGATGTGGCACGGCAGCCGGTCCGAGGCGGCGCACCGGCGCACCGTTCGCATCGGCGACGGCTGGCACGGCAGCCAGGTGACGCCCGACCAGGCGGGCGAGGTCGTCAAGCGGCTGCGCCGCGACCGCCCCGGACCCGATTTCACGATCTCGGTGCGCTCGCACTGGGACGGCCGCGACATCGGCATGATGAAGGAGCGGGTCGCGGCCTATGCGGCGGCGGGGGTGCAGCACGTCATGGTGCATCCGCAGGACCGCGAGGTCGACGACTGGGACACGGTGCTCGACGGCGTCGGCAAGCTCCTCTAGCCGGCATGCGGGAGCTGGCTTACGCCTCACGCTATCTGATCCCGGCGTTGTGGATCGTCTGGATCGTCGGCTGGACCGCCGCGGCCTACGGCGTCAAGCGCATCCGCTGGCGCGAGCCCGCGCGCGAAGCGATCCTCAACCGCGGCCCGGTACTGCTCGGTGTCGCGATCCTCTTGACGCCGCGCTGGTGGCCGGCGGCATTGACCTACCGCTTTGTCCCGGGCGGCCCGGTGCTGCCGGTGCTCGGCACCCTCCTGGTGCTGGGCGGCCTCTTGTTCACGGTCTGGGCGCGCTGGCATCTCGGCCGCAACTGGAGCAGCACGGTCGCGGTCAAGGAGGCGCACACGCTGGTGCGCAGCGGCCCCTATCGATGGGTGCGGCACCCGATCTACAGCGGGCTGCTCGCCGCCTTCGTCGGCACCGCGCTCGCCATCGGTGCCGGCTACGGGTTTATCGGCTTCGCGTTGATCTTTGCCGGGCTGCTGGTCAAGCTGCTCGCCGAGGAGGCGCGGATGCGCGAGACCTTTCCCGCCGAATACGCCGAATATTGCCGCCACACGGCGCGGCTGATCCCGGGGGTGTATTGATGAACGAAGGCGAGCTCGCCGCAGCGGTCGCGGAGTTCGAGGCGGCGCGGGCGCGCGGCGAGTATTTCCCGCGCGCCTGGTTCGATCGGCTGTCGCTCGACGACGCCTACCGCCTGCAGCTGGCGCTGATCGAGCGTCGCGGCGCGCGGCGCGTCGGCTGGAAGGTCGGGCTGACGAGCACCGCGATCCAGCAGCAATTCGCGGTGCACGAACCGGTCTTCGGCTGCCTGCTGGCCGAGGGCAGGCTCGCCTCGGGCCATGTCTTCGGCGCCGGCGAATTGATCGCGCCGGGCTTCGAGAACGAGCTGTGCATCGTCATGGGAAGCGACCTCGCGCCGGGCGCGACGCCCGCCGCGGTCGCCGCCGCGGTCGACCGCGTGCATCCCGCCTTCGAGATCATCGAGACGCGCGGCGACCTGACCCGGCAGCTCGCCCTGGCGCTCGCCGACAACGCGCAGCAGAAGGGCTTCGTGCTCGGGCCGCCGGTCGAGCGCGCTGCGCTGCCCGAGCTCGACCGGGTGCGGGTCAGCGTCAGCATCAACGGGCGTGAGGCCGCGGCCGCCGACGGCAGCGCGGTGCTCGGCCACCCCTATAATT
Source organism: Allostellaceae bacterium (assembly GCA_035507475.1). Taxonomy (GTDB): domain Bacteria; phylum Pseudomonadota; class Alphaproteobacteria; order ATCC43930; family CGMCC-115725; genus DATARH01. The sequence goes on along the minus strand of DATJOB010000087.1, from coordinate 2,863 downwards.
CGGTCGCCTGGCTCGCCGCCAAACTGGCGCAGTTCGGCGAGCGGGTGAAGGCCGGCGACCACATCATGAGCGGCTCCTTCACGCGCCAGTTCCCGCTCGCGCCGGGCGACCGCATCGCGGCCGATTTCGCCGGGATCGGGCGGGTCGCCGCCAGCCTCGCCTGAGGCGCTAGTCGCGCAGGTCCTCGAAGAATTCCTTGACCCGGGCGAAGAAGCCGGCGCTCTCGGGGCTGGTCTTGTGGTCGTCGGCCTCGCGCTCGAACTCGCGCAGCAGCTCTTGCTGGCGCTTGGTCAGGTTGACCGGCGTCTCGACCACCGCGTTGACGTACATGTCGCCGCGCAACGGCGAGCGCAGCACGCTCATGCCCTTGCTCTTGAGCCGGAAGCGGTGGCCCGACTGGGTTCCCGGCGGCACGGTGACGCGGCTGCGGCTGCCGTCGACGGTCGGCACCTCGATCGCGCCGCCGAGCGCGGCGGTGGTGAAGGGGATCGGCACCCGGCAGAAGATGTTGGCGCCGTCGCGCTGGAAGATCGGGTGGGGCGCGACGCTGATGAAGATGTAGAGGTCGCCGGGCGGCGCGCCGTGCAGGCCCACCTCGCCTTCGCCGGCGAGGCGGATGCGGGTGCCGTCCTCGACCCCGGCCGGGATCGAGACCGCCAGCGTCTTCTCGCGCCGCACCCGGCCCTGCCCGCCGCATGAGCGGCACGGCTTCTCGATCACCGTGCCGGCGCCCTGGCAGGTCGGACAGGTGCGCTCGATGGTAAAGAAGCCCTGCTGCGCGCGCACCCGGCCGTGGCCCTGGCAGGTCCGGCAGGTGGTCGGCGCGCTGCCCGGCTCGGCGCCGCTGCCGCGGCACGGCTCGCAGCGCCCGAAGGTGTTGACGCGGATCGTCGTCTGCTTGCCCTTGAACGCGTCTTCGAGCGCGATCTCGAGGTTGTAGGGCAGGTCGCTGCCGCTGCGCGCCCGGCCTGCGTCACGGCGCCCGGCGCCCATCGCGCCGAACATCTCCTCGAAGATGTCGGCGAAGCCGCCGGAGAAGCCGAACCCGCCGGCGCCGCCGCCCTGCTCGAACGCGGCGTGGCCGAAACGGTCGTAGGCCGCGCGCTTCTGGTCGTCCTTGAGGATGTCGTAGGCTTCGCTGATGTCCTTGAACTTCTGCTCGGCGGTCTTGTCCCCGGCGTTGCGGTCGGGGTGGTACTGCATCGCCAGCTTGCGATAGGCGCGCTTCAGCTCGTCGGCATTCGCGGCTTTGCCGACGCCGAGGGTCTCGTAGTAATCCTGCTTAGCCATGGCCGATCAGGTTCGCTGCTAAGGTTCGTCGCCGCAAGCGATGCCGCCGGGCGGACCGCTCACCCCCGGGGACGCGCCCGAGGGTGAGCCAGGATCATTGCCCGCCGGCATTGAAGACTCGCTTAAGCGGCTTGTCGGTCCCGGGTTGTCAGCCCTGGCCGCGCTTCTTTTCGTCGACTTCCTCGAAGTCGGCGTCGACCACCTTGTCGTCGGGGCCGCCCGCCGGGCCGTGGCCGGCACCGCCGCCCGGTCCCTGCGGACCGCCGGGGCCGCCCTGCGGGCCGGCGCCTTCCTGCTGCGCCTTGTACATGGTCTCGCCGAGCTTCATCGCGGCCTGCGCCAGCGCCTCGGTCTTCGCCTTGATCTCGGCGGCGTCCTCGCTGCCGGCGACGTCCTTCAGCGCCTGGACCGCGGCCTGCACCGGCGCCTTCTCGCTCTCCGGCACCTTGTCGCCGGCCTCGCTCAGGGTCTGCTCGGTGCTGTGGACCAGGCTGTCGGCCTGGTTCTTGGCCTCGACCAGCTCGCGCCGCTTCTTGTCGTCCTCGGCATGCGCCTCGGCGTCCTTGACCATCTTCTCGATGTCGGTGTCGCTGAGCCCGCCCGAGGCCTGGATGCGGATCTGCTGCTCCTTGCCGGTGGCCTTGTCCTTGGCCGACACCTGGACGATGCCGTTGGCATCGATGTCGAAGGTCACCTCGATCTGCGGCATGCCGCGCCGCGCCGCCGGGATGCCGACCAGGTCGAACTGGCCGAGCAGCTTGTTGTCGGCGGCCATCTCGCGCTCGCCCTGGAAGACGCGGATCGTCACCGCGGTCTGGTTGTCCTCGGCGGTCGAGAAGGTCTGCGACTTCTTGGTCGGGATCGTCGTGTTGCGGTCGATGAGGCGGGTGAAGACGCCGCCCAGCGTCTCGATGCCCAAGGATAGCGGGGTCACGTCGAGCAGCAGGACGTCCTTGACCTCGCCCTGCAGCACGCCGGCCTGGATCGCCGCGCCGATCGCCACCACCTCGTCGGGGTTGACGCTGCGGTTCGGCTCCTTGCCGAAGAACTGCTTCACCGTCTCGATGACCTTGGGCATGCGGGTCATGCCGCCGACGAGGATCACCTCGTCGACCTCCGACGCCTTGAGCCCGGCATCCTTCAACGCATTGCGGCAGGGGCCGATCGTGCGCTGGATCAGCTCGTCGACCAGCGCCTCGAGCTTGGCGCGGCCCAGCTTGATGTTGAGATGCTTCGGGCCGTTCTGGTCGGCGGTGATGAACGGCAGGTTGACCTCGGTCTGCATCGACGAGGACAATTCGACCTTGGCCTTCTCGGCCGCCTCCTTGAGGCGTTGCAGCGCCAGCCGGTCGTTGCGCAGGTCGATGCCCTGCTCCTTTTTGAACTCGTCGGCCAGGTAGTCGATGATCTTCTTGTCGAAGTCCTCGCCGCCGAGGAACGTGTCGCCATTGGTCGATTTGACCTCGAACACGCCGTCGCCGATCTCGAGGATCGAGATGTCGAACGTGCCGCCGCCGAGGTCGTAGACCGCGATCGTGCCGCTGCCCTTGCGCTCCATGCCGTAGGCGAGCGC
>DATJOB010000086.1:0-2356 GCA_035507475.1 Allostellaceae bacterium | reverse complement strand
GGCGGCAATGGCGGCGCCTACCTGATCGTCACGCTCGCCGCCGGGTCGACCTATCAGGGCACCGGCGGCAGCTGGGCCGGCGCGCTCTATTACGGCACCTCGGCGCTGTCGAACACGCTGCTCACCACGGCGGGCGCCACCTTCGAGATCACCAACTGGAAGCTGGAGGTCGCGCCGGCGGTGACGCCGTTCCAGCGGCTGGCATTTCAGCAGGAGCTGGCGCGCTGTCAGCGGCTCTACGAGAAGAGCTACGACCGCGACACGCAGCCCGGCACCGCGAGCAACACCGACGGCGTCTCGCTCGCCATGCTCAACGGCGCGGCGAGCGCCAGCTACGCGCCCGGCGCCAGCGTCGCCTACAAGGTCAACAAGCGCATCGTGCCGACGGCGGTCACCTTCTATTCGCCGGTGACCGGCAGCGCGGGCAAGGTGCGCGACGTGAACAACGGCGCCGACGTGACGCCGACCCTGCAGGCCTCGGGGCAGAGCGGCTTCGCCTGGAGCGCGACCAACAGCGCCGGCTATGCCGGCACGATGGTCGAGGCCCATTGGACCGCCGACGCCCGGTTGGCGCTGCAATGAGCGATCTTCTTCGCTCGACGCGGGGCGCGCCATGAACGGGCTCGGCGGCATGCTCCATCCGCATTTCAGCCCCGACATCACGCTCGGCCACCTGTTGCAGGCGGCCGTCGTGCTGCTCGCCGGCGGCGGCGGGATCCTCGGCGGATACCTGACGCTGCGCGCCGACATCGACATGCAGCGCGCGGAGTACCGGGTAGCGCTCGCCGGCCACGAGGCGCGGCTCGCCGAAGTCGAACGCGAGCTCGCCGAGCGCGGCCACGAGGACCGCCAGTTCCAGGCGGAAATGCGGGCGGCGCTCGACCGCGTGATGGGCGCGATCGGCGATCTGCGCACCGAGGTCGTGCAGAAGCAGAACCGGCGCTGACGCGCCGCCAGCCGGGAGTGACCGAAATGGACTTTGTCGGTGCGGCCACGCCGCTCGCCGCCGGCGACGTCGCCGCCGCGGCGGCGCAGCTCGGTTGCGACAGCGCCGCGATTTGGGCGGTCTGCGCCGTCGAAAGCGCCGGCGGCGGGTTTCTCCCCGACCGGCGCCCGAAGATCCTGTTCGAGGCGCATGTCTTCGGCGCGCTGACCGGCCATCGCTGGGATGCCGCGCATCCCGGCATATCGGCAACCGGCTGGGATCGTGCGCTCTACGGGGCGCCGGGCGCCCATCAATACGACCGGCTCGCCGAGGCGATCGCGCTCGACCGGAGCGCGGCGCTGGAGAGTGCGAGCTGGGGGCTTTTCCAGGTCCTCGGGCTCAACCATGCCGCCTGCGGCTTCGCCGATGTCGAGGCCTATGTCGCGGCGATGTGCGAGGGCGAAGGCGACCAACTCGCCGCGTTTTGCGCGTTCTGCCGCCACGGCGGGCTCGATCGGCTGCTGCGCGCGCATGATTGGGTCGCGTTCGCGGGCGCCTATAACGGACCGGGCGCGGCGGCTACCGGCTATGCCGACCGGCTCGCCGTCGCCTACGGGCGCCGCGCCGGGGAGCCGGGGTGAAGCCGCCGACCCGATGCTGCGAACGCTGCGGCGGCAGCGGCCGCACGCCGCGCATCCGGCGCCGCCGGCCCGACGGCAGTCCCGATCCGAGCGACATCCTCGGCCAGCACGGCGAGATCTGTGAGCGCTGCGGCGGCAGCGGCGAGGTGCCGGACGCGCCGTCGCCGGTCGCGCCGCCGCGCCGCGGCTATGCCGCCGACCTCGCCTGAGCCTCTCCCCCGCGTCCTCTCCGGCCGCATCCGCGGCCTTTTTTTATCGAAAGGATCTGCCATGCAGATACTGAGCTTTGTGCTTGCCCGCTTCAGCGAGCCGTCGAGCTATGCCGGGCTTGGCGCCCTACTGGGCCTGGTCGGCCTGCATTTCTCCAACAGCGAACTCGGCCAGCTCGCCCAGCTGCTCGCCGCCGGTTGCGGCCTTGCGGCGCTGGTGTTGCGCGAGCGCGGCGTGATCCCGGCGATCCTGCTGGCGCTGCTCGTCGCCGGCGGGCTCGCCGCCTGCACGCCGTTGATCGCGGCAGGCGCGGCCACCGGCGCGGCCGGCACCGTCGCCGCCACGGTGGTCGGCGACGTCAATACCGCGATCCAGACCGCCTGCACCGACTATGCCGAGGGCCGCACCGCGGCCAACGCGGTGCTGGGGACGGGGCTCGTTCCCGCCGACATCGCCGGCAAGGTGACGACGATCGAGGAATATGGCGACGCCGCCTGCGCCAACCCGCCGTCGGGCGATGCGGTGTCGACCGCGATCTGGCTCGGCGAGCTGGTCGGTCAGATCGCCGCGCTGACCAGCA
>DATJOB010000085.1:0-2927 GCA_035507475.1 Allostellaceae bacterium | reverse complement strand
GGCCATTCGCAATTCAAGAACATCATGTTCCGCAAGGGCGCGCAGGACAAAAAGCGCGGCAAGATCTTCACGAAGCTCATCCGTGAATTGACCACCGCCGCGCGCATGGGCCTGCCCGACCCCAACGCCAACCCGCGCCTGCGCGCCGCGGTGCTGGCCGCGCGCCAGGCCAACATGCCGAAGGACACGGTCGATCGCGCGATCAAGCGCGGCGCCGGGGCCGGGGCCGGCGATAATTACGACGAGGTGCGCTACGAGGGTTACGGGCCGGGCGGCGTCGCGGTCATCGTCGAGGCGCTGACCGACAACCGCAACCGGACCGCGAGCGACGTGCGCGCCGCCTTCACCAAGGCTGCGGGCGCGCTCGGCGAGACCAACAGCGTCGCGTTCCTCTTCGACCGCGTCGGCGAGATCGCCTATCCCGCGGCGACCGCGAGCGCCGACGACATGCTCGAAGCGGCGATCGAATGCGGCGCCAGCGACGTCGAAAGCGACGACGAGCGCCATGTCGTGCTGTCGACGCCGGAGGATTTCAACGCGGTGCGCGACGCGCTCGAGGCGCGTCTCGGCGAGGCGCAGTCGGCGCGGCTTACCTGGCGGCCGAAAAGCGCGTCGCCGATCGACGAGGAAACCGCGCAGAGCCTCTTCAAGCTGCTCGAGACCCTCGAAGACAGCGACGACGTGCAGAACGTCTACGCCAATTTCGAAGTCGCCGAAGACGTCATGGCGCGGTTGAGCGCGTGATGCAGACCGGCCCCCGGCATGTTCCTTTGTCCCTCTTCCGCGCGCGCGAGGGGGTGGCTATCGCGCGGCGACGGACGGGTGCGGGTTTGCGAGCGTCGACCCTTGCCCTCCCGCATCTGCGGCGCGGGCCCCTCCCTCTCGCGCGGGCGGGAGAGGGGCGTTAGGCGATGCGCGTACTCGGCCTCGATCCCGGGCTGCGGCACACCGGCTGGGGCGTGATCGACGTCTCCGGCAACCGCCTCGCGCATGTCGCCGACGGCGTCGCCAGCGTGCCCGCGGACCTCTCTTTGGCGGAGCGGCTGGTCGCGCTGTTCCGCCAGATCGGCGAGGTCCTCGAGCGCTTCCGGCCGGACGAGGCCGCGGTCGAGGAGACCTTCGTCAACAAGAACCCGGCCTCGACGCTGAAGCTCGGCGTCGCCCGCGGCGTCGTGCTGCTCGCGCCGGCCGAGCGCGGGCTCAAGGTCGCCGAATATTCCGCCAACCTGGTCAAGAAGGCGGTGGTCGGCGCCGGCCACGCCGAGAAGGCGCAGGTGCAGCTGATGGTGCGCCGCCTGCTCCCCGGCTGCGCGGCGCTGCGACCGGACGCCGCCGACGCGCTGGCGGTGGCGATCTGCCACGCCCACCATGCCGCGAGCCCGACGGCGCGGAGCCTGGCGCGATGATCGCCAAGCTGACCGGCATCCTCGATCAGGTCGGCGGCGAGGGCGCGGTGATCGATGTCGCCGGCGTCGGCTATCTCGTCTTCGCCTCGACCCGCACGCTGGCGCGGCTCGCGCCCGGCGCGCCTGCCAGCCTGCTGGTCGAGACCCATGTCCGCGAGGACCACATCCATCTCTACGGTTTCGCCGACGCGGCCGAGCGCGACTGGTTCCGCCTGCTGACGACGGTGCAGGGCGTCGGCGCGCGGCTCGCCCTCGCCGTCCTGTCGGCCGCTCCGCCGGACGACCTCACGCTGGCGATCGTCGCCCAGGACAAGGCGATGCTGGCGCGCGCCGACGGTGTCGGGCCGAAGCTCGCCGCGCGCATCGTCAACGAGCTCAAGGACCGGGTCGGCGGCATGGCGCTCGCGGCGGCCAGCGCGGTCCCGGTGGCGGCGCCGGTCACCGCCGCGGCCGGCCCGACCGGCGACGCGATCTCGGCGCTGGTCAATCTCGGCTATCGCCGCGCCGAGGCGTACGGCGCGGTCGCCGCGGCGGCCCGCCGGCTCGGCGACGGCGCTCAGGTCGACGCGCTGATCCGCGCCGGCTTGCAGGAACTCGTGGCCGAGGCACGCGCGTGAGCGGCCATTCGGAGCACACGGGCGACCGCCTCGTCGCGCCGCAGCCCGGCGCGCAGGACGCCGGCGACGCGCCGATCCGGCCGCAAACGCTCGCCGAGTTCGTCGGCCAGCGCCAGCTGCGCGACAATCTCGCGGTGTTCATCGCCGCGGCGCGCCACCGCGGCGAGGCGCTCGACCACGTGCTGTTCTCCGGGCCGCCCGGTCTCGGCAAGACGACGCTGGCGCAGATCGTCGCGCGCGAGCTCGGCGTCGGCTTCCGCGCCACTTCGGGGCCGATCATCCAGCACGCCGGCCAGCTCTCGGGGCTGCTCACGACGCTCGAGCCGCGCGACGTGCTGTTCATCGACGAGATCCACCGGATGATGCCGGCGGTCGAGGAGGTGCTCTATCCGGCGATGGAGGACTTCCAGCTCGACATCATGATCGGCGACGGCCCGGGCGCGCGCTCGGTGCGCATCGATCTGCCGCCCTTCACGCTGGTCGGCGCCACCACCCGCTCGGGGCTCATCACCCGCCCGTTGCGCGAGCGTTTCGGCATCCCGTTGCGGCTCGCCTTTTACGAGCCGGCCGAGCTGGCGCTGATCGTCGGCCGCGGGGCGCGGGTGCTTGGCGTCGCGCTGGAAGCCGACGGCGCTGCCGAGATCGCGCGCCGGGCGCGCGGCACGCCGCGCGTCGCGATGCGGTTGTTGCGGCGCATCCGCGACATCGCGGCGGTGCAGGGCTGGGCGGCGATCGACGCCGCGGGCGCGGATGCGGCGCTGTCGCGGCTCGACGTCGACGGGCGCGGGCTCGACGGCATGGACCGGCGCTATTTGCGCTCGATCGCCGAGAATTACGGCGGCGGTCCGGTCGGCATAGAGACGATGGCCGCGGCGCTCGGCGACCAGCGCGACGTGATCGAGGA
>DATJOB010000084.1:0-3328 GCA_035507475.1 Allostellaceae bacterium | reverse complement strand
CCCTCTCCCGCATGCGGGAGAGGGCGGTGGGCAACGCGAGCCGGAAGAGGAAGCGGCGCGGTGACCATCGACCACCGCACCGAGCCCGCGCGCTACCGCCATTGGCGGCTGGAGACGCAGGGCGCGATCGCGACGCTGACGCTCGATGTCGATCCGGCCGGCGGCCTCTATCCCGGCACCGAGCTGAAGCTCAACTCCTACGATCTCGGCGTCGATATCGAGCTCGCCGACGCGGTGCAGCGCCTGCGCTTCGAGCACCCCGAGGTGTGCGCGGTGGTGATCCGCTCGGCCAAGGACAATGTGTTCTGCGCCGGCGCCAATATCGGCGCGCTCGCCAAGTCCGCGCATGGCGACAAGGTCAATTTCTGCAAATTCACCAACGAGACGCGGCTGGCGATCGAGGACGCCTCCGAGAACTCGGGCCAGCGCTACCTCGCCGCGCTCGGCGGCGCCGCCGCGGGCGGCGGCTACGAGCTGGCGGCGGCGTGCGACTGGATCATGCTGATCGACGACCGGCGCTCGGCCGTCTCGCTGCCCGAGGTGCCGCTCCTCGCGGTGCTGCCCGGCACCGGCGGCCTCACCCGGCTCACCGACAAGCGCAAGCTGCGGCGCGACCGCGCCGATCTCTTCTGCACCACCGAGGAGGGCGTGCGCGGGCAGCGCGCGGTCGAGTGGCGGCTGGTCGACGAGATCGCCCCGCCGTCGAGCTGGGAAGAGCGCGTCGCCGCGCGCGCCGCCGCGCTCGCCGCAACATCCGACCGGCCGGCGGACGCCAGCGGCATCGCGCTCACGCCGCTCGAACGCGACATCGCCGCGGACGCGATCGCCTATCCGCATCTGCGTATCGCGTTCGACCGGGAGCGGCGGCGCGCCGAGCTCACGCTGCTCGGCCCGGCGAGCCTGCCCGCCGATCTGGCGGGCATCCACGCCGCGGGCGCGGGGTTTTGGCCGCTGGCGCTGGCCCGCGCGCTCGACGACGCGATCCTCCATTTGCGCGCCAACGAGCCCGCGCTCGGCACGATCGTCTTCCGCAGCGAAGGCGATCCCGCGGCGGTGCTGGCCGCCGACGCGCTGCTCGACCGCCATGCCGGCGACTGGCTGGTGCGCGAGGTGCGGCTCTACTGGAAGCGCGTCTTGAAACGCGTCGACATGACCGCGCGCAGCCTCTTCGCGCTGATCGAGCCGGGCAGCTGCTTTGCCGGCACGCTCGCCGAATTGTGCTTTGCCGCCGACCGCGCGCTGATGTTCGCCGGCGCCCGGGCGGGCGACAACCGGGGCGAGGCGGCGCTGGCGCTGTCACCGCTCAATTTCGCCGCCTACCCGATGGGCAACGGCCTGACGCGCCTGGCGACCCGCTTTCTCGGCGAGCCGGCGAGCCTGGGGGCCGTCCAAGCGCAAATCGGCGCGCCGCTCGACGCCGACGCGGCCGACGCAATGGGCCTCGTCACCGCCACGTTCGACGAGGTCGACTGGGACGACGAAATCCGCCTGATGTTCGAGGAGCGCGCCAGCTTCTCGCCCGACGCGCTGACCGGGCTCGAGGCCAATCTGCGCTTCGCCGGGCCGGAGACGATGGAGACCCGCATCTTCGGCCGCCTGACCGCCTGGCAGAACTGGATTTTCCAGCGCCCCAACGCGATCGGCGACAACGGCGCACTCAAATCCTACGGCACCGGCCGGCGCCCGGCTTTCGATCCGAAGCGCGTGTGACCCATATAGCCGTGTAGATTTTCCTCTCTGCCGGGCTCTCGGGAGGCGGAGAGGGATAACCCGGCGCAGGAGCGAGCGATGGCTGAGATCGCGGTCGATTACGACGGGCTCATCCCCAACAATGTCGGGCTAAACGCCGACCCGCGGCTGCGCCGGGCGCTCGAACAGTGGCACCCTTCCTATCTCGACTGGTGGATGGCGCGCGGGCCGGACGGGTTCCAGGCCGCCGAGGTCTATCTGCGCACCGCGGTCGGGGTCGACCAGGAGGGCTGGGCCAAGTTCGGCTATGTCCGCATGCCGGACTACCGCTGGGGCATCCTGCTGGCGCCGCCGGTCGAGGGCCGGACGATCGGCTTCGGCATGCACAAGGGCGAGCCGGCCTGGCAAGAGGTGCCGGGCGAATACCGCGCGATGCTGCGCCGGCTCATCGTCGTGCAGGGGGACACCGAGCCCGCCTCCGTCGAGCAGCAGCGCCGGCTCGGCGCCACCGCCCCCTCGCTCTACGATTTGCGCAACCTCTTCCAGGTCAATGTCGAGGAGGCGCGCCACCTGTGGGCGATGGTCTACCTCCTCCAGAAGTATTTCGGCCGCGACGGCCGCGAGGAAGCGGAGGATTTGCTGCGCCGCCGCTCGGGCGACCGCGACAGCCCGCGCCTTCTCGGCGCGTTCAACGAGCGCACGCCCGACTGGCTCGCCTTCTTCATGTTCACCTTCTTCACCGACCGCGACGGCAAGATGCAGCTGCACGCGCTGGCGCAGTCGGGGTTCGACCCGCTCTCGCGCACCTGCCGCTTCATGCTGACCGAGGAAGCGCACCACATGTTCATCGGGCAGTCCGGGATCGGCCGGGTGCTGGAGGCGACCTGTGCCGCGATGGTGCGGGCGGGGATCGACGATCCGCACGAGATCGAGCGGGTCCGCGCGCTCGGCGTCATCGACCTGCCGACCCTGCAGAAGCGCGCCAACTTCCACTTCTCGGCGACGCTCGACCTGTTCGGCAGCGAGCTCAGCACCAACGCCGCCAACGCCTTCAACGCCGGGCTCAAGGGCCGCTATCTCGAAGACCAGATCGACGACGACCACGCGCTGAGCGGCGCCACCTACCCGGTGCTGCGCCTCAAGGAAGGGGCGATCGTCAACGATCAGGTGCCGGCGCTCTCGGCGCTCAACATGCGGCTGCGCGACGACTACGTCGCCGACGCGCAATCGGGCGTCGAGCGCTGGTGGAACCGCATCGTCGAGCGCCACGGCATCAGCTTCCGGGTAAAGCTGCCGCATGTCGCGTTCAACCGCCGCATCGGCGAGTTCGCCGCGATCGAGGCCGACCCCGAGGGCAGGTTGATGAGCGCCGGGGAATGGGCGAGCCGGCGCGACGAATTCCTCCCCTCGGCCGCCGACGATGATTTCGTCGCCTCGCTGATGGTGCCGGTGCGCGAGCCGGGCGAGTTCGCCTCGTGGATCGCGCCGCCGCGCGCCGGGATCGACGGCAAGCCGGGCGATTTCCAATACGTCAGGCTGGCGTGACGCGCTCACCCTCGCATCGCTCCGCGATGGGCCCCTCCCTCTCCCGTGGTACGGCAGAGGGGTTAAAAGCGCCGGCGCAAAAATTTCCTCTCCC
>DATJOB010000083.1:0-9228 GCA_035507475.1 Allostellaceae bacterium | reverse complement strand
GGCGAGATGGGCGACAGCCATGTCGGCCTCCAGGCGCGGCTGATGAGCCAGGCGCTGCGCAAACTGACCGGCTCGATCTCGCGCTCGCGCTGCATGGTGATCTTCATCAACCAGATCCGCCTCAAGATCGGCGTGATGTTCGGCAATCCCGAAACCACCTCGGGCGGCAACGCGCTCAAGTTCTACGCCTCGGTCCGCCTCGACATCCGGCGGATCGGCGCAATCAAGGAGCGCGACCAGGTGATCGGCAACCAGACCCGCGTCAAGGTGGTCAAGAACAAGATGGCGCCGCCGTTCAAGGTCGTCGATTTCGACATCATGTACGGCGAGGGCATCTCCAAGACCGGCGAGCTGATCGATCTCGGCGTGCAGGCCGGGGTGGTCGAGAAATCGGGCTCGTGGTTCTCCTACGAGGGGCAGCGCATCGGCCAAGGCCGCGAGAACGCCAAGGCCTATCTGCGCCAGCACGCCGATGTCGCCGAGCGGATCGAGCAGGAGATCCGCGCCAATGCCGGGCTTGTCGCCGACGCGATGATGGCGGCGCCGGGCGAAATCTCCGGCGAGGACGAGTAGCCGGGCGATACCCCGGAGGAAACCGCGGGCCGCGCCTCGTGCGCCCAGGTGACGGCGGCTTGTTGACCCGCGCTTAACCATATCGGGCGATGCTGCGGCGATGCGCGCGCCGCCCAGCCCGCCGACCGTCGCAGCCGCGCCGTTGCGCGCCGCGTCATGGTGGCGCCTCGTCCCGTGCTGGCCGTGGCTCGTCGCCCTCGCCGTGCTGGCGCGGGCGCTGGCGAGCCCTGCCGCGCTGCTGCACGACCCGGACACCTATCTGCATATCGCCGCCGGGCGCTGGATGCTGGCGCATCTGGCGCTGCCCGGTGGCGACCCGTTCTCGTTCACCGCGGCTGGTGCCCGCTGGGCACCGCCCGAATGGCTCGGCGAGATTGCCCTCGCCGTGGTCTATCGGGCCGCAGGCTGGGGCGGGGCGGCGCTCCTCGCCGGCGCGTGCTTTGCCGCGGCGATCGCGCTCCTCATGCACTTCCTGCTGCGCCGGGTCGAGCCGCTGCCCGCGGCGATCGCGGCGCTGGCCGGCGCGATGCTGGTGCTGCCGCATTTGCTCGCGCGCCCGCACGTCTTGGCCCTGCCGCTCCTCGTGCTGTGGTGCGGCGGCCTCTTCTCGGCGCGCGACGACGGACGGGCGCCGCCGTGGCGGCTGCTCCCGGCGATGCTGTTATGGGCCAATTTGCACGCCAGCTTCCTCTTCGGGCTCGCGCTCGCCGGGTGGCTCGCCGGCGAGGCGGTGCTGCGCCCGGCGCCGGGCGTCGCACAGCGCGCCGAGGCGCGGCGCTGGGGCGGTTTCGTCGCGGCCGCCGTAACGGTCGCGTTGATCAACGCCAATGGCGCCACCGCGCTGGTGCAGCCGCTCCGCCTGATGGCGATGCCGGCGCTGCAGGGCGGTTTCGGCGAGTGGCTGTCGGCCGACCTGGCCCGCTTCCCGGCGCTCGAACTATGGCTGCTGGGTGCGCTCGCCCTCGGCTTTGCGGCCCGCGCGAAGGTGCCGTGGACCCGCCTCGTGCTGCTGCTCGGGCTCGTCCACATGGCGCTGGCGCATGTCCGTCACGCCGATCTGCTCGGCCTTGTCGCGCCGCTCGCGATCGCCGCCGCGCTCGGTCCGGCGCTGGCGGCGTTGACCGCGTCGGCGTCCGCGTCCGCGCTGGTGCAGGGGGCGGCGCGCCTCGCCGGACCGTCAGGCTGGCCGGCGCGCCTCGTCGCGCTGGCGCTCGCCGCAGTGATCGGCTTGCCGGCGCTGCTGCGGCCGATCGACCGCGCCGACGATCCGGTGACGCCGCAATCGGCGCTTGCTGCGGCGCGGCGACTCGATCTCTCCGGCCCGGTGCTCAACAGCGAGGCGTTTGGCGGCTACCTGATCTTCTCGGGCGTGCCGGTGTTCATCGACGGCCGGGTCGAGCTCTACGGCAACGACTTTCTCGCCGCCTATCTCGCCGCCGAGCGCGGCGATGCGGCAGCGCTCGCCCGGCTGCTCGACCGCTACGGCATCGCCTGGACGCTGCTTCAGGCGCCGTCGCCGGCGGTCGCCGCGCTCGACCGGCTGCCCGGCTGGCGGCGCGCCTATGCCGACGGCGTCGCGGTGATCCACGTCCGCCAATAGGCCATTGCCGCGAATAGGCGATTGCCGCAAATGGGCGATTTCCGGGCGGCGCCTCTTGCATCGATCGCGGCGACGACCGTAATTGGGGTGATGCAGACCACCAACGACATCCGCGCCGCGTTTCTCGAGTATTTCGCGGCCCACGGGCACGAGATCGTGCCGTCGAGCCCGCTCGTCCCGCGCAACGACCCGACGCTGTTGTTCACCAATGCCGGGATGGTGCAGTTCAAGAACGTCTTCACCGGCGTCGAGAAGCGGTCCTATCGGCGCGCCACCACCTCGCAGAAATGCGTGCGCGCCGGCGGCAAGCACAACGACCTTGAAAATGTCGGCTACACCGCCCGGCACCACACGTTCTTCGAGATGCTCGGCAATTTCTCGTTCGGCGACTACTTCAAGGATGTCGCGATCGAGCTGGCGTGGAACCTCGTCACCCGCGAGTTCGGGCTGCCGCAGGACCGGCTGCTGGTCACCGTCTACGCCGAGGATGACGACGCGGCGCGGCTCTGGGCGAAGATCGCCGGGCTGCCCGAGGAGCGCATCATCCGGATCGCCACCTCGGACAATTTCTGGGCGATGGGCGACACCGGCCCGTGCGGCCCGTGCTCGGAGATCTTCTACGACCACGGGCCCGAGATCCCCGGCGGGCCGCCGGGCAGCCCCGACGAGGACGGCGACCGGTTTATCGAGATCTGGAACCTCGTCTTCATGCAGTTCGAGCAGGTCGCCGCAGGCGAGCGCGTCGCGCTGCCCCGGCCGTCGATCGACACCGGCATGGGGCTTGAGCGGATCGCCGCGGTGCTGCAAGGCAAGCACGACAATTACGACATCGACCTGTTCCGCGCGCTGATCCAGGCCTCGGCGGACGCTTCGGGCGTCGCGGCGGATGGGCCGCATGCCGTGTCGCACCGGGTCATCGCCGATCACCTGCGCGCCTCGGCCTTCCTGATCGCCGACGGCGTGCTGCCGGCGAAGGAAGGGCGCGGCTACGTGCTGCGCCGGATCATGCGGCGGGCGATGCGCCACGCGCACATGCTCGGCGCCAGGGAGCCGCTGATGTGGCGGCTGGTGCCGGCGCTGACTCGCGAGATGGGCGCCGCCTTTCCCGAGCTGATCCGCGCCCAGCCGCTGATCACCGAGACGCTGCGGTTCGAGGAGACGAACTTCAAGCAGACGCTGGAGCGCGGTCTCAGGCTGCTCGACGAGGAGGAGGGGCGGCTCGCGCCGAGCCAGGATTTCCCCGGCGACGTCGCCTTCAGGCTCTACGACACCTACGGCTTCCCGCGCGACCTGACGCAGGACGTGCTGCGCGGCCGCGGCCGCAAGGTCGCGGTCGACGGTTTCGACGCGGCGATGGAGCGGCAGCGCGAGGAGGCGCGCCGGAGCTGGGTCGGCTCGGGCGAGGCGGCGACCGGCGCCGCCTGGTTCGCGCTGCGCGAGGAGCTGGGGGCGACCGAGTTCCTCGGCTACGAAACCGAGATCGCCGAAGGCGTCGTCCTCGCCATCCTCAAGGGCGCCGATCGCGTGGCCGAGGCGAGCGCCGGCGACGAGGTCGCCATCGTCGTCAACCAGACGCCGTTCTACGGCGAATCGGGCGGCCAGGTCGGCGATACCGGCGTCATCTTCTCGGCCGCCGGCGGCGAGCTGACGGTGCGCGACACGGCGCGCGAGGCGGGCGACCTCTTCGTCCATTACGGCACGCTGACGCATGGCCGCCTCAAAATCGGCGAGGCGGTCGAGCTGCGCGTCGATCATGAGCGGCGGCGCCGGCTGCGCGCCAACCACTCGGTCACCCATTTGCTGCACCAGGCGTTGCGCCACCGGCTCGGCGAGCATGTCACGCAAAAGGGGTCGCTGGTCGCACCCGACCGGCTGCGCTTCGACTTCAGTCACCCGCGGCCGGTCGGCCCGGCCGACCTCGCCGCGATCGAAGCCGAGGTCAACGACCGCATCCGCGACAACAGCGAGGTGCGCACCCGGCTGCTCTCGCCCGAACAGGCGGTGGAGGAGGGCGCGCTCGCGCTGTTCGGTGAGAAATACGGCGAGGAGGTGCGCGTCGTCGCGATGGGCGCCGGCGACGATGCCGAGCGCCCGTTTTCGGTCGAGCTGTGCGGCGGCACACATGTCGCGCGCACCGGCGATATCGGGCTGTTCAAGGCGATCGGCGAGAGCTCTGTCGCCTCCGGCGTGCGCCGGATCGAGGCGCTGACCGGCGCCGCCGCCGAAGGCTATCTGGCCGGCGAGGAGGATTTGCTGCGCCAGGCGGCCGGTGCGCTGCGCACCAGCCCGGCCGAGCTGCCGGCGCGCGTCACCCGGCTCATGGAGGATAATCGGCGGCTCGAGCGCGAGCTGGCCGAGGCGCGCCGCGCGCTCGCCGGGGCCGGCCGCGGCAGCGCGGCGCCCGCGGCGGCGACCGTCGGCGGCGTCGCCTTCGACGGCCGCGTCGTCGACGACGTCCCCGGCCGCGAACTGCGCGCGCTCGCCGACGACCTGAAGCGGAAGATCGGCTCGGGCGTCGTCGCCGTGGTGTCGCGCGACGACGGCAAGGCGGCGATCGTCGTCGGCGTCACCGACGACCTGACCGCCCGGTTCGACGCGGTGCGGCTGGTGCGCGCCGGCGCCGAAGTGCTCGGCGGCAAGGGTGGCGGCGGCCGCGCCGACATGGCGCAGCCCGGCGGTCCCGATGCGGCGCGCGTCGAGGAGGCGCTCGACGCGGTCCGGCGCGCGCTGTCGGCGCAAGCCGGCCACTGATCCCGCCGATTCGCCGCAATCCGCCGCGGCGCGCCGCAAGAAGATCGGACGCATCGGCGCAAGCGGTTGCGCCGGCGCGGTTTTTTCCCGACCGTCGACGGCGTTCCTGGGGCGACCCATAGTCGCCGGGGGTCTTTCGTACCGGCACGGCGCCGGTCGCAGCGGCCTCGCAGGCGTGCCATGAGGCGAAATCACCGCGCGTCGCTCCTCGGCCTGGTGCTCGCTCTGAGCGGGCTGGCCGGCTGCCAGGACACCCCGTCGCTGCATCTCGATGCGCTGGCGATCAACGGGCGCACCGGCAATGCGCCGGTGCTCGATTACGCCGCGGTGATGCATATCGCCGATGCGGCGCGCGGCGCCGGCGACTACGGCAACGCGGTCAGCCTCTACCGCCACGCCGCGACGCTCGAACCGAAGAACCCGGCGCCGCTGGTGGCGCTCGGCGGGACGCTGCTCGAGATGGGCAAGCCGGACGAGGCGATCGTCAACTACACCGCCGCGCTGAAGCTCAGCGCGCGCGAACCCGGTGCGCTGCGCGGACTCGCCAAGGCCTATCTGAAGACCGGCCGGCCGGATCTCGCCGGCAACCCGCTGGCGCTGGCCTATCAGGACACGCCGAACGATCCCAAGTTGCTGTTGCTGATCGGCGTCGCCGACGATTTCCTCGGGCAGCATGTCGACGCCCAGCGGCGCTACCAGCAGGGGCTGCGCGTGGCGCCGTTGGATCGCGCGCTGACGCTCGATCTGGCGCTGTCGCTGGCGCTCAGCGAGAAATTCGACCAGGCGATCGGGCTGCTGCGCCCGCTCGCCTTCGGTCCCGCCGCGACGCCCCAGGAGCGCCAGACGCTGGCGCTGATCTACGGGCTCAAGGGCGACCAGCGGGCGGCGCGAGAGGTGGCGCGCCGCGACCTCGACGCGGCCTCGGTCGACCACAACCTCGCTTTCTACGAGACCTTGCGGAAGCTGCCGCCGGATGCGCGCAGCCGCGCCATCCTGTCGGCGAGCGCCGCACCCCGCCCGCAATCCTGAGGCGCCGGCGGCTGGGCGATCAGGGTCCGGTGACGGTGATCGGCGCGCGGGCGGCGACGACGTAGCTGGTGCCGAAATGCGGCGTGTAATAGAGCCGCACCTCGCTCGCGCCGGCGGCGCGCGCGGTCAGCGAGACGGTCATTTCGGTGGCCGCGACTTCTTTCGCGTCGGCGAAGAACGATGTCGGGTCGGCGACGGCGTCGGGCGTTCCCTGCGGCACGATGATGACGCGTCAGTTGTAGTCGTAGACGAGCGGGCGGGCGTCGGCCGCGACATCGACCCGGCTGCCGGCCGCGACGCTCTATTTCGCCGGCGCGACCGTCGCGCTCCCCGCCGAGGCATTGCCGTTGCGGTTCACGTCATCGGGGTTGGTCGGACCGGACGTGGTGCGCGTCGTCTGGGTCACCTGCCGCTGGCCGCCGCCCGACCGGTTGAAGGTGTCGACGATGCCGAGCCCCGCCGGTCCCAGCAGCACGATGAACAGCGTCGGCAGGATGAACACGATCATCGGCACCGTCATCAGCGCCGGCAGGCGCGCCGCCTTTTCTTCGGCGCGGAACATCCGCGCGTCGCGGTACTCGGCCGCCAGCACGCGCAGCGAATGGGCCAGCGGCGTGCCGAACTTCGCGGTCTGCGTCAGCGTGTTGACGACGCCGCGGATCGAGCTCATGTCGGTGCGGTTGTTGAGGTTCTCGAAGGCCTGGCGGCGGTCGGGCAGGAAGGTCAGCTCGGCCGAGGTGATGGCGAGCTCCTCGGCCAGTTCAGGGCAGGTCTGCGACAACTCGCGCGACACCCGCGCCAGCGTCGCGTCGAGGCTGAGCCCGGCCTCGGCGCAGATGATCATCAGGTCGAGCGCGTCGGGCAGGCCTTTCTGGATGCGCTTCACGCGCTTGGCGGTGATGTTCCTGATATAGATGCCGGGTGCAAAAAAGCCGAGCACGGCAAAGCCGGCGGCGGCGATCAGACGGAATTGCGGGGGCACGGGCACCAGGTGCAACCCGTAGCTGTCGAACAGGAAAGCGACCGCGAACACCAGGGGCAGGCTGAGCCGCGCGAACAGATAGCGGATCATCGCTTCGTTCGACCGCATGCCGGCGCGGGCGAGCGTCATGCGCGCTTCGGTGGCGTGGTGCGAGCGCAGCAGATTGAGGCGGGTCACCAGATCGCGGATCACGCTGCCGGCGGTCAGCTTCGGCCGCTGCCGTCGCGCGGAGAGCGCGACCTGGCGCATCGCCTCCTTCTTGTCGGCGATCTGGGTGAGACGGCGCTCGTACGAGGTGTTGGTCCGCAGCGCCTGCCATACCGCGACCACGGTGGTCAGCACCGCCAGCCCCGCCATCAGCGCCAGCGCGTCGCTGAGCCGCAGCCCGAACGGCAGCCAGGCCTCGAGTTCGCGACCGAAGGCGGCGCCGCTCATATCTCGAACTTCGCCATCTTGACCATGATGCCGATGCCGGTCGCCAGCATGCCGAGCGCCAGCGCGAGCAGCATCATGCCGCGCGGGTCGACGAACAGCGTCATGATGTAGTGGGGCGAGGTCAGCATCAGCACCAGCGTCACGACGACCGGCAGCGAGCCGAGGATCATCGTGCTGGCGCGCGCCTCGCTCGACATCGCCCGCGTCTTCTGCTTCATCGCCTTGCGTCGGCGCAGCAGCTCGGAGAGGTTGGCGAGCGTCTCGCCGAGATTGCCGCCGGTCTCGCGCTGCACGCCGAGCGCGATGATGAAGAAGCGGAATTCCGGCGAGTCGATCCGCTTGGCGATCTCCCACAAGAGGCTTTCGAGGTCGCGCCCCATCCGCATCCCGCCTTCGATGCCGCTGAACTCGATGCCGACGGGATCGCCGATTTCATGCGCCGCGCTGATGATCGCCTCGCTGACCGGAAGCCCGGAACGCAGCGCCCGCACGATGAGATCGATGGCATCGGGGAAGAGGTCGATGAACGCCCGGACGCGGCGAGAGCCGATATAGCCGATCACGAAGTGCGGGATGCCGATGCCCAGCGCCAGCCCGACCAGCAGGCTCGTCATGACCGCCAGCTTGGCGACGAATAGCATCCCGGTGACGGCGATCACCGACAGCACGCCATTCGCCACCGCGTACTGCCCGACGGTGATCGTGCGCCCGGTGCGCGCGAGCCGCGCATCCAGCAGGTCGCGGTGCGGCAGCCAGCGCTTGACGAAGCGGTCCATCCCAGGCGTGGCGCTTTGCCGCCGCGATAGCGAGCGCGCCTCGGGGTTCGCGGCCGCGTCCGGCGAGCGCGCCTTGCCGCTGGCGATCGTCGCCAGCCGCCGGCGATAGCGACGCGCCTTGCCGCCGCCGACGAAAGCGGCGACCGCGGCGAAGCCCAGCGCGACGGCGACGCCGATTGCCAAAGCGAACAGGGTGACCGGGTCGAGCATGCGCTAGATCGCTTCGAGCAACGCGCGGTCGAGGCCGTAATATTCGGCGCGCGGGAGGAAGGCCGGCCGGATGCCGGCCGATTGGAAGACGCCGCGCAGCCGCCCCTCGCCGGTCTCGCCCTGGAACTGGTAGGAGAACAGCTCCTGCGTGGTGATCACGTCGCCCTCCATGCCCACCACCTCGACGAGGTGGGTAACGCGGCGGGCGCCGTCGCGCATGCGGTTGACCTGGGCGATCAGATGGACCGCCGAGGCGATTTGGGTGCGCATCGCCTTCGACGGCAGGTTGATCCCCGACATGCCGATCATGTTTTCGAGGCGGGTCAGCGCCTCGCGCGGGTTGTTGGCGTGGATCGTCGACATCGAGCCGTCATGGCCGGTGTTCATCGCCTGCAGCATGTCGAGCGCCTCGTCGCCGCGGCACTCGCCGATGATGATGCGATCGGGCCGCATGCGGAGCGCGTTGCGCAGCAGGTCGCGCATCGTGATCTCGCCGCTGCCTTCGAGATTGGGCGGGCGGGTTTCGAGCCGGACGACGTGCGGCTGCTGGAGCTGCAGCTCGGCCGCATCCTCGATGGTCACCGTGCGCTCGGCCGCGTCGATCATGCGCGACATCGCGTTGAGCAGCGTCGTCTTGCCCGAGCCGGTGCCGCCGGAGATCAGGATGTTGAGCCGGCAGCGCGCGGCGATCTTCAGCACCGTCGCCATCGCCGCCGAGATGCTGCCGGTCTGCGCCATCATGTCGAGCGTGATGGTCTTCTTGGCGAATTTGCGGATCGAGATCGACGGGCCGTCGAGCGCCAGCGGTGGGATGATGATGTTGACGCGGCTGCCGTCTTCGAGCCGGGCGTCGACCAGCGGCTTCGCCTCGT
>DATJOB010000082.1:0-2036 GCA_035507475.1 Allostellaceae bacterium | reverse complement strand
CGGGATGCCGGCCATGACGAAGACGTTGCCCATGCGGAATCCCGGCGCGCGCGACACCGGGTTGCGGATGAGGCTCGCGCCCTCGGGCGTGTGCGCCATGCGCAGCCGCGCCTCGTTGAGCTCGCCGGGCTTGTAATGCTGCAGGAAGAGGCCGTGCGCCTCCGGATGCAAGGTCCAGGGCAGACCAAAGGCCTTGGCGATCGATTCCGAGGTGATGTCGTCATGTGTCGGGCCGATGCCGCCGGTGGTGAAGACATAGTCGTACGTGGCGCGCAGCTCGTTGACCGTGGCGATGATCGTCTCGGCGATGTCGGGGATGACGCGCGCCTCGCGCAAGGTGACGCCGACCTCGTTGAGGCCGGTGGCGATATAGGCGAGGTTCGTGTCCTGGGTGCGGCCCGAGAGGATCTCGTTGCCGATGATGAGGACGGCGGCGGTGACGATTTTCTCGGTGCTCATGGCTCCTCCCGGCAACGCGGCGGGCTCTAGTTAGACGGAAAGCGCCTGCCGGCACAATGGGCGGCGCTTGCTGCGGCCCGATCGGAACCCTATAGCGCCGCCATGCGCTTTCCCCGGCCGCTCCGCCGCGGCGTCCTGCTGCGGCGCTACAAGCGCTTTCTCGCCGATGTCCGGCTGATGGATGGGACCGAAACCACCGCGCATTGCGCCAATCCCGGCAGCATGCTGGGCCTCTGCGACCCCGGCGCCGAGGTCTGGCTGCTGCCCGCCGCCGATCCCAAGCGGAAGCTCGCCTGGTCGTGGGAGCTGGTCCGCGCCGGCGAGCATCTCGTCGGCATCCACAGCGCCCACGCCAACCACCTCGCCGCCGAGGCGATCGCCGCTGGCGGCATCGCGGCGCTGCGCGGCTATTCGGCGATGCAGCGCGAGGTCCGCTACGGCCGGAACAGCCGCATCGACCTGTTGCTGACGGCGCCGGAACGCCCTATCTGCTATGTCGAGATCAAGAACGTCCATTTGCGGCGCGGGCGCGACGCCGAGTTCCCGGACAGCGTCACGGCGCGGGGCGCGAAGCATTTGGCCGAGCTCGGCGCCATGGCGGCGGCCGGGCACCGGGCGGTCATGCTCTATGTGGTGCAGCGCAGCGACTGCGCCCGCTTCCGCATTGCCGCCGATATCGACCCGGTCTATGCCATGGCCTTCGAAGAGGCCCGGGCGGCCGGGGTCGAGGTGTTGTGCTATGATTGTCGGGTCGCGACCGACGGCATAGAGATCGAGGCGCCGCTCGAGGTCGCGGCCGGAGCAGGTAGTATATGATGAACTTACAGCAACGTGCGGTGGTGGCCGGAATGAAAGCGCCCGATCCCGAAGAGCGACGCATCAGGGTACATGGTGCCGAGGATTTCGCCGCTATGCGCAAGGCCGGGCGGCTGGCGGCCGAGGTGCTCGATTTCATCACGCCGCATGTCAAGCCCGGCGTCACCACCGACGCGCTCGACCGGCTCTGCCACGGCTTCATCGTCGATCACGGCGCGATCCCGGCGCCGCTCAACTATCGCGGCTTCCCGCGCTCGATCTGCACCTCGATCAACCACGTCGTCTGCCACGGCATCCCGGGCGACCGCAAGCTCGACGAGGGCGACATCCTCAACATCGACATCACCGTCATCCTCGATGGCTGGCACGGCGACACCAGCCGCATGTTCCTCGTCGGCGACAAGGTGCCGTTGAAGGCGCGCCGCCTCGTCGAGGTGACCTGGGAAGCGATGATGCGCGGCATCGCGGCGGTGCGGCCCGGCATGCGGGTCGGCGCCATCGGCCATGCCATTCAAGAGTATGCCGAGGAGCGGCGCTTCTCGGTGGTGCGCGATTTCTGCGGTCACGGCACCGGCCGCGTCTTTCACGACGCGCCCTCGGTCGTGCATTTCGGTCGCCCCGGCGAAGGGCCGAAGCTGCGCGAAGGCATGATCTTCACCGTCGAACCGATGATCAATGCCGGCCGTTACGAGGTGAAGATCTTGAGCGACGGCTGGACGGCCGTGACCAAGGACAAGTCGCTCTCGGCGCAGTTCGAGCAC
>DATJOB010000081.1:0-7104 GCA_035507475.1 Allostellaceae bacterium | reverse complement strand
CGACCTGCTCTGGACGCTCGAAGAAGGGCTGCGCGCGGGCCGCTCGCCCGGCGAGCCCTCGGGTGAAATCGCGGCGGTGGTCGGCGAGATCGGGCGCTTGCCGATGGTCGCCGGCCGCCGGCTGCAGCTCGCCGCCGAGCGCGCCGGCGTTCCCGCGCTGCTGCTGCGCCGCTGGCGCACCGGCGAGGAGGCGGCGCGCGAACGGGCGCGGCCGAGCGCGGCGGTGACGCGCTGGCGGATTACCGCGCTGCCCGCCCTGCCCGAACCCGGCGAGCCGGGTATCGGACAACCGCGCTGGCGGGTCGAGCTGCTGCGCTGCCGCGGCGCCGAGACAGGCGCCTGGACGACGCCATGGGATGTGGAGGTGGCCGATGCATCGGGTCTTGTACGTCTTCCTGCCGCGCTGGCCGATCGACCGGCTGCGCCGCCATGGCCTGCTGCCGAACGCGAACCCTGGCGGGTCGCCAGTTGATGCTACGTCGTCATTCCCGCGAAAGCGGGAATCCAGGGGTGAGCGACGAGCAGGTGGCCCCTCGACCCCCGCCTACGGGGGGGTGACGAAAAAGGACGATGAAGAACTTCCCTTCGCCACGGTCGTCACCGCGAACGGCCGGCAGCTCGTCGCCACGGTCAACCCGGCGGCGGCCGCCAAGGGCATCGCGTCCGGGACGCCGCTCGCCGACGCGCTGTCGTTTCTGCCGGGGTTGCTGACCCGTGCCGCCGAGCCCGCCGAGGACGTCGCCGCGTTGCGCCGGCTCACCGAATGGTGTGGCCGCTACAGCCCGTGGACCGCGCCGGACGGCGAAGACGGGATCAAGATCGAGATCACCGGCTCGGCACATCTCTGGGGCGGCGAGGCCGAGCTCGCCGCCGACCTGTCGCGCCGGCTGGCGCGTCAGGCCATCGCCCATCGCCTGGCGATCGCCGACACGCTCGGCGCCGCCTGGGCGATGGCACGGCTCGCCGACGACGACGCGGCACCGGCCATCGTCGCGCCGGAAAAGACGCGCGACGCGCTGGCGCCGCTGCCGGTCGCCGCGCTGCGCCTCGACCCGGTCCTGGTCCAGGGGCTGTACCGTGTCGGCTTGCGGCGCGTCGGCGAGGTGATGGCGATGCCGCGCGATGCGCTCGCCCGGCGCTTCGGCGAAGCGGTCGCGCGCCGCCTCGACCAAGCGCTGGGCGACCTGCCCGAGCCGCTGTCGCCGCTCGGCGAGACGCCGGCGCGCCGCGTCCGGCTCAGCTTCGCCGAGCCGATCGCCGAGCCGGCCGATCTCTGCCGCGCGATCGAGCGGCTGGCCCGCGATCTCGTCCCGCGGCTGGCCCGCGAGGGGCTTGGCGCGCGCCGGCTCCAGCTCGGCTTTCACCGCGTCGACGGGCGGGTCGAGCGCATCGCCATCGGCACCGCGCGGCCGACCCGCGACCCGGCCCATCTCGCTGCGCTGCTCAAGGCGCGGCTCGACACGGTCGATCCCGGCTTCGGCATCGAGGACGCGATCCTCGCCGCCTTCGCGGTCGAGAAGCTGCCGGCGGAGCAGATCGAGGCGCCGCTGCCGGCAAGGCGCAACCCCCGCCCTGATCCGCCTGCGGGAGAGAGCGGCCGCGACGCGGCGGGTGGAGACCTTACCGCCCGCGCGAACCTCGCGCCGCTGTTCGACCGGCTCGGCGCCCGGCTCGGCCTCGCCGCCGTCGCCCGCCTCGAAGCGCGCGCGAGCCATATCCCCGAACGCGCCTCGGTGGCGATTGCCTTGGGCGAAGGCGACAAACCTCCTCGCCCTCCGAGGGGAGAAGAGGACAGGACGAGAGGGACGAGCGGCCCCATCGAGGCACCGCAAAAACCGCCGCGCCCGGTGCGGCTGTTCGCCCCGCCTGAGCCGGTCGACGCGTTCTGGGTGCTGCCCGACGACCCGCCGTTCCGCTTCGTCTGGCGGCGCCGGCCGCATCGCGTCGTCGTCGCCGACGGGCCCGAACGCATCGCCGAGGAATGGTGGCGGGCGAACGGGCCCGCCGCCGCGGCCTGGTCGCCGGACGCGATCCGCGACTATTACCGGGTCGAGGACGAGACCGGCCGCCGCTTCTGGCTGTTCCGCGCCGGGCTGCCCGGCGACCCGCCGCCGCGCTGGTTCGTGCACGGCGTCTTTGCCTAGAGCCGCCAGCGCGGCTGCGGCGCTGGGCCGGATGGCCCGGCGCATTTGAACACGAGCCACTTGAAGGCTGCCATGCCCGAGCTTCCTCCCAAGGCATTCGACAGGCTGTCGCGCACGATCGGCACCGGCAGCCTTCGGCTGCAGGGCGGCGACGGCAGCCTGCGCTTCGGCGGCAAAGAGCGGCGCAAAGCGGACGGCGGCGGCGATCTTTTCGCCGCCCCCGCCGCCCGGGATTACGCCGAACTGCAGGTCACCAGCAATTTCTCGTTCCTGCGCGGCGGCTCGCACCCGGACGAACTGGTCCAGCAGGCGGCGCTGCTCGGCCTGTCGGCGATCGCGATCACCGACCGCAACAGCGTCGCCGGCCTGGTCCGCGCGCACCAGGCGGCGAAGCAATGCGGCATCCGCCTCGTCGTCGGCGCCCGGCTCGACCTGCGCGACGGCATGAGCCTGCTCGCCTATCCCGAGGACCGCGCCGCCTACGGCCGGTTGACCACGCTCCTGACCCTCGGCAAGCGCCGTGCGCCGAAGGGCGAGTGCCATCTCGACTACGCCGATGTCGTCGCCCACGGCGCCGGGCTCGTCGTCGCCCTGCTGCCGCCCGAGACGGCCGATCCGCCGGCTCTCGCCGCGCATCGCGCCCGCGCCGCCCGGCTTGCCGCCGATTTCCCCGGCCGCGCCTATCTCGCCGCGCAGCACCTCTATCGCGGCGACGATGCGCGGCGCCTCGCTTGCCTCGCGCGGATCGCCGCGGAGAGCGGCCTCAAGCTGCTCGCCACCGGCGATGTGCTCTACCATGCGCCCGAGCGGCGGCCGCTGCAGGACGTGCTGACCTGCATCCGCGAGCACTGCACGATCGCCGCCGCCGGGTTCCGTCTCGCCGCCAACGCCGAGCGTCACCTGAAGCCGGGGCGCGAGATGGCGCGGCTGTTCCGCGGTCCACCGGGGGTTTCAGGGGCGGCGCTGGCCGCGAGCCTCGAGATCGTCCGGCGCTGCCGGTTCAGCCTCGACGAATTGCGCTACGAATATCCCGAGGAGCCGGTGCCGCACGGCATGACGCCGCAGCAGCGCCTCGCCGCGCTGGTCTGGGAGGGCGCCGCCGAGCGGTTCGGCTGCGCGACGGCCGGAGCCGGTGACGGCATCGACATCCGCCGGCTCATCGAGCACGAGCTGGCGCTCATCGCAGAGCTCGATTTCGCGCGCTATTTCCTCACCGTACACGACATCGTGCGCTTTGCCCGCTCGCATGGGATCCTCTGCCAGGGCCGCGGCTCGGCGGCCAATTCGGTGGTCTGCTACTGCCTCGGCATCACCGCGGTCGACCCGGCGCGGATCGACGTGCTGTTCGAGCGCTTTATCAGCGCGGCGCGCGGCGAGCCGCCCGACATCGACGTCGATTTCGAGCACGAGCGGCGCGAGGAGGTGATCCAGTACGTCTACGAGAAATACGGCCGCGACCGCGCCGGGCTTGCCGCCACCGTGATCTGCTACCGCGCGCGCGGCGCGATCCGCGAGGTCGGCAAGGCGATGGGCCTGTCGGCCGATGTCGTCGCCGCGCTCGCCGGCA
Source organism: Allostellaceae bacterium (assembly GCA_035507475.1). Classification (GTDB taxonomy): domain Bacteria; phylum Pseudomonadota; class Alphaproteobacteria; order ATCC43930; family CGMCC-115725; genus DATARH01. The sequence continues at coordinate 3,393 of DATJOB010000081.1, read as the reverse complement.
TGGTCTGGGGCTGGTCGAGCGAGGGCATCGCCGATGAGCGGGTGCGCGAGGCCGGGCTCGACCCCGGCGACCGCAACCTGCGGCTGGCGCTCGATCTCGCCGCCGCGCTGATCGGCTTCCCGCGCCACCTGTCGCAGCATGTCGGCGGCTTCGTCATCACCCGCGCGCCGCTCAGCGAACTGGTGCCGATCGAGAACGCGGCGATGGAGGACCGCACCGTCATCGAATGGGACAAGGACGATCTCGACGCGCTGGGCATCCTCAAGATCGACATCCTGGCGCTCGGCATGCTGACCTGCATCAGGAAGGCCTTTGCGCTGATCGAGCGGCATCACGGCCGGCATTACGACCTGGCGACGGTGCCGCCCGAGCAGCCGAGCGTCTACGCGATGCTGTCGCAGGCCGATTCGCTGGGCGTCTTCCAGGTCGAGAGCCGCGCCCAGATGACCATGCTGCCGCGCCTCAAGCCGCGCGAGTTCTACGACCTGGTGATCGAGGTGGCGATCGTCCGGCCGGGGCCGATCCAGGGCGACATGGTACACCCCTATCTGCGCCGGCGCAGCGGCAAGGAGCCGGTCGACTACCCCTCCGAGGCGCTGCGCCGGGTGCTCGGCAAGACGCTCGGCGTGCCGCTCTTCCAGGAGCAGGCGATGAAGATCGCGATCGTCGGCGCCGGGTTCGCGCCCGACGAGGCCGACCGGCTGCGCCGGGCGATGGCGACCTTCCGGCGCAACGGCGACATCCACCTGTTCCGCGACAAGTTCACCGCCGGCATGGTGGCGAACGGCTATACGCGCGACTTCGCCGAGCGCTGCTTCAGCCAGATCGAGGGGTTCGGCACCTACGGCTTTCCGGAAAGCCACGCCGCGAGCTTTGCGCTTCTCGTCTACGTCTCGGCCTGGATCAAGTGCTGCTACCCCGAGGTCTTCGCCTGCGCGCTCCTGAATTCGCAGCCGATGGGGTTCTACGCCCCGGCGCAGATCGTGCGCGACGCGCGCGAGCACGGCGTCGCGGTGCTGCCGGTCGATGTCAACCGCAGCCTGTGGGACTGCACGCTGGAGCCGCTCGACGGCCGCGAGGACGACGCTGCATCCCATGCATCCGATCCGGCAGCGCGCCCGGCGCTGCGCCTCGGGTTCCGCCAGATCAAGGGGTTGCGCGAGGACGACGCCCGGCGCCTCGTCGCGGCGCGCGGCGCGGGCTATGTCGACGCGGCGGCGCTGTGGCGCCGTAGCGGGCTCGGCCGCGCCGCGCTGGAGCGGCTCGCCCAGGCCGATGCGCTGCGCTCGCTGGCGCAGGACGGCGGCGGCCTCGACCGCCGCCGCGGGCTGTGGGCGCTGAAGGCGCTGGGCGAGGCGCCGCTGCCGCTGTTCGCGGCGGCCACCCTCGCCGGCGATGCGGGACAGGGAAAGGAGGATCGTACGGCGGCGCTGCTGCCGGAGATGCCGCTCGGCGAGCACGTGGTCGAGGATTACGCGAGCACCAACCTCAGCCTGAAGCGCCACCCAGTCGCCTTCCTGCGCGCCGAGTTCGCGCGCGACGGTATCGTCCCGGCCGCCGCGCTCGCTACGCTGCCGGACCGGTACCTGACCGGCGACCGCCGGGTCCGGGTCGCCGGGATCGTGCTGATCCGCCAGCGCCCGGGCAGCGCCAAGGGCGTCATCTTCGTCACCATCGAGGACGAGACCGGCATCGCCAACCTGATCGTCTGGCCGCCGATCCTCGAACGCTTCCGCCGCATTGTGCTCGGTGCCAGCCTGCTCTGCTGCCGCGGCAAGCTGCAGCGCGAGGAGGGGGTGATCCACGTCGTCGCCGACGAACTGTGGGACCTCACCGCGCGGCTCGGCTCGCTGCGCGAGCGCGGCGAGAACGACGCGCCGGGCAGCGCGCCGCCGGCGCGACCGGAGCGCCTGCCCGGTTGCGCCCCGCGCGACATCTACATCCCCGACATCGTCATCGCGAGCCGCGACTTCCGCTAATCTGGTGGGTGTGACGTTGCCGGCGTCGGTTGGCAACCGCCCGGCGCGCGCCAACCTTAAGCGCATGGACCTCGTCTTCGCCGCCCCGCCGCCGCCCGCCACCGGGCTGCGCGCGGCGATCGACGAAGCCAACCGGCGCGACGAGGCCGCGGCGGACGCGCTCAACCTCGCCGCCGCGGCGCTGCCCGCCCCCGCCAACCGCCGCATCGCCGCGACCGCGCGGCGCCTCGTCGAGCAGCTGCGCGAGAACGCGGCGTCGCATGGCGGGATCGACGCGTTCCTTCACGAATACCGGCTGTCGACCCCCGAGGGCGTGGCGCTGATGTGCCTCGCCGAGGCACTCTTGCGCATCCCCGACAGCGAGACGATCGACCGGCTGATCCGCGACAAGATCGCCGCCGCCGACTGGCAGAGCCATCTCGGCCGCTCCGGCTCGCTCTTCGTCAACGCCTCGACCTGGGCGCTGATGCTGACCGGGCGGCTGTTGCGCGAGCAGCCGGGCGAGCACGATCTCGGCGCGGTGCTGCACCGGCTGCTCGCCCGCTCCGGCGAGCCGGTGGTGCGCCAGGCGGTGCTGGCGGCGATGCGCATCCTCGGCCGCCAGTTCGTCATGGGCCGCACCATCGGCGAGGCGCTCGACCGCGCCCGCCCGGCCGAGCGCGAGGGCTACCGCCATTCCTACGACATGCTGGGCGAGGCGGCGAAAACCGCGACCGACGCCGAGCGCTACCACCGCGCCTACGCCGAGGCGATCGCCGCGATCGGCGCGGCGGCCCGCGGCGCCGCCGGCTTGACCGCGATCGAGGCCGCGCCCGGCATCTCGGTCAAGCTGTCGGCGCTGCACCCGCGCTACGAGCCGGCGCAGCGCGAGCGGGTGATGCGCGAGCTGCTGCCCCGCCTCGCCGATCTCGCCGGACACGCGCGGGACGCCGGCATCGGCTTCACCGTCGACGCCGAGGAGGCCGACCGGCTCGACCTGTCGCTCGATCTCTTCGAGGCGCTCGCCCGGATGAGCGGGCTCGCCGGCTGGGACGGGCTCGGCCTCGCGGTCCAGGCCTACCAGAAGCGCGCCCCGGCGGTGATCGACTGGCTCGCCGACCTGGCGCGCCGGGCGCGGCGCCGGCTGATGGTGCGGCTCGTCAAGGGCGCCTATTGGGACAGCGAGGTGAAACGCGCGCAGGAGCGCGGCCTCGCGACCTATCCGGTCTATACCCGCAAGATCGCGACCGATGTCTCCTACCTCGCCTGCGCCCGCGCGCTGTTCGCCGCCGAGGGGGCGTTCTACCCGCAATTCGCGACGCACAACGCGCACACGCTGGCAGCGGTGCTGGAGCTGGCGGGCGCGCGTAAAGACTGGGAGTTTCAGCGCCTGCACGGCATGGGCGAGGCGCTTTACCAGTCGGTGGTGGGACCG
>DATJOB010000080.1:0-3252 GCA_035507475.1 Allostellaceae bacterium | reverse complement strand
ACATGATCATCAGCGGCGGCAGCAACATCTACCCGCGCGAGATCGAGGAGGTGCTGCTGCTCCACCCCGATTTGGTCGAGGCCTCGGTGGTCGGCCGGCCGCACCCCGACTGGGGCGAGGAGGTGATCGCCTTCCTGGTGGCGCGGCCGGGCGCCGCGGTCGCGCCGGGCGAGCTCGACCGGTTGTGCCTCGAGCACATCGCCCGCTTCAAGCGGCCGCGCGACTACCGCTTCGTCGCGGCGCTGCCCAAGAACAATTACGGCAAGGTGCTGAAGACCGAGCTGCGCCGCCTGCTGGGCGAGACGCGCTGAACCGGGCGGCCGGGTCGGGCCGGGCGTGCGACTTGATTTGTCGCCGCGCTCGTTTAGCGTGAGCGACGCCCACAGCCCGGACGGCGCCGCATCATGAAACCAGCACCGTTCCGCTATTTCGCCCCGACCGCGGTCGACGAGGCGCTCGACCTGCTTGCCGAGCATGGCGACGACGGCAGCGTCCTCGCCGGCGGCCAGAGCCTGGTGCCGGCGATGAATTTCCGGCTGGCGCGGCCGTCCGTCCTGGTCGACATCAACCGCATCGCCGCGCTCGATGTCGTGCGCGAGGAGGCCGGCGCGCTGCGCATCGGCGCGCTGGCCCGGCACGCGCGCTTCGAGAAGCCGCTCGCCGGCGGCGCGCTCGGCGCGCTGCTGCCGCAGGTGGCGCGCCATATCGCGCATCTGCCGATCCGCGCGCGCGGCACGTTCTGCGGCAGCCTCGCCCATGCCGATCCGGCCTCGGAATGGTGCCTCGTCGCGGCGACGCTCGACGCCGAGCTGGTCCTCGCCAGCCGCCGCGGCACGCGCCGCCTGCAGCCGGCCGACTACTTCCTCGGCGCGCTGACCACGGCGCGCGAGCCGGACGAATTGCTGACCGAGGCGCGCCTGCCGCTGCCCGGTCCCGGCTGGCGTGCCGGCTTTGCCGAATTCAGCCGCCGCGCCGGCGATTACGCGCTGGCGATGGCCGCGGTCTTCGTGCAGCTCGACGCCGGCCGCATCGCCGCGGCGCGGATCGGCGTCGGCGGCGCCACCGACCGGCCGCAGCGGATCGCCGCGGCGGAGGCGCTGCTCGCCGGCGGCGACGCCACCGCCGCCCGGCGCCGCGCCGCCGCGGACGCCGCCGCCGAAGCGATCGAGCCGCTCGAAGACATCCAGGCCGGCGCCGCCTATCGCCGCGACCTGGTGCGCGCGATGGTCGAGCGTGCGCTCGACCAGGCGGTCTGCGGAACGCCCGCCGCATGACCTGGGTCGGGCGCCGGCTGCCGCGGTACGAAGACCCGGTACTGCTGCGCGGCGAGGGGCGCTATGTCGCCGACCTGGCGCGCGGCGCGAGGGCGATGCGCTTCGTCCGCAGCCCCGTCGCACGCGGCCGCATCCTCGCGGTCGAGGCGCCGCCCGGCGCGCGCATCGTCACCGCCGGCGATCTCGCCGGCGTGAAGCCGATCTGCCCGCGCCTCCTGCGTCCCGATTTCGTCGCGATCGAGCAGCCGATCCTCGCCGCGACGCGGGTCACCTATGTCGGCGAGCCGATCGCCGCGGTGATCGCCGACAGCGCCGCCGAGGCCGAGGATCTGGCCGAGCAGGTCGCGGTCGAGATCGCGCCCGAGCCGGCGGTCGTCACGCTCGACGACGCGCTGGCGCCGGGCGCCGCGCCGGTCCACGAGGCGGCGCCGCGCAACACGCTGATCGACACCGGGCTCGATGTCGGCGACGCCGCCGCGGCCTTCGCCGGCGCCGACCGGGTCGTCGATTTCACCTTCCGCTCGCGCCGCCAGTCGGCGATGCCGCTCGAGGCGCGCGCGGCGCTCGCCGCCTTCGACCCGGCGGGCGGCCGCACGACGCTCTGGACCTCGGCGCAATCGCCGCATCTCGTGCGCACCGGCATCGCCGATGCGCTCGGCATCCCGGAAGCCGAGCTGCGCGTCGTCGCGCCCGATGTCGGCGGCGGCTTCGGCCAGAAGGTGCCGCTCATCCCCGAGCAGGTCGTCGCGGTGTGGGCGGCGCGGCGCTGGCGCTGCGGCGTCGCCTGGATCGAGGACCGGCTGGAAAACCTGACCGCTTCGTTCCACGCGCGCGACCAGCGCCTGGCGCTGCGCGGCGCGTTCGCCGCCGACGGGCGGCTGCTCGCGCTCGACGCCGACATCCTCTGCAACATCGGCGCCTACTCGAACTTCCCGGTCACCGGCGCGCTCGAACCGCTGATGGCGATGACCGAGCTGCCCGGCCCCTATGCGATCCGCGCCTATCGCGTACGCACCCGCGGCGTCCTCACCAACACCTGCCCGATGGCGCCCTATCGCGGCGTCTCGCGCCCGGTCATCACCACCGCGATCGAGCGGCTGATGGACGAAGCCGCATTGGCCCTCGGGCTCGACCCGCTGGCGCTGCGCCGGCGCAACCTGATCGCCGAGTTCCCCTGGGTCTCGGTCACCGGCATGGTGCAGGACGCGGGCACCTATCGCGAGGCGATGGACGCGGCGGCCGAGATCGTCGACCTCGCCGCGTTTCGCCGGCGCCAGGTGGAGGCGCGGGCGGCCGGGCGGCATCTCGGCATCGGCTTTTCCGCCTTCGCCGAGCGCACCGGCTACGGCACGCCGATCTTCGCGGCACGCAAGATGCAGATCACGCCGGGGTTCGAGCGGGTCGAGCTGGCGATGGACCCTTCGGGTTCTGTCGAAGCGAAAATCGGCGCCTCGCCGCATGGCCAGGGCCTCAAGACGACGCTCGCCCAGCTGCTCGCCGACGCGATCGGCGTCACCCCCGACCGCGTCCGCGTCGTCGCCGGCGACACCGACCGCACGCCCTACGGGTTCGGCACCTTCGCCAGCCGCTCGGCGGTGATCGCGGGCGGCGCCTGCAGGCTCGCCGGGGTCAAGCTGCGCGAGCGCCTTGCCGAGGTCGCGGCGCAGACCCTGGAGGCGGCCGCCTCGGATATCGAGATCGACGACGGGCGGGCGGTGGTGCGCGGCACCGATCTCGGCGTCGGCGTCTCGGAGCTGGCCCGCGCCGCCTATCACCAGAGCCATCGCTTTCCGGCGATCATCGAGACCGGGCTCTCGGCGGTGGCGACCTACGACCCCGGCGGCACCTTCTCCAACGCCTGCCACGTCGTGATCGTCGAGGTCGACAGCGCGACCGGCGGCGTCAGGATCGAGCGCTTTATCATCGTCGAGGATGCCGGCGTGCTGATCAATCCGACGATCGTCGAAGGACAGATCCA
>DATJOB010000079.1:0-2409 GCA_035507475.1 Allostellaceae bacterium | reverse complement strand
CGTCGTCGGTCAGCCAGATCGTGTCGTCGGGCGCGACATGAACGCCGTGCGGCCGGGTGAAGACGCCCTCGCCCCAAGTGCGCAAGAGGTTGCCGTCCTTGTCGAACACCGCGACCGGGTGGTCGCCGCGGTTGAAGGCATAGACATTATCGCGGCTGTCGACGCCGACCGCGGCGCAGTCGCCGAGCACGATCCCGTCGGGGATCTTGGCCCAGCCCTCATCGACCTCGAAGCTGTACTCGCCGCCGCCGAGCCGCACCGCCGCCATCGCATCCCTCCCTGGCCTGGCCCCCCTGCCTGCGCGGGGGTGACGAATCGGCTCAAGCCGCCTGCGCCGTCGCGACGCCGCGCCGGGCCAGCACGATTTTCTCGGCGACCCGGCCGAAGAAATGGTAGCCCGAGCCGCCCTCGGCCAGCAGGTCGAGAAACTCGTCGGGCCGGGTGACGCGCACCCCGCCGAGGATGTCGGCGCCGCGCGCGAGGAACGCGTCGGGCAACAGGCCGACGGTCGGGCCGACCACGGTGACGCGCGCCGCGGGACGCGCCCAGCCGAGCAGGTCTTCGAGCGTGTCGTTGAGCAGGGTCGTGCCGGTGACCAGCAGCACGTCGGCCTGCGGCACCACCTCGCGCGCCGCTTCCGCCGGGCGGTAGAACGGCAGCTCGGACGGCTTCAGCGTCTCGGGGTCCTTTTCGAGCACCAGGAAGGGCTGGTTGCGGCGCTTCAATTCCTTGAGGAACGGCACGAAGGCGCCGACCACGACGGTCAGCTCGTCCGGGCGGAAGCGGTTGGCGTCGAAGGCGTCGACGCCACGGCGCAGCTCGACCGCCGGATGCGGCCGGCGCTCCCAGCACAATTCGGCGAGCGCGTTGAGCGCGGCGACGCCGACCGCGCGGCGAATGCCGTGATCGGAGAACGCCTCGCGCAGCAGGTCGCGCGCCGGCTTGCCCCTGAGCTTGCCGGGAAACGGCATCGCCATCGCGGAAGAGGGACAGCACACCGCCTCGGGGATCGTCTTCAGCGGCGTCGCGCAGGCGCCGGCATGCCCGGTGGTCAGCTTGACGCCGGTGAAGAAGAGCCCGATCGCCGCCCGCTCGGCCGCGATGTCGTCAAGCTCGCGGCCGAGAATGTCGGTGACGGCGGCGACGGTCTCGGCCAAAATTCCACCACTTGGCTGGAGGGCGCTGGTCACGACACGGGTTCCATTGCTGCGGCGCGGCGTTCTTCCAGCATAGCACCGCGCCATCGAGGAGTATCGAGCCATGCCGACGACAGCGAGCGGCCTCGTCTATCGCGACACCGAAGAGGGCAGCGGCGCCGAGGCGGTCGCCGGCGCCCGCGTCTCGGTGCATTACACCGGCTGGCTGCAGCAGCCGGACGGAGAGAAGGGCAGGAAGTTCGACAGCTCGCTCGACCGCGGCCAGCCGTTCGGCTTCAAACTCGGCGCCAGCCAAGTGATCAGGGGCTGGGACGAGGGCGTCGCCGGGATGAAGGTCGGCGGCAAGCGCACCCTCGTCATCCCGTCCGAGCTGGGCTACGGGGCGCGCGGCGCGGGCGGCGTCATCCCGCCCAACGCGACGCTGATTTTCGAGGTCGAGCTGCTCGCGGTCTGACTACCGCCCCTGGAAATCGGGCACGCGGCGGTCGGCCATCGCCTTGACGCCCTCGGCGAAATCCTCGGTGCGGCGCAACCAGTCCTGCTCGACGAGCTCGCGCTCGGTCGCCGCGTCGATCGCCTCGGCGAGCCCGCGGCGCATGGTCTCGCGCGTCGCGATGACGGCGAGCGGCGCCGATTGCGCGATCTCGAGCGCCAGGGCCTGCGCCGCCCGGCGCACCTCCTCCTGCGGCACCAGCAGATCGGCGAGGCCGATGCGCACCGCCTCGTCGCCGGAAATCCGCCGGCCGGTATAGAACAAGAGCGCGGCCTGCTGCGGGCCGACGAGGCGCGGCAGCGTGACGGTGAGGCCGAAGCCGGGATGGAAGCCGAGCCGGTTGAAATTGGCACTGAACCGCGCCTCGCTGCAGGTGACGCGGAAATCCGGCACCAGCGCCAAGCCGAGCCCGCCGCCGACCGCGGCACCGTGGACCGCGCCGACGATCGGCTTGCGCGCGCGGAAGAGCCGGCTCGCCTCCTTGTAGAGGTGCTTGCCGGCACGGCTGCGGCTGCCTTCCTGGACCGTGCCGGTGTCCATCCGCTTCGAGAAATCGGCGCCGGCGCAGAACGAGCGGCCCTCGGCGCAAAGCACGACCGCGCGGCACTGGTCATTGGCGTCGAGCCGCTCGAACGCCTCGCCGATCTGGGCGATCAGCTCGCTGTCGAAGAAATTATGCGGCGGGCGGCGGATCTCGACCGTCGCGACGTAGCCGTCGAGGCTGACGCCGATATCGGTGTAGGTGCCGAGGTCGGTCAT
>DATJOB010000078.1:0-13608 GCA_035507475.1 Allostellaceae bacterium | reverse complement strand
ATCAACCACCCGGAGACCGAGCCGATGATCATCGGCCGCAATTTCCTGGTGAAGGTCAACGCCAATATCGGCAACTCGATCGTGACCTCGTCGGTCGCCGAGGAGGTCGACAAGCTGGTTTGGGCGACGCGCTGGGGCGCCGACACGGTCATGGACCTGTCGACCGGGCGCAACATCCACACGATCCGCGAGTGGATCGTGCGCAACTCGCCGGTGCCGATCGGCACCGTGCCGATCTACCAGGCGCTCGAAAAGGTCGGCGGCAAGGCCGAGGAGCTGACCTGGGAGCTGTTCCGCGACACGCTCGTCGAGCAGGCCGAGCAGGGCGTCGACTATTTCACGATCCACGCCGGCGTGCGCCTCGCCTATATCCCGCTGACCGCCAGCCGGGTCACCGGCATCGTCTCGCGCGGCGGCTCGATCATGGCGAAATGGTGCCTGGCGCATCACCAGGAGAGCTTCCTCTACACGCATTTCCGCGAGATCAACGAGATCATGCGGGCCTATGACGTGTCGTACTCGCTCGGCGACGGGCTGCGCCCCGGCTCGAACGCCGACGCCAACGACCGCGCCCAGTTCGCCGAGCTCGAAACCCTGGGGGAACTGACCAAGCTGGCCTGGGAGGACGACGTCCAGGTGATGATCGAGGGCCCCGGCCACGTGCCGATGCACAAGATCAAGATCAACATGGACAAGCAGCTCGAGGAATGCGGCGAGGCGCCGTTCTACACGCTGGGGCCGCTGGTCACCGACATCGCGCCGGGCTACGACCACATCACCAGCGGCATCGGCGCGGCGATGATCGGCTGGTTCGGCACCGCGCTGCTCTGCTACGTGACGCCGAAGGAGCATCTCGGGCTGCCCGACCGCGACGACGTCAAGACCGGGGTCATCACCTACAAGATCGCGGCGCACGCGGCCGATCTCGCCAAGGGCCACCCGGCGGCGCGCCTGCGCGACGACGCGCTGTCGCGCGCGCGCTTCGAGTTCCGCTGGCGCGACCAGTTCAACATCGGGCTCGACCCCGAGACGGCGGAGAAGTTCCACGACCAGACGCTGCCCGCCGACGGCGCCAAACTCGCGCATTTCTGCTCGATGTGCGGGCCGAAATTCTGCTCGATGGAGATCACCCAGCAGATTCGCGACTATGCGCGGTCGGGGATGGCCGAGAAGTCCGAGGAGTTCCTCAAGCAGGGCGGCGCGATCTATACCGATGCCGAGGGCCGCCCGCGCGAAGCCGCGGATTAGCGCCCGAGCCGACGGAACCGCTCTCCCGCATCGCGGGAGAGGGTCGATCGCGCCGTCAGGTGCGAGACGGGTGAGGGTTCCGCGCACCGACCCTCACCCTCGCATCGCGTTCGCGACGGGTCCCTCCCTCTCCCGCCAGCGGGCGACGGGGTGCTATGTAACGCCGTATGAGCGACGAGCGCGCGTCCGAACCGACCACCGCCGATCTCGAGGCGCGCCGCGCCGCGCGCCGCTATCCCGACCGGCCGATCGTCGCGGTGCTGGCCGTGGTGCTGCGCCCGATGGGCAAAGAGCATCGCGTGCTGATCGTGCAGCGCAAGCAGCAGCCCAATGCCGGGCGCTGGGGGTTTCCCGGCGGTGTCCTCGAACTCGGCGAGACGGTGGCCGCGGGCGCGATGCGCGAGCTCAGCGAGGAGACCGGGATCGCCGCCGACGCCGCCGGCTGGCTCGATGTCCACGATGCGATCACCCGTGACGAGGAAGGCCGCGTCCAGTTCCACTACACGCTGATCGCGGTGCGCGCGATCTGGCGCGCGGGCGAGGGCGAGCCCGCCGACGACGCCGCGGCCTGCGCCTGGGCGAGCCGCGACGAGATCGTCGCCGGCCGCTATCCGACCTTTCCGACGCTGCTGCCGCTTTTCGACCGCGCGCTCGCCGCCGCAGGCTGAGGCGCGGCACGCCGCCGCGCGGCGGCCAAGGCCTTTGCCCAACCGCGGCGGCCTTGCGCTATGCTCGCGCGCCGCTCACCGAGGGAACGCCGCATGGCCCAGCTCTTGACGATGTTTTTCACGATCCTCGTCGCCGAGCTCGGCGACAAGACGCAGATCGCCATGCTGCTCTACGCCGCCGAGCGCAAAGACCAGACGTTGAGCGTGTTCATCGTCTCGGCCGGGGCGCTCGTCGTCGGCGCCGCCATCTCGGTCCTCGTCGGCGCCTATGGCGGGCGCTGGCTGCAGGGTATGCCGCTCAAGCTGATCGCCGGGATCGGCTTTATCGTGATCGGCGTCTGGAGCCTCGTCCAGTACTACCAGGGCGACTGACCCCGGCTATCCGCGGCTATCCGGCTACCCGCTTCTATCCCGGCCGCGAGCGCAGGCCGCTGCGGCGCCGGCTGTGCCGCTCCGCGGCGTGGCGCCACAGCACCTGGGCTTCGACCGTCGCCGCCGGGCGGCGCATGCGCAGCGCCGGCACGGTGCGGCGCAGCAGCGCGAGGTTCGCCGTGTCGCCGTCGAGCGCGACCACCGACTCGTCCGCCGCCTCGGCCGGGCGCAGCACCAGCAGCGCCGCCGCGCAATCGAGCGCCAGGAACAGGGCCAAGAGAAAGCTCGCCGTGCCGATCGGCAACGCCAGCAGCGGGATCACCACCGCAACGAGCAAAACGATGCGCACGCACCGCACCAACGCATCCTCCCCGCCGGGCCGGCCGGTTGCGTGAACGATATCTAAAATGTCGGATAAAAGCGGCGCAAATTCGTGGTTAATGCGAGCGAGCGCCCGCGCTGGCGCGACGCGAGGTTCGATCCGTGCCGCTATTCGGCCGGGCGGGGCGCCGGCGCGGCGCCGATCGCCCGGCGCGCCTCGCCGGCACCGACCAGCCGCATCAAGCCGCCGATCGTCAGCAGCGTCGCGCCGTAGAACACCAGCTGGATGCCGGCGGGCTGCGCGGTATAGCCGATCAGCGTATGCAGGATGCGGCCGGCGAGGCTCTGGTCGCTGAGCAGGAAAGAGGTGTCCCACAGGTTCGAACCGAGCGCCGGTACGAGATCGGCCTGCATCAGGAAGGCCGCGCCCTGCGAGGCGAGCCCGGCGGCGAGCAGCAGGACCAGCCAGCTCGTGACCCGGAAGAGCAGCCGCATCGGGATGCTGACGAGCCCCCAATAGATCGCCGCACCGGCGCCCACCCCAAGCGCCAAGCCGACCGCGCCGCCGGCGAGCATCGCCACCGGCCCGCCCTGGCCGGCGAGCGCGATGCCGTAGAGGAAGAGCACGATCTCCGAGCCTTCGCGCAACACCGCGAGCGCCACCGCGAAGGCCAGCGCCCAGAGCGGACGCGCCCCCGAGCGCACCGCGTTGCCGAGCTCCGCCGCGTGGCCGGCGAGCTCGCGGCCATGGCGGCTCATCCAGATATTGTGCCAGCCAAGCATCCCCACCGCGGCGAAGAGGATGCCGGCATCGAACAGCTCCTGGCCGATGCCCTCGGCCGCCGCGGCGATCGTCGCCGCAAAAAGCGCGACGGCGAGGGCGCCCAGCACCCCCGCGGCGATCCCGCCGGACACCCATAAACCGCGGCCGGGCGCGCCGCGGCTCGCCGCCATGACGATGCCGACGATCAGCGCCGCTTCGAGCACCTCGCGAAACACGATGATGGCGGTGGGCAGCATTGGGGACGCGTCCTACTTCACGACCAGATGGCCGCGAGTGGCGTTGTGAAAATCGTCGTAGAACTCGTAACTTCCCGGACTGAGCGGCCCGACGAAAACCGCGACCTGCCCGCCCGCGGTGACCACCTTCTCGAAATGCAGCACCCTGCTTTCAAACTCGGCCGGCGCCGGCTGCTCGTTCTTGACCAAAAGCTGCACCTTGACGCCCGCCGGCACCGCAACCTCGGTGGGGACGAACTGGTGATCCTTCAGCGTGATGACGACGACCGGGTCATCGGCGAAGGCCGGGGCCGCGGCAGGCACGGCGCCGAACAGCGCAACGGCAGGCAGCAGCACGACGGCAAGAGCGAACGGGCGCATGAGACTACCATGCAAGTGATAATCGTTATCAAATAACCGCCGCCGCGGGCAAATCGCAAGCGCCAAATGCCGCATGGCGCGGTTGCGCGAGATGCGAGGCTCCCTTGGGCCGGGCTCCCTTGGGCGGGGCTTCCTCTCGCCGCCGGTCGACGGGCGCGATAACCTCGCTTGCGCCGCGCCTCTCGCGGCGCACCCGGAGGGACGCGATGCTGGATCTGAAGATCAAGGGGAAAAAGGCGATCGTCTGCGCCGCGAGCAAGGGGCTGGGCCGCGCCTGCGCGATGTCGCTCGGCCGCGCCGGCGTCGACCTCGTCATCACCGCGCGCGGCCGCGACACGCTCGAACAGACCGCCGAGGAGATCCGCAAGGAAACCGGCGCTAAGGTCACAGCGGTCGCCGGCGACATCGCGACCGAGGAGGGACGCCAGGCGGCGCTCGCCGCCTGCCCGAACCCCGACATCCTCGTCAACAATTGCGGCGGCCCGCCGCACGGCGATTTCCGCGAATGGACGGTCGCCGACTGGCAGAAGGCGGTCAACGCCAACATGCTGACCCCGATCATGCTGATCAAGGCGGTGGTCGACGGGATGTGCGAGCGCCGCTTCGGCCGCATCGTCAACATCACCTCGGGCTCGGTGAAGTCGCCGATCCCCAATCTCGGCATGTCGAACGGCGCGCGCGCCGGGCTCACCGCGTTCTGCGCCGGCCTCGCGCGCCAGGTGGCCAAGCACAACGTGACGATCAATGGCCTCTTGCCCGGGCCCTTCCTCACCGACCGGCTGCGCTCGAGCATGGAATACGATGCGCGCCAGCAGGGTGTTCCGTTCGAGGACATCCTCGCCAGGCGCGGCGGCGCGACGCCGGCCGGGCGGGTCGGCGACCCGGCGGAGTTCGGCGATGCCTGCGCCTTTCTCTGCGCCGCATCGTCCGGCTTCATCGTCGGCCAGAACCTGCTCTTGGACGGCGGTGCCTTCAATTCGACGATGGGGTAGGAAGCGCCGTGGGGAGCCAGCTCCGCACGACCTGCCGGGGGTTCGGCGCAGCAGGGAGGGGATCGTCATGAACTTTGTGCCGAACGCGGCTCAACTGCAGGCGATGTTTGCGCAGGCGGCCGCACCTGCCTTCCTGCTCGGCGGCATCGCCGCGTTCATATCGATCCTGATGTCGAGGATCACCACGCTGACGGGTCAGATTCACGCCCATGGCGACGGCGCCAAGCCCAAGGATCCGATCGCCGGCCTGAAACGTCGAATCGTTCTGCTGCACCGGGCAGCCTATCTCGCGCTGCTCGCTGGCATCGCCACGACATTTCTGCTCATCGTGATGGCGTTATTCACATTCATCGGGCTTCAGCACATCTACGGCGCGGGGTTGTTGTTCGGGATCGCGGTGACGCTGTTTACGCTGTCGCTCTTCAATTTCGCGATGGAAGTGCGAACCGCGCTCCGCGAGCTCGACCCCGTGTGAGACCATCCGGAGATCGGCGCGCCGCAGGTCGGTCGTCACGCCACCTGTCGGACGGCGTCGGACAGCTCGTCCTCGCCCGCCGCCGCCGCGCCCCCGAAACGGGTGACGAGCTTGGTCGCCACGGTGTTGCCGAGCACATTGACCGCGGTGCGGCCCATATCCATGAACGCGTCGACCCCGGCAACGAGGGCGATCGCCTCGACCGGCAGGCCGATCGCGGCCAGCACCGTGGCGAGGATGACGAGCGACCCGGACGGGATGTTGGCGCCGCCCTTGCTGGCGATCAGCACGGTGACGAGGATGGTCAGCAGCTCGGACCAGCCGAGCGTCACATTGTAGGCTTCGGCCATGAAGGTGACGGCGAGCGCCTGGTAGAGGATCGAGCCGTCCTGGTTGAAGCTGTAGCCTAGCGGCAGCACCACCGAGACGATCTTGTTGGGGATCCCGATGCGCTCGAGGATTTCCATGTGGACCGGCAGCGTCACCTCCGACGAGCGCGTCGTGAAGGCGAGCAGCAGCGGTTCGAGGATCGCGCGGAAGGTCTGCAGCGGGCGGTCGCCCATCCCCCATAGCAGCACCCAGAAGATCACGATCTCGATCGCGAGCCCGAGATACATCAGGCCGATCAGCTTGGCGAGGCCGAGCACCGCCTTGAGGCCCTGGGTGGCGAACAGGTAGCCCATGATCGCGAGGATCGCGAGCGGCGACAGCGCGATGATCCAGCGCGTCAACCGGAACATCGCGAGCAGGATCGCCTCGAGCAGGCCGACCAGCGGTTTTGCGTGCTCGCCGATCCCGGCGAGCGCGACCCCGAACAGCACCGAGAAGACGAGCGTCGGCAACAGCTTGCCCGAGGCCATCACCGCGACGATGTTGGACGGGATCAGGTCGAGCAGGAATTTGACCCAGTCGATCGAGACCGCGAGGTTGGGCGGTATGCTGCCGGTCGGCACCAGCCCGACGCCGACGCCGGGGTGGAAGACCCCGTCGAGCACCAGCGCGATGACGATCGCGCAGAACGTGGCGAAATAGAACCAGCCGAAACTGATCGCCGCGACCCGGCCGAGTTGCCGGATGTCGGCGCCCATCTTGTAGGTGCCGAGCGTCACCGAGGCGACGAGCAGCGGGATGATGATCATCCGGATCGCCTCGATAAAGGCGGTGCCGATCGGCTGCAGGTGGACCGCTGCGGCGGGCCACACCAGCGCGATGACGAGGCCGATCACCAGCCCGGCCAGCATCTGCAGCGGCAGGGCGAGGCTGACGCGACGCGGCGCGTCCGCCGCCGGCGCGCTCATGCCGCGGCCTCGAAGCGCCGCTGCGCGTCGGCGAAGGAGCGGAAGTTGGTCTCGTGGTCGTAGGGCCGCTCGGCGAGCGTCTCCGGGTCCCACTCGCTGCGCGCGATCGCGACGAAATCGCCGCCATAGACGTGGATCGCGCCGGTCAGCCGCGGGATCGGGTTGATCACCGAATGGACGATGTCGCGCCCCAGGGGCTCGACGTCGCCGGTCGACAGCGAGCGGGCGCCCGCCGCCTCGATGCGGCTGTGCCCGGCCATGCCGCCGAGCCGGCGCCAGTAGACGTTGTCCTCGCGCCCGCCATAGACGCCGATCACCGCCCAGGTGCGGTGGTCGTGCGGCAGGATCGTCATCAACGGCGCCCAGACCACGTTGAAGATCGTGACGTCCTCGCCGCGATGCAGCAGCTTGACGCCGGCCTCGCGCGGCTCGCCCAGCGCGCGCAGCACCGGCTGCGGCTCGCCGACCGCGCGGGCGACCACCTCGCGCACCGCCTTGTGGCTCGCGTCCTCGGCGACCGCGGTGCGGCAATCGGCGATGAACCGGTCGAGATCGAACATGCTCCCCTCCGTCAAACCGTCGCGACCGCGTTGGCCGGCGAGCCGACCGCGCCCGGCAGCCTGAGCGGCGGGGCGGTCAACAGGAAGCGGCTGCGGCCGTTGGCGCGCAGCCAGTCGGCGAGCTCGGAGAGATACCAGATTTCGCCGAGATAGACGCCGAGCTTGAAGAGGCAATGCGCGTGCAGCGGCAGCGAAGCGCAGAGATCCTCGCCCTCGCATGGCCGCGACGGCATCTGCTCGACCGCGCGGTTGTCCGAGATCAGCGCCACCACCCCCGATCGGGTGATCCAGTTGAGGAGCCGCTCGTCGCGGCCGTCGAGCCCGGCGCCGGGATTGGCGGCGAGCGTCGCCGCGTCGGGCTTCTTGTTCATGTCGAGGATGACCCGGTCGTAGCCGGTGCGGAAGCAGACGAGGTCGCCCTCCTCGACCGCGACCTTGTCGGCCTCCATGATCCGCATCAGCCGGTCATAGCCGACGAATTCCTCGCCGCGGCCGCAATGCGCCTCGAGGTCGATCATCACGCCGCGCCCCTGCACCGGGTGCGCCGCGAGATTCTCGATCCCCAGCGCCAGCGCGCCGACATGCTCGCCGCGCTCGACCGCGCCGCCGTCGCGATAGTCGACCGGCCCGATGATGTGCTCGCCCGCGCGGAAGCCGTTGTAGAAGACGATCTCCGGCTTGCCGTCGCCGTCGGCGTCGAACAGCTGGCCGACATGCGCGAGGCTGTCCCACTGCGTCGAATATTGCAGTGTCATCTCGACCACGTCGTCGCAGATGACGTCGAGGAATTGCGGGTTCTCGCGGGCGAGCGGGTAGGCGATGTAGGGCATGCCCTGCCGCTGGTTGGCGATCAGCCGCGGCGGGTGGCGACGCGGGTTCACCACGGTGCCGCCGGGGTAGTCGAGCGGCAAGGACAGGCAGAAGGTCTTGCCCTCGCTGACCTCGGCGACGCCGGCCTTGACCTTGTCCGCGGTCAGGAGGTTGAGCCGGCCGAGCTGATCGTCCGGCCCCCAATCGCCCCAGGTCGAGCCCGGCGGGCGGCGCTTCCAGCGCGGATTTTCCATGATCGGTCCCTCCTCTGCGGGATCAGCGGATTTCTTGAGCTAATCCACCTTCACCAGCTTTTGCAGGCTGCGCAGGCCGGGGGGAAGTTGCTCGCCCCTGGCGCGCACGCGGCGCCCCCAGTTGGTGTAGCTGACCTCGCCGACATAGATGTCGCCGCGAGCGTCGACCGCGATGCCGTGCGGCGAGATGAACTGGCCGGGGGCGAGCCCGGCATGGGCGTGACCGAGCCGCGCCAGCAGCTCGCCCTGATGGGTATAGATGCTGACCCGCGGGCCGCAATTCGGCAGCTCGATGTTGACCGCCATGTCGGGGCCGATCTCGCCGATATACATGCGCCCCTCCTTGCCCGGCTCGAGGTAGAGGCCGGAGGGGCGGTGCATGTTGTTCCACTGGCCGGCATATCGGCCGTTGCCGTCGAACACCTGGACGCGGTGGTTCTCGCGGTCGGCGACGAAAACATAGCCGTCCGGGTCGCAGCAGATGTTGTGCGCGATGTTGAACTGGCCGGGATCGGTGCCGGGCTCGCCCCACGACATCACCAGCCGACCGTCGGCGGTGTATTTGTGGACGCGCGAATTGCCGTAGCCGTCGGAGACGTAGACATGGTCGCATTGCGGCGACAGCGCGGTGTGGGTGCAGCGGTGGAACGGCTCGCCCGACATGTAGGGCGCTGGCTTCCCCGGCACGCCGAGGGTCAGCAGCACCTTGCCGTCGAGCGTGCATTGGCGGACCGTGTGGTCGCCGTCATCGGTCAGCCAGATCGTGTCGTCGGGCGCCATGAAGACGCCGTGCGGCCGGGCAAAGACGCCTTCGCCCCAGCTGCGCAGCAGATTGCCGTCGCGGTCGAAGACGCACATCGGATGCTTGCCGCGGTTGAAGGCATAGACGTTGTCGTGCTTGTCGACGCCGACCGCGGCGACGTCGGCGTCGAACTCCATGCCCGGCGGCAGCTTGGCCCAGCCGTCCTCGACCCGGTAGCGGAACCCCTCGCTGCCCAGCACGACCGACATGGCGTTTCCTCCGTTTATCAGGTGAGGCGAGGGCCATCCGCCCCGCCTCCGGCACCGGTTCGCTCCCCACCCCCGACCAGCATACTCGCGCGGGCCGGCGGGGCGGGGAGCGGACTGGTACCGTCACCTCCGGGAAACTAGGATAGGGCGATGGCCAGGCTGAGCGTCAACCTCAACAAGATCGCGCTGCTGCGCAATTCGCGGCGCACCGGCGTGCCCGACGTGCTCGACTTCGCGCGGCTCGCCTACGAGGCCGGGGCGCAGGGCATCACCGTCCATCCGCGGCCCGACGAGCGGCACATCCGCGGCAGCGACGTGGCCGAGCTGGCGGTGCTGATGCTGCCGTGGCGGCCGGCCTGCGAGCTCAATGTCGAGGGTTATCCCGACCCGCGCTATTACCAGATCGTCGCCGAGGTGCGGCCGGAGCAGTGCACGCTGGTGCCGGACGGGCCGGGCGTCCTGACCTCGGAGGAGGGCTGGCGGCTCGACAACCGCGACACGCCGCTCGTCAGCGAGGCGGTGGCGCGGCTGAAGCAGATGGGCTCGCGGGTGATCCTCTTCATCGATCCCGACCCGGCGGTGGTCGAGCGGGTGCCCGGCACCGGCGCCGACGGGGTCGAGATCTATACCGGCAGCTATGCCGACGCGTTCCGCCACGGCGACGCGGCGAGGATGCGCGCGGCCTGTGCCGAGACCGCGGCGCGGGCGGCGGACTGCGGGCTGGTAGTCAATGCCGGGCACGACCTCAATCTCGCCAACCTGCCCGACCTGGTAGCGGCGCTGCCCAACCTCGCCGAGGCGTCGATCGGCCACGAGCTGACCGCGGATGCGCTGAAGATGGGCTGGCAGTCGGCGGTCAGCGCCTACAAGGCGGCGCTCGCCGGTTCTTGATGAACCCTCCCGGCGACCGGGAGCTGTTTCGCCGCCCCTCGCCCCTGCCCCTCGCATAGCTGATAGGCCGGCCGATGCCGGGCGATCGGCAATGCGGATCAGCCCGCGCTCCTGATCGGGCTGAGCCGCGCCGGCAAGGCAAGCCCGGCGATCAGGGTGAGCGCGGCGATCGCCACCGCCAGCCAGAAGGCGTAA
This sequence comes from Allostellaceae bacterium, assembly GCA_035507475.1. Lineage (GTDB taxonomy): Bacteria > Pseudomonadota > Alphaproteobacteria > ATCC43930 > CGMCC-115725 > DATARH01. Next base: position 3,133 of record DATJOB010000078.1, on the reverse strand, counting down.
TGCGCGGCGGCATGGACCGCCTGGGCGAGCCGCGCCAGGGTCGCCGGGTCGAGCTCGGCACGGCTCGCCGGATCGAGCATGCGGTTGATCATGCCGCCGGCGCCGGGCAGCAGCCGTTCGACGCCGAGGTTGAGGATCGCGCCGAACGACGCCGCGCCGAGCGACTGCCCGATGATGCGCATGAACATCTGCGAGCTGGTGCCGAGGCCGCGCTGATGAAACGCGACATCGGCCTGGATCGCAACGAGGAAGGTGGTGTTGCAGAACCCCATGCCGATGCCGACGACAAACGCCGCGGCGGTGGCCCAGAGCGGCGTGCTCGCCGGCTCGAGCGCGGTGAGCATCACCGCGCCGGCCACCAGGCAGGCGCCGCCGATCGCCGCGGTCACCCGGTACGAGCTGCGGATCATCAGCCGGCCGGCGGCGAACGCGGCGAACATCCAGCTCACCGAGGTCGCGCCGACGACCACCCCGACCACGCCGGGGCCGCGGCCGAGCACGCCCTGGACATAGGCCGGCAGCAAGGCCGCGACCGACATCATCGTCGCGGCCGCGCCGAGACCGGCGAGGTTGCACAGCAGCACCACCCGCCGACGCCACAGCACCAGCGGCAGCATCGGCTCCTTGAGGCGCTGCTCGTAGAGCGCCAGCGCGACCAGCGCGAGCGCGCCCAGCACCATCAGCAGGGCGCTCGTCGCCAAGCCGAGCGAGGCGGCCTGGATCAGCGCCGCCATCACCGCGCCGACGCCGATCGCCAGCAACAGGCCGCCGATATAGTCGATCTGGTGCGGCCGGCGCTCGATCTTCTCGGGCAGCAGCACCGCGAAGAGGATGATGCTGACGATGCCGATGGGCAGGTTGATCCAGAACACCACCGACCAATGGACGTGCTGCACCAGAAAGGCGCCGAGCGCCGGGCCGGTCACCGCCGAGATGCCGAAGACGCTCGAGCTGTAGCCCTGGATGCGGGCGCGCTCGGCCGGCGTATAGATGTCACCGAGGATGGTCATCGCGATCGGCTGGACCGCGCCGCCGCCAAAGCCCTGGATCGCGCGGAACAGGATCAGCATCGGCATGCTGGTCGCCAGGCCGCACAGCGTCGTGCCGACCATGAAGATGCCGGTGCCGATGAAGAACACCCGCTTGCGGCCGTAGATGTCGGCAAGCCGGCCGTAGATCGGGATCATCACCGCCATGCTCAGCAGGTAGGCGGCGAACACCCAGCTGAACAAATCGAAGCCGCCGAGCTCGCCGACAATGGTCGGCATCGCGGTGGCGACGATCGAGCTTTCCACCGCCGGCATGAAGGTCGCGGTCAGCGCGGCACCGAGCACCAGCCCGCGATGCGGGACGATGACGGCCGGCCGCATCTGCTGCGCGACGGTCTCGGTCAAACCTGTCTCTCCGTGCCTGCCCGTTCCGGCAAGGCCGGCGAGGGTATGGCGATCGGCCACGGCGGACAATCGCCCAATCTGCGCGCCGGGCGCGAGGCTGATTTGCAGCATCGGCTGTCGTTCCACGGCGCCGTTTCGCGGCGCCACGGAATGACATTCACCAATGCTTTCGCTAGGCTCGCCATGAGGATGCGAGGAGCGCGATGAAATACGATCTGCTGCTGACCGACGGCGAGGTGCTCGATCCCGGCGCCGGGCTCAAAGGGCGCATGGATGTCGGGGTCGCCGGCGGCAAGATCGTCGCGGTCGGCGCCAACCTGCCGCGCAACGAAGCGCGGCAGACGCTGAGCGCCAAGGGCCATTACGTCACCCCCGGCCTCGTCGACATGCATGCGCATGTCTTCGTCAACGCGCATGACATGGGCGGCCATACTGACGGCCTCTGCCGCGCCAGCGGCGTCACCACGCTGTGCGATGCGGGTAGCGCCGGGTCGGCCGGGTTCGCCGGGCTGCGCCAGGTGCTCGACCGCGAGATCCGCACGCGGGTGCGGGCCTTTGTCAATTTGTCGGCGATCGGCATCATCGGCGGCACGCGCGGCACCGGCGAGTTGCATCATTTCCCCTATGCCGACCCGGAAGGCTGCGCCCGCACGATCAGCGAGAACCCCGACCTGGCGATCGGCGTCAAGCTGCGCTTCGGGCCGGGGCTGGTATGGGAATATTCGAACGAGCCGGTCAAGCTGGCGCGCAAGGCGGCCGACATGGCGGGCGGCGTGCCGATGATGATGCACATCACCGATTCGCCGATCCCGCTTCCCGATCTGATCGAGCCGATGAAGCCGGGCGACATCGTCACCCACTGCTACCACGGCAGAGCCAACGGCATCATGGGCCAGGAGAAGCAGTTCGTGCTGAAGGAGGTCGTCGAGGCGCAGCGGCACGGCATCATCTTCGACTGCGCACATGGCCGGAACCATTTCAATTTCCGGATGATCGAGAAGGCGCTCGACCAAGGCTTCCTGCCGGATACGATCTCGACCGACCTGACGCTCACCAGCGCGACGCGCGGCCCGGTCTGGGACTTGCCGACGACGATGTCGAAGCTCCTGCATTTCGGCCTGTCGCTCGACGAGATCATCCGCCGCTCGACCGCGAGCCCGGCCAAGATCATGGGCTACGAGGGCACGGTCGGCACGCTGAAGACGGGCGCCAACGCCGACATCGCGATCCTTGAGCTGCGCGACGGCAATTTCGACTTGACCGACAGCGACGGCGCGACGGTCACCGCGAAGCGGCGGCTCATCGTACAGACGACGCTGCGCGATGGCCGCGTGTGCTATCAGCGGCCCGCCGAATAGCGGCTATGATCCGGCGTGCGCATATCCTGCGGGCGGCACCGTTACGGCGGGAGAGGAACTCGCCTGCTCCTGCTGGAGCGCGGCGCGCGCCGCGCGATTGGCCCGCACGGCCTGAACATCGTTCCAGCTGACGAGGATCGCCGCGCCGACGACCGCCAGCGCAAAGACGATCGCGAACATGCCGACCGGCCGCGCCCACAGCGCCACCAGGAGACAGACCGCCGCGCCGATCCCAATCACTTCTATGAGCGTCATGTTCGACATTGATTCAACCTTGGTTAAGAAACGTGGCGGGAGATTTGGGGTTCCCGCTCGCTCGCTGCCATGAGCGCGACGCGGCTCTGGCCCGCGGCTTTGGCGGCCGTCAGCGGCAGCGTGCTG
>DATJOB010000077.1:0-2313 GCA_035507475.1 Allostellaceae bacterium | reverse complement strand
AGCGGCGCGCGGCTTCCCCGCCAACGTCAATGTCGCCGCGGCGCTCGCCCTCGCCGGGATCGGCCCCGATCGCACGACGATCGAGATCTGGGCCGACCCCGGCGTCGACCGCAACATCCACCGCATCGAGGTCGAGGCCGACGCCGCACGCTTCTCGATGCAGATCGAGAACGTGCCGAGCCTGGAAAACCCGAAGACCGGCCGGCTGACGCCGCTCTCGGCGATCGCGCTGCTCCGCAAGCTCAGCGGCACGCTCGCGATCGGCACCTGAGCGATGCGCGGCGCCGCCGCCCGCCTCGGCGCGGTCCTCGCGCTGTGCGCGCTCGCCGCGCCGGCCGGGGCGCAAGGCTTTGCGGTCTCCTATGTCGCGGGCTACGCCGACCCGGCGGGGCGCTTTGCCGGCGGCACCGAGATGCGGCTCCTCGCCGCGCATGCCGGGCGGCTTTATGCCGGCAACGGCTACTGGGAGGACCGGCCCGGCCCGGAAGGCGCGCAGGGCGCGCAGATCCTGGTGCTCGACCAGCCGGGCGGGCGCTGGCGCGTCGATCACGATTTCGCCGAGCCGATGCCCAACGGGCGGCCGCGCGACCTCGCGGTCGGGGCGCTCGGCGAGGCGGTCTTCGCGCATGACGGCGCGGGCCGGCCGCTGCCGCGCCCGGCGGCGCTGCTGATCGCCTCGACCTGGGACCTCGGCGGCGCGTCGCGTGTCTTCACCCGCGACGACGCGACCGGGACATGGAGCGCGGTCACGCTTGCCGAGGATCGGCCGGAGCCGCATTTTCTGCCGCAGATCCGCAGCTTCGCGACGCATCGCGACAGCGCGACCGGGGCCGATCTGGTGTTTGCCGGCGACGCGCCGCGCGGCATCTTCGCCGGCGTCTTCGACCCGGCCGCGCCGGGCCGCGTGCGCTGGGGCGCCGCACCGGAGCTCGACGCCTCCGGCCTCGGCACGTCCGGGCTTGGCGGGGCTTCGGGCAAGGTTCGCGTCAGTAGCTTCGCCGAGTGCAACGGCCGGCTCTATGCCGCAATCGGCCAGCAGGTCTACGAGCGGATCGACGGGCCGCGGCCGCAATGGCGCGTCGTCTACACCAATCCTCGCCCGGGCTTCTCCGAGACCGGGTTGCGCGGACTGACCGCGGTCGCCGTCCCGGGCGGCGGCGAGCAGCTGCTGGCGGCGATCGAGGGCAGCGCGGCGCGGCTGGTCAGGATCGACCCGGCAAGCGGCGCCGAGACGACCGAGCTCGAGCTTCTGCCGTTCCTCGCGCGCGCCTGGGGGATGCGGGTCGGCTACACGATCGCGGCCTATAACGACATGACGCGGCTGCGCCGGGCGGGGCGCGGCGAGGCGCTGGTTTTCGGGCTGGAGGCGTTCATCCCGCCAGGCGCGGCGGTCGCGCCCGGCCACGCCGTCGTCGATGTCGGCTATGGCCGTCTCGAAAGCGGCGGCTGGTACATCGTGCGCTGGCCCGACGGGCGCTTCGCGCTGCATCGGATCGACGCGCGGTTTCCACGGCCGCTGGTCTCGGTTCGGGCGATCGGCGCCTCGCCCTTCGCCGGCGACGACGCGCTCTATTTCGCCGGCTACGACGCGAACAAGGCACCGGCGCACGACACCGCATGGATCGCGCGCGCCGACGCGGCGGCGGCGCTCGCCGCCCCGTAGCGGCCGGGTCGAGGCGCGAGCGCGTTCAGTGGTTGCAGTCGACGGTCCTGACCGTGCACTGCCCGGCGTTGTAATGCTGGCAGTTCTCCATCGCCGCGAGGCGCGCAGCATCGCGCGATTCGCGCCTCGCCCAGCCATAGCCGCGGCAATTGTCGGTGATCGCCAGCGCGCCGCACAGGCCGGGACCGATCTCGAGGATGATGCGGCAGCCGGAATGGCCGCACTCGGACAACGCCACATCGGCGGCGCGGCGCGGGCTGTTGTAATGCCAGCTGCGCCCGACCGAGCAACTCCCCTGGTCGTAGGCGATCGCGCCATAGTCGGCGAGCGCCGCGCCGGCATTCGCCAGCACGAAGAGCACCGCCGCCGCCATCGTCAATCCCGTCGTCAAGCCCGCGCGCCGCATCATGTCCTCCGCCTCCCGCGTCGCTGGAAAGCTATGGCCGCCGGACGCGCCGCGCAATCGCCAAGGTTGTGTCCGGCGCGGCCGGCGCGGTCCGCGGCGTTGATGCTATGCTCGCCGCCATGAGCGAGAGCTTCGACCTGCTCGTCGTCGGCGGCGGCATCAACGGCGTCGGCATCGCGCGCGACGCTGCCGGGCGCGGGCTCAAGGTGCTGCTCTGCGAGCGCGGCGACCTCGCCGGCGCCAC